>CAZKDQ010000118.1:0-8582 GCA_964551345.1 uncultured Rhodothermales bacterium
CCTTTGAGGTGGACGGTAGCGCGGCATTACGATCGCCCTTCATCCAGCCAGGCAACAGAAAACGCCTACAGATTACGCGGGACTTCTTGAAAGACCGGCAGCGCCAAATTACGAGCGCAAGTGGTTCGCTTTGATGGTGCCCACCATATAGCAACGCCCCAGAACCAGTCGATTCTGAGGCGTGCCCGACCGGCGTCCCCGGTCACGTTTCAGCCTGCCGTATCCAGCTTGAGAGAGTCTGCCGTGCTCCTACGGCACCACTAATTCTCGCCCTACCACCTTCACCAGCTCCGCCACCACGTTTAGCCGCTCCTCATCCTCGACCGCCAGCCGAATCGGCTCATAATCAGGATTCTCTGGCTTCAGTGTTACCGACACGTGGCGCCACGCACCATCGCCTTCTGTCGTCTTCTCGCTTTCGTATCGCTTCACCGTGTAGCGCTCGCCGGTGTCGGGATCGATTGCGTCGCGAAGTTCGACGAGGACAATCTTGCTCTTCCGTGAGCCTGTGACCGGGGCCGAAAAGAGGCAGTAGGCGCCGTCGGGGATGAGCGGCTCCATGGATTTACCCTCGACCTTAGCGACGAACATTCCCTCTCGTAGTCTGCGCACCGTGTCAATCTCCACCCACTCCCACTCGCCATCATTCATGAACTGCGGGTCGCCGAAGGCGCCAGCAGCGGCCTTCAACGGTACCAACGGCACGCAGTCGATGTATCGCCGCTTGGGATCCGGCGTTACAATCCGCAAGACCGGCTCCTCCGTAGCCACTCCATCGACATCGAACCAGCTCCTGTCCTTGCGGACTCGGGACCGTACGTCGTCCTTGCGCAGGTATCCCGCCAACCGACGGAAGTGCAGCTCCATGGCACCCACATCATAGAGATCGCTCGCAGCGATTTCGATCACGTCATAGCCGTTGTTGCGCAGCCAGTCGCGAATCTGGCGGTCCTGCTCGGCTCGCTTCGGATTGCCATGGATATGCTCGCTGAGGCCGTCCAGATAAATGCAAACGCCCTCGTCTTCATCGTGATGCTGCGCCCGAAAGATGACGTCGGGCGTTGTCGTGCCGATCGTCGGATCAAGCCGCAGCTGCTCGCCTCGGGTGCCTTCCTCGAAGCCGGCACGAAGCAGAAGGTGCCGAAGCCGTCGTTCCGCTTCGTTCACCGGTTGCTCGTCGCCGGCGGGCTCCTTCGACGGTCGCTTCGGCGGGATTTCGTGGGATCGTCGCAGCCGCATTCCCCACCCTTTCAGCCGATCGAGCGCCACTTGGCGATCCAAATATTTGTGGTAGAAGCCGTTCCGGAACGTCTGCAGACAGTCGATGCAAGAGGTTTCACAGAGGGACGGACAGTCACTCACGATCTCGCTTGCAATCGCCACGACCTCTTCGAACCGTTCGCATATCTGGTCGAGGAGACCCGAACCGCCGGGCATCGGGTCCCACAGAAGAGCGTCGACCTCCTCGCGATCGATGTGTCCGATCACGAGTATCTGGAGATCCTCCATGTGCATGTCGAGCGCACGCGTTGCGGCGAAACGCAGTGCTTCCAGTACACTGTAGGCGGTCGTATAATCGGCACATCCCGGCAGGGAAATCGCGTCGGCGGCCACATCGGCGTGGAAGCCAATGTTCACCGGCCGTCGTCCGCAGCGCTCCTCATGCGACTCCGCGAATTGCTCACGCTGCCGTTCGGATGAAAGCGGCGAGATGCTTTGTCCGCAGACCGTGCAGACGGGGTATCCGAGGCGCTCGAACTGATCGGTCGCACGCCTGGAGCCGACGTTCACGAGGCGAAGACGCAGGCCGCGCCGGTGGTGCAGCGCCTGTGGACCCCAGGCGTAGGCCGTCCCACCGTTGTGCTGATCGCGCTCGATTCCGTAGATCGCGACCCCCATCTGGAAGCGAAACGTCTCCTCGTCAGAAATGTGAGCCTGGTGCATGAGATCGACGTCGCATACAGCCATCGTCTGGAGGTGCTGCGTCCCGAACGCACCGCCATCGTAGCGGGCCGGCGTCTCCTTTACGGCCTGCCGCTCAACGGACACCTCGAACACCGGCATATCGATGCGGTGCTCGTCCACCTCCCGATGAAAGCGCCGTGCGACGAATTTGTGGCCGTTGGCATAGATCAGATTCCCCGGAACGTATTCGCGCAACGCCACGCTGGGCGGCCTCGGGAGGGTGAACTGCATCGCGCCGGTCTGCCAGAACGGGATCTCCGCCGTCCCCAGGATCGATCCCACCTCCAGGCCATAACCCGGCAGAAAGCCTTCGGCCGAGAGCACGCTGTAGGTGTTCGTTTCGTCGTAGCCTTCCGCCTCTCGGCGGCCTCGCCGTCGAGCACCTTTCAGGCGTTTGATAAGAGTGTCGCACCGCCGGTATATGCTATCGTCCTCCGGCTCGAGCGTCCCCTGCTGCTCGCGGGTTGCGTTCAGCCGCTTGATCTGTGTGAGAGCCCACCGGAGCCTGGCTCTGAGTCGCTCAATGAGGTCCGCGAGTTGGTTGGTAAACCCCGCGACGTGTCGGCGGAGGACCTCTCTCTCTGTCGCCTCTGCATCGGCTTCGGGCCACCCCTGGCGGAATGCACTCTCAACGTAAGCCGCCAGATCTTCGACATTCTGCTCGATGAGCATTTGCAGCGGCGTGAGATCGAAAGGATCCGTCCGCACGACGCCGCCCTCAAAGAGATAGTGCGACACCTCCCGGGGCAACGCATCCTCAAGCACGGTCCGAACGTGTTCGCGATCCTCGTCGCTTCGTGACGGATCCCGCGTGTACTGGAAGAGCCGGGTGATGACTGTCGCGTGGACATGCTTCATCACCATCAGATCGTTCCGCAGGTTAAAGGCAGGCGGATCGACGCGTCCGGCAAGCAGCTTGACGGGGTCGGCAAAATAGGCCCGGTCATGCGAGACCGGTCGGCAGTACGTAACGTCGACCGCCATGCGGTGCCGGCGCCCAGCGCGTCCCGCGCGCTGCCAGTAATTGGCGGGCAGTGGTGGGACGTTCCGCATCAGAACGGCATCGAGCGCGCCGATGTCCACGCCCAGTTCGAGCGTCGGCGTACAGACGAAGGTGTTTACGGCGTCCGAATCGCCTTTGAACAGGTTCTCGAGTCGCTCGCGCTCGTCCGTTGGCACCATTGCCGTGTGCTCCTCGGGGCGTATCATCGAATAGCCCTCGTCGAGGAGTTGCAGGTCGTAGTTGTCTTTTGGCTCTGGCTGGTATTCGAGCGTGCCGTCGCAGCGCCACGCGAGGCATGCATCGTGCGGGGACCGCCGCGTCGTGCGGCGGCGACAATTCGTGCACTGCCAGAATCCACGGTTGGGCTGAAGGCGCAGACGGTCTGCATGCACCTGATACACGTCCGAAACATTTGCCAGGGGACGGTCGCGTGCGCCTCTCAACGTGACCGGACGCAGCAGACCACGCTCGACGAGCATTTCGAAGAGTGATTCGAGGAAATCCTCGATCTGGTCACTCGGCGCGCCCCACTTACGAGCCATTTGCCGGATCGTCGTGTCGCCGGACGAGGTCAGCCACTGGGTTACTCGATCCGACTTGTCGTCGGATGTTCGCCGCGGCTTGGTGCCGATCGGCGACCCTGTGTACGGCAGATATCCCTGCTGGATGATGGGATCACCCTCCAGCCAGTATTTGGAGTATATCTGATGGTCCGGATCGAAGAGGATGCGCTTTCTCCGAAGGTAGTCCAGCAGCCCGGCCACGCCCTCACGCAGCGCGTCGGCCGGCAAGCCGAGACGATGTGCATGTTGCTGGATCCACCGCAGTCCCTCATGCAGCCCTTCGTATTCGATCTTCATGCGACCCCACGGCTCCAGGCCGATCGACTGCCGGGAGGACAGCGTGATCTCCCGAAGAATCTGGATGCGCAGGTACTTGCGCCGCTCCTGCTCATGGCGTCCACCGCTACCCTCTTTCCTCGCGACAAGCCACACCTCCGGCACAATCGCCCGCGATAGTGCCTCGTCTTGGCTTAGCAAGTCGTCCAGATAGTGCGTAAGGTCGCCAACCGACATCGGACCCTCAGCGAGGCCTTCTGCCATGAGTGCACGGAAGCGGAAGCGCCGTGCGTGATCCTTCATCCACCCCGCCTGAAAAGCCGCGTCCTGGCGATTGTCGCAGAAAACAAGCAGGCGCTGCCGTTCGGAATGGTGGACTATGTCCTGCGCGAGGACGTGCACGTCGGCCACGTTCGTAGCCCGTACCGGCCTTGCCGGTTCGCGATAGATGCTTCCGATACGCCGTCCATTCGTACCGCAGGACAGGCAACTCGTAAGCACACCCGGATTGTCCTCCTTCTGCCGTATGGCAAAAAGCTCCATTTGAGGCGCCGGGTCGCCGCAGGCGAGGCAGTTTCCACCGGCCTCCGGATGCGCGGTCCCGCAGCGGCGACAAAAATAGAGGCTTGCGGTGCGCTTGTGCTCCTCCAGGTCTTCGTCGTTACTTCCGCCTATCAGTCGGTCGATGAGGACAACACGGTTGCCGCCCTGGGCCTCCTCCAGCGGCTCCCAGTAGAGCGTGTCGCCAGCAGCCTCACCTCCGCCAGGCTCCTTCTTCGCGAACTCGAAGTCCTTCAAAAACGCCGTAAAGTAGTGCTGGCCGCATGTCGTGCAGGTGAGGACGGGAAAATGGGCGTGCTGCTCGCCGTTCTCGAGCGCGTCCACCTCGTCCTCAGCGGCGAGCCAGAGGGATGGCTCATCGCGTTCAGCGGGAAAGCTTGCGACGGCACCGCTGATACCACGCACGAATGTGTGCACTACGGGTCGGAGGAGCGGCCTGCCTTCCTCGCGTGCGGCGGCACCGAGCGTTAGCCATGCGAGGACTTCGGCCTCGGTAACGGGACGGCTGATGGACTCTTCCAGCGCCTCCGGAAGCTCGGAGAGCGAGCGTGGCGAGGCAAGCAGCTCCGTCAGCCGGAACACCAGCTCGTTGCGCGAGAGCGCCGAGTATAATGCATCCTGCCAGTTCTCTCCCAACAGCTCCGATCCGGAGAGCATGCGGTAGACTTCTCGCACGGATTTTCCTGTCTCGTCTTCCACCGCCTCGACGGCCGCGGCCAGAATCTCGTTCGGGTCCGACTCCGGCGGGAACGGGATCGTCCGATCATCGCTCCACGTCTCGCGCTCGTAAGCTTCGCCGATCGTGGCGACCTGCCCGGCCGGTACGCCGAAGAAGCGGGAGGCGAACTGGCGACCGGCGTCAGGATTTTCTTGATCGACGATCGTAGCCGATGTAGCCACGCAGACGGTCTGCTGCTCATTGCGACCGCAGAAGGTTCGAAGACGACGGATGAGGCACGCCGTTTCAGCTCCTTGAGCACCCGTAAAGGTATGCGCCTCATCGAAAACCAGGAAGTCGAGGCGCGCATCACCGAACAGCTCTGCGTCCTGTTGCCTCGTAAGCAGGAGTTCGAGCTGCTTTACGTTTGTGAGCAAGATACGCGGCTGCTTGCCCGGCCTGCGCATCATCTCTCGCGAACATACTTCTTCGGCCGGATAGACCGTCTCGCTGCGCTTCTCGTCCCGGACCTTCGCAACTCGCGCTTCGTACTGCGCCCGCGTCGATCCGGCGGGCATTCGGATTCCCGCGACATCGACCTCTCGCTCCGGTGTCTTGCCGACGTACATCCCGAATGGAATGCCCGTGCCGGCGAGCAGCGACCGCATTCGACCAAGCTGGTCCTCGGCCAGGGCGTTCATGGGATAGACGATGACGGCGCTGATGCCGGGCGACGCTCCCTCGTCGCGAAGGCTCAGGCACTTGCTCACGATCGGGTAGAGGAAGCACTCCGTCTTTCCTGATCCGGTCCCGGTCGAGACGAGCGTGGTCTTGCCCTCGTGGATTGCCCGAACGGCCTCTTCCTGGTGCCCGTAGAGATGCGTGATCTCTTTGGGGATCCGCTGGCGCATGTGCGGATGGAAAACGCCGTCGGCGATGATATCCTCAACGGCTGCCCCCTGACGGAAGGGGCGTGAGAGACTTACGAACGGTCCTCGTAGCAGAGGCGACTGTCTGGTCTCATCCAACGAAAGCAGCTGCCGCATCTGCGCATGCAGCCGCTCGTCGGCAAACGGGTAGGTCGTCAGTTGATACCGTAGGAAGCTACGGACGATCTTTTCGGTGAAGACGACAGGGTTGAGTGCCATATGCGTTAGCGGCGAATTACTCGATCGAGGACGAAGAAGCCATCAGACTTCTGTGGGCCGGTTACGCAGCATACAATTCCTGCCCCTCCTTCAATGCGGGATGGTAAACGAGCGCGAAGGAGTCGCCGTATTCTTCCAGTTCATCCGGCGTGGCCACAACGAGGTCGACGGCGAAGGGGAAGCCTCTCAGCGAACGACGGATCGCATGCAGCACATCGATACGGCGGTAGCGGCCGGATTTCACGACGAGGACGTCGAGATCACTGTCGGGCGTCATGGTGCCTTTGGCGGCTGAGCCAAAGAGGATAATTCGCTTCGGCTCGGCTGCCCGGACGATTCGATGAACGAGGTCGTTGAGCAAATCGTCATCCAGACGACGGTCGGTGACACTGGCTGCCATCATTCAAAATTCTGTGTCGGCAAACATTGCTCACAGCGTGGCAGGAAAACGCGAGCATCCTCAATCTTCTTCGCGCCACGGGTTCGCACGCAGCCAGCCGACGAGCAACGTGGTGAAGTCATTGTAGATCAGTTCACTCTCATCGATGGACACTTCTTCCAGCATGTGAGGAAGCTCCGCGAGAAAGCGGCCGTAACGCTCGGTAATTTTCAAACCTCCGGGTAGCATCACCTCCTCAGGTGCATAATAGCTCAGCCAGTTCCGCACCACTGCGATGGCTTCGGATGGATCGTCGTGATGCTCCTTGATGTCCTGCCCTGCAATGTCGGAAATATACGCCTGGTAGCGAAACCGCTCGCGGTCGAGGATAAGGCATCGCTTGCGAGGCTGCCGCTTTCCGCCGAACCTCCGCGCGCCAAGAAAAACGCCGAGTTCGAGGGGCATATTGAACCGCGGCAGACGTGAATCGTCATCGAGTTCGGTTCGCGACAGGTCGTGGATGCCCAGCCGGCAGTCTTCGATGATGTCGTAGATCTTGTCGACGCGCACCCTTGCTCCATCGTCCTCTTCCAGGGCGCAGCGAGCCTGAAAGCCGCAATCATGAACGGCAAAAACGATAGCGTCGAAGATCGGCGCGTACTCGCGATCGAACGGGCAGTTTATGAAGACGTTCTCGTCGTAGGAGCCGCCGGGCATCGGTTATTCCTTGGCGAACGACGGCGCAGACCGATAATTCGTGGCGGGCGGGACATCATGCGAATGCACGCGCCGCGACTTCACCTTGCGCGCGGCATCGTAGGCCTGCTTGCGGGTCACTTTGCCGATTTTCGCCGATTTCTTGACTGTTCTAAGCGTCTTCTGCATCGCTCTTCCTGCGGCTATTCCTGAAATCCCTTTATGGTACGACGCCCCATCTGCCGGGTTCGTGCCCACCTACTTCTTCTTTCTACCTGATCCGTGCTTCTGTGACAGGGCGCTGCCTGCCGCCGATTTTGACGCCTTGCCTGTGCGACCGTCGCGAAGCACCTTCGAAGCGGCGCTCGCCGCTTTTCGGGAGGTGACCTTCGTCGACTTCCTCTGAGAAAGCGCAGAGCCCGCGGCCGACTTGCTGGATTTGCCGGTCGACCTATTCGTCAGCGTCGTCGACGCCTTGGACGCGGCGGACTTTGAGGTCTTCTTGTTGTGTGCCATGCTCTACCTCAAGATGGAAATATTCTTAGAATGCAAAGCTAAGGCGGTTGGACCACAGCGTCTCGAAAAAGCGGAAGGATAATGGCGCGACGGACGGCGTCCGCGTTACCCCGTCACCAGAAGGGTAGGGGCTGTTTGCCCGACAGCCGCCAAGGGGTTGGCGTCAACAGCCCCCCTGGTCGAGCTTCGACATTCAGTCCCCGCTCATCTCCTCCAGCACCTCTTCCACATCGTCTCCAACATCTTCCCCTTCCAACGGCGCCTGATCGCGAGGAATGCGCTTGCCCATTACCTGCTCAACGAGGACGAGAAGCGACTCCTTGCGGGCTGCCATGAAACTCTCATAATCGTCCGCTCTCAGCCTTTCTGTATCGATGGCGTGTGTCTTCAGCAACTCGTCCATCTGATGCTCCGGAATGCCGGCCTCGTTCTGGAGTTGCTCCAGATAAACAGAGGGGGCATTGCCGCCGATGATGCGGTTCGTGCGGGCCGACAGCGGCGTCTTGTTGATGATGCTGTCGTATTCCTCGCGTGGTATTCCCTTCTTCTCGCACCACGCACGCGGGAAGATGTGATGTATGTCGACCCCTTCTTCCCAGTAGGTGCTGTATTCGAAAGGCTGTCCCGACCGGAGGTCCTTTGCGCCTGTGACCTTCAGCAGCGCGTTAAATCCTTTGTAGGCTGCCGACAGCCTTGAACGCAAGGTGCTGAGTCGATCAGGCGAGAAGTTGGCGTCGAAAATAGTCGAAGGTGTTTTTCCGCCATCGATCCACTCCGGCACTTCGACGAAATCCTTCGCGAAACGCGTCTCGATCGC
>CAZKDQ010000119.1:0-6025 GCA_964551345.1 uncultured Rhodothermales bacterium
GACAACTGGCGGATGAAGCTGGTCGATGGAGAAGACGAAGGCCCGTGGCACGAGTCGGGCTTCGAGGATGGCGAGTGGCTCGAGGTGACGAGCGGCGCGTGGGAGATGCAGCTTCCGCAGGAGCGCGACGAACCGACGTACCCGGTCACGCTCTGGTACCGGACGCATTTCGAGATTCGCGACATGCCGCCGGCGAACACGCGAGTGATGATCGACGGCTTCAGCGGCAGCGAATACCGGCTCTGGATCAACGGAGAGGAAGTCAGCGATCGAGGGACGAGAAGTTACCTCGACTCTGAGATCCGCGAGGTCGACATCCAGCAGTATCTGAAGACGGGCCGCAACTCGGTGGTCGTGCGCCTTGTCGCAACACGCAAGACCGACGGCATGCTCGACCTCCTCAAGATCATCGGCGACTTCGGCGTCGAACCCGGCAGCTCGGGCGATCACGTCATCGTGACTCGTCGGGAGGACATTCAGGTCGGTGACTGGACCACGCAGGGCTATCCGGTATTCTCGGGCACCGGCATCTATCGCACGAAGATCGATGTGCCGGAAGAATACCTCGACGGCGGGCGGCTCATTCTCGAAGCGGAAGTAGGTGAGGACGTGCTTGAAGTGTCGATCAACGGCAGTGAAGGCCGGGTTGCGCCATGGCATCCGTACCGCCTCGACGTGACGGACCTGCTGAAACCCGGCGCCAACGAGATCGAGCTCCGCGTAACGAATACGCTGCTCAACATCCTGGAGGGCGTCTCGCAGGAATCCGGCCTTTTCGCCGCGCCCCGAATCATACATGAACACGTGTATGAACTGGACCAGGATGGTCGGCTTGCGAAATAGTTGCCACCGGGCCGTGGCATCTCAGCAGAGATGAGTACTGATAAATATAGAGAGATATAAATGGCAGCCGAATCTTCAGGGGGATCGGTGCTGGTCGTCGGAAGCGCCAACATGGACATGGTCGTGACCTGTGACCAATTTCCGCAGCCCGGTGAGACCATACTTGCGAAGGAATTTGCGATGTATCCCGGCGGCAAAGGCGCGAACCAGGCCGTCGCCTGTGCACGCCTTGGTGGAGATGTCGAGTTGATCGCCCGGGTCGGCAACGACGTTTTCCGCGACCGCCTCCGGACGAGTCTCTCAGACGACGGCGTTCGGATCGGTCATATGCGGGAGGATCCTTCGGGCTCGACCGGTATCGCGCTGATTACGGTCGACGGCAGCGGTCAAAACGAGATCGTCGTGGTGGCCGGTGCCAATATGCGCCTGACGCCCGATGAGATCGATCGTGATGCAGAGCTCTTCAAACAGGCGAGTGTCATTATGCTGCAGCTTGAGATTCCGCTCGAAAGCGTTGTGCGGGCTGCAGAGCTCGGGCAAGAAGCCGGCGCCACCGTCATCCTTAATCCCGCTCCCGCTGCCGAGCTTCCCGATTCACTGCTGCGCCATGTCGACTATCTGACGCCGAACGAAACCGAGTGCGAGCGCCTGACGGGGATTGCCGTCACGGATGCGGCATCCGCAGAGCGCGCGGCGAGGCGACTTCTCGAGCGCGGCGTCGGCGCCGTAATCGTTACTCGCGGCGAGCATGGTGCACTGCTCGTCACCTGCGAGTCGACACAGCACTTTCCAGCCGTGCCCGCATCGGTGGTCGACACCACGGGCGCGGGAGATGCCTTCAATGGCGCCCTGGCTTTCGGCCTGGCGGGCGGACTTCCGCTCGACGATACGCTCGTGCTCGCGAATGCCGTTGCATCCTATTCGGTCACAAAGAAAGGTGCACAGTCATCGATGCCGACATGGGCTGACCTTCCGCTCAACAGGCTCGGACTCGACGGCACGATCGTGGAGATCGCGACGAATGCAGGCGCAAATAACCATATGCATTCATGAAGAAGATCGGTACCATAAACAGTCAACTATCCCGCATCATCGCCTCGATGGGCCATACGGATGGTTTGGTGATTTGCGATAGTGGATTACCGATTCCCAGAGGCGTGGAAGTGGTTGATCTCGGCGTCACGACGAACATCCCACGATTCCTGGATGTGCTCGCTGTCGTGCTCGAGGAGCTTCAGGTTGAGGATGCGTTGGTTGCCACGGAGCTGCTCGAAAGCGGCAACGGGTTGATGAAAGACGTGCAGTCCGCACTCGGTGACCTCACGCCGGAAGCCGTTCCGCACGACGAGTTCAAGCGGCGAACGGCAGAAGCGATCGCCATCGTCCGAACCGGTGAGGCAACGCCATACGCCAACATCATCCTCTACTCGGGGGTGACGTTCGGATGACGCTATCAACCTGTAGCTCTCCAATCAAATGAAAGAGGTTCGCACAGAAAGGGTCACGGCGGAATCATTCCGTCCATTCGGGAAGGTGTTCCAGCGTCCGACGGATGGTCCGCTCGTGGAGACGGACGCCGTTTCCTTCTGGTCGGACCTTGCGCACTTCGAGATCAACGGCGAAACGGAGGTCGGCTGGTGCGTCGTGCGTGCTCACGACTCGCCGATCGACTGGTTCGAACGACACACGCAAACGCCGGAGCTGCTCATCCCGGTTGATGCGCCGATGATCCTTCCCGTCATGGATTCCGAATCGAATATCGCGGCTTTCCGCGTGGAGGTGGGTGAGGCGGTAATCATCGCACGTGACGTCTGGCACAGCGCCTGCCTACCGGCCGACGGGCATCCTTCCTCCTCGTACTTCGTGATCTTCCGCCGCGGCACACCTGCCAACGACGTGGCGAAAACGACTGTGGGCGATTTTCGGATCGTTCCTGCAACATCATCAGCAGATTCACCATCATGAAAATAGGATTTCTCACCGCCTGCTTTCCGCGCGTTCCGCTTGAGCGAATCGTTCCATGGGCCGCAGAACAGGGCTTTGAGACACTGGAGCTCGCCGCGTGGCCGCTCAAGTCGCGCCGCGATTACATGGCGCGGCACATCGAGGCCGAAAGCTTCACGAAGGATGACGCCGCTCGTGTCAACGACCTGCTCGGCGAACACGGCCTGTCGGTTTCGGCAATGGCCTATTACGACAACAACCTCCACCCGGACCTGAAAAAGCGCTCGGAGTACCACGAGCACCTGAAGAAGGTGATCGACGCGGCGCAGCTTCTGGGCGTGGACCGTGTCGGCACGTTCGTTGGCGGCCGGCCGGTGCATCCGAAGGTCGTCATGCGTGAAGTCGGCGAGCTCTTCCGCGAGATGATGCGCTATGCGAACGACCGAGGCGTCAAGCTGATGATCGAGAACTGCCCGATGGACAACTGGGCGAAGTTCGGTCTTCCGGGCAACTACGCGTATTCACCCGAGCTCTGGGAAGCGCTGTTCAATGAGGTCCCGGATGAGAACTTCGGCCTCAACTACGATCCATCGCACCTCTACTGGCTGGGGATCGATCACGAGCGAGCGGCACGGGATTTCGCGTCGCGCATCATCCACGTGCATGCCAAGGATGCCGAACTCGTGCCCGAAGGCGGCTATCGCTACGGCATCCTCGGTGAGCAACTCGGAGACGACAAGTGGACGAGTGGCTGGTGGCGCTACCGGATGCCCGGCAAGGGCGCGATCGACTGGACGAGCTTCATCGAAACCCTGCACGAGATCGGCTATGACGATGTCATCTCAATCGAGCACGAGGACCCGGAATACGAGGGATCCGAGGAGAAGGTGAGGGAAGGCCTGCGCCTCGGCGGGGAGCATCTGGCCGAATGCCTGTCGACAGTAACAGCCTCCTGATCTAGCACTTCTCACTTCGCCCTTCCCCCTTCGCCCTTCCCCTTCAGACTTCGCAATGCGTGACCTCCTTACCTCCACCTATTTCCAGTACGGATCCCAGTATTACCGCGCGCCGTCGCCGAAGCCCGAGGATTGGGACAGCGACCTCAAGGCGATGGCGGATGCCGGCTTCAACTCGGTGAAGTACTGGGCGCAGTGGCGATGGAATCACCCGGATGAGGACCGGTTCTACTGGGACGATCTCGACCGGCTGATGGACCTGTCGGAGAAGCACGACCTGAAGGTCATGCTAAATACGATCGTCGATGTGGCGCCCGCATGGATTTACCGCAAGTATCCCGATGCCTCGATGCTGACGCTCGACGGAAGGCGCATCGGTCCGCAGACTCAGCCTCACCGGCAGATCGGCGGGCTCGGCATTTGCCTCAACCACCCGGACGTCATGGAGCACCTCTTCCGCTTCATGCGCGCCTGCGTCGAGCGCTACAGCGATCACCCGGCGCTCGAGATCTGGAACGTTGCCTCGGAGCCGGAGCTCACGCAGAGCATGGCGGAGATGCGGCTCTATGCGGATGACGCTGCGAAGATGGGCGACATGCTGTGCTTCTGCCATAACTGCGAGCGCGCCTTCAAAGGGTGGCTCGAAGAGAAGTACGAGACGATCGACCGGCTCAACCTCGCCTGGAACCGCAACTACCGCGACTTCGATGACGCCGAGCTTCCGAAGACCCGCAACACGTTCAACGATATCATCGACTGGCGGATGTTCTTCGTCCATACCCTCGGTGAGAACGTCCGGCGGCGCTTCGACGTCGCGCGGGAGATCGATCAGGGCCGCCACCCGCTGATGTGTCACCACGTGTTCATCCAGGGTTTCCCGGTCACGTCGACGGCCAGCGACCCGTGGAACGTTGGCCAGTACGGCGATCTTCATGGCTTCACTCAGATGGACGACCCGATGATGCACGACATCCTGCGGTCGTGCGCGCGCGGCAAACCCGTCATCAGCGCGGAGATGCTCATGCTGATGGGATACACGCTCGACATCCCGAAACCGATCGACGCCAACGACATCAAGCGGCACATCTTCACCGGGCTGGGCGCCAATCTCAAAGGCTTCATCTTCTGGCAGTACCGCCCCGAAATGCTCGGACGCGAGGCACCGACGTGGGGGCTTTCGCACCTTGACGGCTCGTCAACACCATGGCTGGAGGCGTTCAGCGAGGTTGGAAACGTCCTGCAGAAGAACGCCGACTTCCTCCTCGATGCCGAGCCGAGAAAGGCGGAAGTCGCCATCCTCTTTAGCCCCGAGAATCAAATCTTCGCCTGGGCGTCGACCGGCAACGAAAAGAACGCGACGCAGTCGCTCCTCGGCGCGCACCTCGCGCTCTATGAGCGGAGCTACAACATCGATTTCGTCCATCCGAAGGAATTCGGGCAGGACGACATCATCGATCAGTACCGCGTCCTCATCATCCCCTTCCCGTATCTCCTCAACGAGACGGTTTGCCGGAAGCTCGAGCGATGGGTAGCCGCCGGTGGCACCCTGATCGGTGAGGCCTATTTCGCAGGATGGCATCTCGAGGAGGGGCGTCATCACGTGACGATGCCGGGTTATGGATTGGATCGCGTCTTTGGCGTCAGGCAGAAGAATGCCGAGCCTCCGCAGGAGCATGAGTACCTGCTCTACCACGGCGTTGCCCGACGCTCGAAGTCCTCGACGTTGCGAGCAGGAGTTAACGAAGCGGCTCATGGGGATGGATTCGTCGTCGCGAAACCATACGATCCGACGGATGAACTCGGAACGGTCGAAATGATCGTGACCGAGGACCTTCCGCACCTGCGCGCGGGCGATAAGGTGTACGGTTCGATGATCCGTGAGACGTTCTTTGTGGAGGGCGCGGACGTCCTGGCTGAATATGCCGACGGCGAGGCCGCCATCACGATGAACACGCACGGAAAAGGACGCGCCTTTCTGATTGGCTCGTACGCGGCGCTTCCGTACTTCCGATCGAAGCATCCATCGAACGGCGCGCTGCTGGCGAGCCTCGTTGATCTCGGTGCATCGATCGAGCGGCCGAGCGTGGCGGATGATCTGAAGGTGCGTGTGGATGTGTTGACGAAAGATGACGGCGTTCTCGTGTCGCTTCAGAATCTGGAGGATCGAGCCGTCGAGGCTGTGGTCCGGATCCCTGATTTGAGTGCAGGTACCTTCACGGAGCAGTTCGATGGATCGACCATCGAAGCGGTCGCGATCGAAGGCGGCGCCTTGATGACGGTCC
>CAZKDQ010000119.1:6125-8538 GCA_964551345.1 uncultured Rhodothermales bacterium
GATGGATCGACCATCGAAGCGGTCGCGATCGAAGGCGGCGCCTTGATGACGGTCCGCCTCGAAGAGAAGGAGGTGCGTGTCTATCGTGCGTGAGTCGGTCGCGACAGATCCCGGTCTCGACGAGGCATATGGGCGACGTACTGCGCCCAGGGTGCTCGCGAGTCGACGCACGCGGCTGCGCACCGCGCAGGGGTCGCTTGCCTTTCGACCGCACTACGTCCAGCGTGGCGTCGGTCCGCACATCAACTGGGCCTACGCGTCCGATGAAAACGGCGATGCCTTTCGGTCAGACATCGAGGCAACGGCGGAGCGTGGTGTCGTCATTTCGGATGCCGCAGGTCACGCCCGCTTCTCCATCAACACGCGGTGGAACGTCGAAGACTTCGGCTTCATTTTCCTCACGGCCGACAATGGCGGCGAACTGTATGAACTTCCACCGGAAGGAGCATCGTCCGAGCTCAACCTGAACTTCGAGCTCGCCAGGAGTCGCGTGCTGAGGAACCGGCGCCGCCTCGCCCGACACACGACGAACGGCCGGCAACCGTCGCGCGAGGTTAGCGGCTACCTCGCCCTCTCGGATGAGCTGTACGAGGAAGCGGCGCAGATTCACGGCGACGAATGGCGACGGGCGCAGCTTTCTCAGCAGGCACTCCGCTACGCGTTGTGGGCGAGTGAGATGATGGAGGTCGAGAAGGCGCGGGATGACATCGCGGCGCGCGGCCGCCGCGACGACTTCTTCATGGGATGTGATGCGCGATCCTTCTACCAGATGGACCCGGATGCCTTCATGGAGGGCTTCACGGAGCTCTTCGACTACGCCACCATCACCTATTATCTCACGATCGGCCATCTCGGCGTGCCGGATTTCGAGCCGACCGAGGGCGACAAGCGCTTCGACACGCGCGACGTGCTTTACCGGCGCCTGAAGCAGAACGGCGTAACGGTTCAGGGCCGGCCGCTCTACTATGCCTACGAGTCCGTAACTCCGGACTGGCTGCGCGAGAAGTCGTTCGATCAACTGCTTCTCTACGTTGAGCGGCACGTGCGTGAAGTCGTCGGGCATTACGGCGACGGGATGTACGCGTGGGAGGTCGTCAACGAGCTGCACGACTGGGCCAACGAGACGCGCCTCAGCCCGGATCAGACGATTGAGCTAACCAGGCTCGCCTGCGATGTCGCGAAAGACACGGCGCCGAATGTCCATCGTCTCATCAACAATTGCTGCCCGTTCGCGGAGTACGTCCAGCTCGGCACGTGGGGCAATCTGGAGGCGACCTACCCGCAGCGCACGCCGTGGCAATTCATGCGTGACCTCGTCGACGCCGATGTCGACTTCACGATCACGGGCCAGCAGATGTACTTCCCGCACCGCGATCTGCAGGACATCATCGTTCTGCTCGAGCGCTACGAGGAGTTCGGCCGGCCCGTGCATCTGACGGAGGTCGGCGCGACGTCCGGCCCGACCAACGCCTCCGTCAGGCTGGGCACCGATCCGATCCCGAACGAGCCGCACGTCTGGCGCCGCCACTGGGATGAGGAACTGCAGGCAGATTGGATGGAGGCCGTCTACACGCTCGCCTACAGCAAACCGTGGATCGAAGCGGTCAACTGGTACGACTATGAAGACGCTTACGCGTGGATCTCGAACGGCGGCCTGGTGAAATCGCGCCACGGCGAGAAGAAAGCGGCGTTCCATCGACTGCAGAAGTTGCAGCAGGATTGGCGGAGGATGACGTGATGGGAAGAATGGAAGATGGGCTGACCGCCGGACTGGAGGAGGGACAGATTTCGGATGTTGGATCGCCGATCGGCTCTGTTCAGGACGCGGCGTCCAATGGCAAACTGGGTTATCGGCAGACACGGCGGTCTTTCCTGCGCAATGCGGGGATCGCGACCGCAGGCTTTGCGATGGCGCCATCCGTGCTCGCCGCGCCGGAGATTCTGACATCGCGCCGCACGCCGCTTCGGACCGAGCGGGGTACGCTGCGCTTCGTCCCTAACTACGTGCAGCGCGGAATGGGGCCGCATTTTCAGGGCGACTACGCTTATGCATCTGACGTTCTCTGGGACACCTTCCATTCCAACATTCAGGCCTCGCCTGATCAAGGCATTATTCTTTCGGATGTTGGTGGCCGTGAACGCTTCGGCATCAACGTGCGGTGGAACGTCGAGGATTTCGGCTTCATCAACCTGACGGCCGACAACGGCGGCGAGTTCTACGAACTACCGGCGAGCGGCCGGGAGCGCGAGCTCAACCTGAACCTCGAGCTGGCGAAAAGTCGCGTCGCGCAGAACCGCCGGCGCCTTCAGTTCCACGCGCCGTCGCGATGGCGGCCGTCGCGGGAGGTTCGGACGCACCTCGATCTCGCAGAGGGCTACCTCGAAGACGCCGAACGGGCTGCGGGCGAAGAAC
>CAZKDQ010000120.1:0-6967 GCA_964551345.1 uncultured Rhodothermales bacterium
GGCCGGTGGTAGTAGAGTTCAGGATTCGGTGATCGAGCACGCGTGTTGCTCGTCGGCCGGCGTACGAGTTTCGATCATTTGAGGAGCGTCATCATCTGCGACTTCTCGACGCCGCCGGCAGACATCCGATAGATGTAAGTGCCGCTGGGCAGATCCGCTGCCTCGAAGGAAACGCTGTGTGAGCCGGCTGTCCGGGTGCCATCTACCAGCGTCGCGACCTCGCGACCGAGCGCATCATAAACCTTGATGGAAACGTGTCCGGCCTCGCGCATTTCGAAAGAGATCGTCGTCGCGGGATTGAAGGGATTCGGATAATTCTGCTCCAGCGTAAAGCGCTCCGGAAGATCGCCCGTCTCGGTGCTCGTACCTACTTCGCCGGTCACTTCCGTGAAGTTGACGCTCGTAATTTCGCCCAAAACGCCAACGTCAATCGTGGCCGATGCAGCGGGGTAGCCGCCATCGCTTTCCGTGACGAACTCGATGCTCCGCGTCTCGAATCCGAATATTTCCGTGACCCTCTCGACCCGGAGAGCTTGATGCGCGCTGCCATCCGGCGTGATCAGCGTGCCGTAGCCCGTCACCTCAACCTCTGCCTCGCCGCCAAATAGCTGCTCCGCCTCCCAACTGTCCCCATAGGTATAGGAAAGCGGTGACTGGAAGAGTGGCGGATCGAAATCGAGAGCGAGCGTATCCGGCTGTCCATCCTCATTTATGTCATCCATCACCACGATGACGCCGAGGGAGTAGATTCCGTCGTCTTCGATGGTTGCGTACTGCCACATGACGATGGTCGTATCGATCTCGGTACCGTCGAACTGCATCTCCGTCACCATGTCTGCCTGACGGAAGTACTCGTAAGCGTATCCAACAACATCCGGTGCGGGTGTCATGAAAGTCAGTGTACCGGTAATTGACCCTTCAAAGGCGATATCCGAGAAGTCGTACGTGTCGCCCTCACCGTCAGCTGCGACTAGCGCCTCGAGTTCCGGCGTCACTTCCGGCTCTTCCTGAATGGACATGCGAGCTTCGAGCACGGTACCGATGAGTTCTTCCATCTCTCCGGCCTCGACGGTTATCTGCGCCCGAGCCTGCGGTATGAGTACTGCAATGAATAGAATGAGAGTCACGACGTACTTAATCATTAGTCGAAATTGTAGCATGGCTTGGTCGCCCACAGCTGTTCACGGGAAGATTGTTTGTGGCGATCGGCACTACATATAACCGTCGTCGTGAGGCGAGGGTAAGAACTCCGTCGCAGAACTTCGCCCCGGTGACACTCTCTTACGTAACAAGAACGAGACGAGACATGTGGCATGACGCTTGATCATACGTCGGAGCGTTTAACGGCTGGATGAGTTGCTGCGCTACTGCGCGCGCCAAAGCGGGATGAATACGCGGCGCGGTTTTGTTTTCAGGCAGCGACCTGAATATTTTGCCCCGCGTTTTCTTCTGCGATGCCCCATCGAACTCATCTATATGCGGTTACCATACCTGCTGATCGTTATCGGCTTGCTCCTCTCCGGTTGTGTTGAAGCATCATCCAACGTCGGCTCGAACCCATCTCCCACCGAGGTACTCACAGGTCTCGACGTGCTGGAGCGAGACGGCTTCAAGGCGCTCGAAGGCAAACGCATCGGCCTGATCACGAACGCGACGGGCGTTAATCGCGACCTCGTCTCCAACATCGATTTGCTGCACGAGGCGCCGAACGTGGATCTCGTGGCACTCTTCGGGCCCGAGCACGGCGTGCGTGGAGATATTAGTGCGGGCGATTACGTGGAAACCTACACGGATGAGAAGACCGGCATCACCGTCTACTCGGTTTATGGCGCCACGCGTAAGCCGACGCAGCAGATGCTCGACGGCATCGACGTCCTCATCTACGACATCCAGGATGTAGGCTCGCGCTCGTACACCTTCATCTCCACGATGGGTCTTGCGATGGAGGCAGCCGCCGAGAAAGGCATCGAGTTCTGGGTTCTGGATCGCCCGAACCCGCTGGGTGGCAAGATCGAAGGCAACATCACCGAGCCGGAGTTCATCTCATTCGTGAGCCAGTTTGAGATCCCGTACGTCTACGGCATGACCTCCGGCGAACTCGCGCAAATGCTTAACGGCGAGGGCATGTTGACGGATGGTGCCGAGGTAGACCTGAATGTCGTCGCGATGGAGAATTGGGATCGCAGCATGACCTTTCAGGAAACGGGTTTGCCGTGGGTACCGACGTCGCCGCACATCCCGCATCGCCATACGGCCGTTTATTACACAGCGACCGGCATCGTTGGTGAGCTGCAGACGCTGAGCGAAGGCGTCGGCTATACGATGCCTTTCGAAATCATGGGCGCCCCGTGGATCGACTCCCACGCGATGTCCGAGCGGATGAACGCGCTCGGGCTCGATGGCGTCACGTTTCGGCCCATCACCTGGCGCCCCTATTATGGCCGCAACCAGGGCGAGGTGCTCCACGGCGTCCAGTTCTACATCGACGATGTCTCGAACATCTCCATCATGAGCCTGCAGTTTCTCTTCATGCAGGAGCACCACGTGCTGTATCCCGAGCACAATCCGTTCGACACCACGCCGGCGCGCATCCGCATGTTTGACCGCGTGGCAGGGTCGGACCAGGTTCGTGAGCTGTTCACCGAGAACTTCCGCTATGCAGATGTCGAGCCGTTGCTCACCAGAGACATCGACGCCTTTCGTGCTCGCTCGCGTCCGTATTATATCTATCCGTGAAGGCGCAATGATTTTGCGTCACGGCCCGTTCATCCGGTGAATCTCGCAACGTAAAGCGGATTGCTCGCCGGTTCGACGAGATGCCTCTCCGCATGGCCTTCCTCAATAATCGAATCTGCCGTGGCTGAATTAGAAAGCAAACGCAGAGGCCCATGGGCATGGGTTCCCTCGCTCTACTTTGCCCAGGGCGTGCCGTACGTCGTGGTGATGCTCGTTTCGGTCATCATGTACAAGCGGCTGGGCATCTCGAACACAGAAATCGCGCTGTATACGAGTTGGCTCTATCTGCCGTGGGTGATCAAGCCGCTGTGGAGCCCGCTCGTCGACCTGGTCAAGACGAAGCGATGGTGGGTGATCGTGATGCAGCTGCTCGTCGGCGCGGGTCTCGCCGGCGTGGCCTTCACCATTCCGGCGCCGAACTTCTTCCAGTGGACGCTCGCGTTCATGTGGCTGCTGGCCTTCAGTTCGGCCACGCACGACATCGCCGCAGACGGGCTCTACATGCTGGCCTTGTCGAAGCACGATCAGGCGTGGTTCGTCGGCGTGCGAAGCACCTTCTACCGGATCGCGATGATAACCGGGCAGGGTCTGCTGATCATCTTTGCCGGGTACATCGAATCATCGACGGGTCTGGATGCCGTCAATATCAATGTACAGGCGACGAATACGGAGGCCGTAGAGTACGTGCATCCGTCTGAGCTGCAGGTGACGGGCCAGGACGGGCCGCTGCGGATCATCACGCTCCCGGAGACGCTCGAGATGAGCCTCGAACGGCGGCCTACGGCGTACGTGGATTCGGTCGTAGCGCTTGCGCATCAGTGGAACGACAGCCAGGATTTTTATCAGGTTGAAGGCGTCCGCGCCGATGCACGCTCCGACGATGAGGCCGAGGAGGCGGCGGGTGACGATGAAGGCGGATGGTTCAGCCGAAACATCGCCGCGCCGCTGGAAGCGTTTTTGAGCCGACATTTCGGGCCGGAGGCCGAACCCGTGCGCGACGACGGCATGACCGGAAACGTCGGCGTAATCTACTTCCACCTCTCCGGGCCTCCGGAAGAAGGAGAGGAGGTCGTGATGAACTTCGGCCGCGAGAGCGGCGATGAGAACATCCAGCTCGTCGAAGGCGAGCGCTTTGTCTTCACTGAGGAGAACTGGGATGTCCCGGCGATGGCGGTCGTGCGGCTCGATCACCGCCTCGACTTCCCGACCGAAGCCAACTTCCGCGGCCGCGCCGGCAACATCCCCCTTGCATGGTCGATCACGTTCATGCTGCTGGCGGGGATGTTCATCCTCTTCTTCCTCTATCACCGGTTCATTCTTCCGCGTACGCCGGCGGACCGACCCGCAGTCACGGAGCCGGGGAAGAGCATCATCGGGGAGTTCTTCCGCACATTCGCGCTTTTCTTTCAGAAGAAGGGCATCGGCGTCATCTTGCTCTTCCTTCTGTTCTACCGCTTCGGCGAAGCCCAGCTCGTCAAGCTCGCCTCGCCGTTCCTGCTCGACGCGCAGGAGGCGGGCGGCCTCGCACTCACCACCGGTGAAGTCGGCTTCGTTTACGGCACCGTCGGGATTCTCGCTCTAACAGTGGGCGGTATCCTGGGCGGCATCATGGCGGCGCGTCACGGCCTGAGGTTCTGGCTCTGGCCGATGATCATCGCCATCAACATCCCAAACGCAGCCTATATATACCTGTCGTACGCGATGCCGGACAACTTCCTGCTCATCAACCTGGCCGTGCTGGTTGAGCAGTTCGGATACGGGTTTGGCTTCACCGCGTACATGCTGTTCATGATCTACGTGTCTGAGGGCGAGCACAAGACGGCGCACTTTGCCATCACGACAGGTTTTATGGCTCTTGGGATGATGATCCCGGGCATGTTCAGCGGATGGATCCAGGAGATCATCGGCTATCAACACTTCTTCGTCTGGGTGCTCCTATCGACGATTCCTGCCTTCATCATTACGGCATTCGTGAAGATCGATCCGGAGTTTGGCAAGAAGAAAGACGACGTCGAGCCTGAAGCAACCGTGCCGACCGAAGACATGTCGGTCGAGCCCAGTTCGCGCCGCGACGATGACGACAGACTTTAATCCATAACACCACAATGCCAGATAAGCTCACCGTTTTCCTTCCGTACAACCAGAACGAGTTCACGCTGCAGACCGTCGACGCGTTTGCAGCGAGCAACTTCGTCGATGGTATCCATCTGATGACGCGCTCGGCGAGCGATGTCGATCTGCCAAAGACGCAGGATCTCATCGTCAGCAATACGCGATCGAGCGATACGATTCGCAAGATCGCTGATGCGGCGAATACGGAGTTCACGGCGATCCTGACGAAAGACACCCGGATCGATCTCGGGCAGTTCGCTCTCGATCGCTTCGTCCAAGTCGCGCGCGATACGGGCGCGGGAATCGTCTATTCGGATTTCCACGAGATCAAAGGAGACGCCCGCTCGGCGCATCCGGTGAACGATTATCAGTTCGGGAGCGTGCGCGATGACTTCGATTTCGGCCCGCTGCTCATCTTCCGCACGGATGCTCTGAAGGAAGCGGTATCGGCCTTTGAATCGGACTATCGTCATGCCGGCCTTTACGATCTGCGCTTGCGCGTATCGCAGAAGCATGAGCTCGTGCGGATCTCCGAGTTCCTCTACAGCACGGTGGCGTCGGATCTGCGTGCGTCCGGCGAGAAGATGTTCGACTATGTCGACCCGAAGAACCGCGAGGTGCAGATTGAGATGGAGCGCGCCTTCACCGAGCACCTGAAGGCGATCGGCGCTTACCTCGAGCCCGTATTCCAAGATGTGGAAGAGACCGGCGACTCGTTTCCGGTTGAAGCTTCCGTCATCATCCCCGTTCGCAACAGAATTCGCACGATACGCGATGCCGTTGGATCGGTGCTGAAACAGGAGACGGACTTCGACTTCAACCTCATCGTCGTCGACAACTACTCGACTGACGGCACGCTGGAGGCGCTGAAGGAAATCGCGGCTGAGGATGATCGCGTGATCGTGCTCATCCCCGAGCGCAAGGACCTCGGCATCGGCGGTTGCTGGAACGTGGCGGTGCAGAGCGAGCACTGCGGACGATACGCGGTCCAGCTCGACAGTGACGACGTCTACAAGGACGAGACGACGCTCCAGCGCGTGTTCGAAGTCTTCCGCGAGGAGCGCTGCGCGATGATCGTCGGCAGCTACGAGATGACCGACATCAACCTCGATCCCATTCCTCCCGGTCTGATCGACCACCGCGAATGGACGCCTGAGAACGGGCGCAACAACGCGCTCCGCATCAATGGTCTCGGCGCGCCGCGCGCGTTCTACACGCCGGTGCTTCGGGAGGTCAAAGTGCCCAACGTCAGTTACGGCGAGGATTATGCGCTTGGCCTGGCCATCTCTCGCGACTACCAGATCGGTCGCATCTACGAGCCGATTTACTGCGTGAGGCGCTGGGAAGACAACACCGATGCGTCGCTGGACGTCAAGACGATGAACGCGCACAATGCGTATAAGGACAAGCTGCGTACGTTCGAGCTTCGCGCCCGTCAGCAGAAGGTCGCGGCAGGCAAATGAGTGAGTCGAGGTTTTTTACGAGCGATGACCTGACAGCGTATGGCGCAAGCGGATCCGACATGGCGGATCAGGCGCATGCGCTCATTCGGCAGCAGTCGGAAACCTGGCCGATGCTTCAGGAGGGGCTGAGCACCCTTGATTCGGTGATGGTGCGGGAGGTCGACTTCCCGCACTTCACGATGAAGGTGCAGTTCAACCCGGGACGCATCGCGTCGTCGTCGGCGAAGGTCGACAAGAAGTCGATTTCCGAGCGCAAGTGCTTTTTGTGCCTCGAGAATCTTCCTCCGGCGCAGCGAGGGATCGAGACCGGCGACTACGTCATCCTCTGCAACCCATTCCCGATCTTCCCCGAGCACTTCACGATCCCGCACAAGGAGCACATTCCGCAGCGGATTTTGCATTCGTTCCCGGACATGCTGCGCATCACGAAGGAGCTCGGAAGCCGGTATTCGCTCTTCTATAACGGCCCGAATTGCGGCGCGTCCGCACCGGATCACCTGCACTTCCAGGCGGGCACGTTCGGCTTCATGACGATCGACAAGTCGTGGCCGGAGCTTGTTGAGCATCACGGCGAGTGGCTCATTCAAAACGACGACGTGCGCGTGGCCGCGGTGGATGACTCGCTGCGACGGTTCATTGTCATCGAGAGCGCCGAT
>CAZKDQ010000120.1:7067-8491 GCA_964551345.1 uncultured Rhodothermales bacterium
CATCTTGATTAAGACATCCGGAAGCGCTATCCTGCCACTGCCTTGCGCGCAAACGATTGCGCAATCTTCGTCCCACCAAACCTGTCGAGAGAGGCATGGCAACGCAGACCGACCTTCGTATCACCGACGAGCAGAAAAAGAAATATCAGGAAGACGGCTTTTTCGTGCTCGAAAATGTCATTCCTACGGCGGAGTTGGAGATCATCCGCAACCGGTGCGATGAGCTCGTGCGTGAAGCCGACGCCGAAATGGACCGCCTCGGCGTGGATGAGCTGGAGCTGAACCGTCGCGGAAGCCGCTACTTCGTTTTTCTTGCTTTCAAAAATCACCCGGAGCTGGCATCGTTCATCTTCAGCGATTTAATGGAAGAGATCTGCCGCGCCACCGTCGGCGACGATGCGCTGCTGTTCTGGGAGCAGTTTGTGGTGAAGGGCACGAGCAAGTCATCGAAATCCGCCTTCTCATGGCATCAGGATGCCGGTTATGTGGATGGGCTTCCGGTGCCGCATTACGTCAACTGCTGGGTTGCACTCGATGACGTCAGCGAGGAGAACGGCACGGTCTTTCTGCTTCCGTACGACAAGGCAGGCACCCGCGACCGCGTCGAGCACAAACTGGACGATGCCACCGGCGACCGCATCGGCTACTTCGGTGATGAGCCGGGCACGCCCGTGATCGCGCCTGCGGGATCGATCGCCGTTTTCTCGAGCACCTGCTTCCACCGCTCCAGCCCCAACCTCACCGACCGCATGCGCCGCGCCTATGCGCTTCAGTTCGCCGAGGCACCTGTTCACGAAGGCGACGGGTCGATCATGGGTTTGACGGAGTGGTTCCTGAAAGGCGGCGAGCGGGTTCGATAAGCTGATCCTCTAATCACTCATTGTCATGATCACGCGGGCACAGGCTGATGAGGCGCGGCGGCAGGCGGCATCGATGCTCGACCGCGCCGGCATCGCGCTCACTGATGCGGAACGGACCAACATCGAAATCGCGGACTTCGGTCTGAACGATCTCGACAGAACCGGCCTCCAGCTCGTCATTTACGAGAACAACGAGCGATACTGCGCCAAGGAGCTCGTGCTTTTCCCGCGGCAGACGTGTCCGGAGCACCGCCATCCGCCGATAGGCGATGATCCGGGCAAGCGTGAGACGTTTCGCTGCCGCTGGGGTGAGGTGTATCTGTATGTGGAAGGAGAGGCCGCAAGCAAGCCCCGCGGCCGCGTCCCCCAGGGAGACGCGGCGCACTACACGGTATTCCACGAGATCATCCTCAGACCGGGCGAGCAGTACACGATTCCCCCGGATACGCTGCACTGGTTTCAGGCGGGCGACGAGGGCGCGATAGTCTCCGAGTTTTCCAGCACGAGCCGCGACGAGCACGACGTCTTCACCGACCCGCGTATCCGTCGCATTCCCGAAATCGA
>CAZKDQ010000121.1:0-6680 GCA_964551345.1 uncultured Rhodothermales bacterium
CTGCGATTGTGCGGCCGGAAGTATGCGGTCTGCATGAGTCGGGGTTCGATCCCGAAAGCATTGCCGTGCAGGGCGTTCAGGCTGTCCTGAAAGTCCAGCGGCGTGAACGTGCGGCAGACTTCCAGGTTGTCGCGCAGTCCGTCGAGCCCCCACTGCTCAAGAAATAGCTTCACGCGTTCAGCGAATGGCGTCGCCTCCGCCTTCCAATCGATTCCGGCGGACAGATTGGGGACGGGAACGAGCGCGTAGATGCTCTCTCCATCTGCCGGCGCCATCGAGGGGTCGGTGCGGGATGGGGCGTGTAGATAGATGCTGAAATCATCGGCAAGGATCTTCCGGTCGAAGATATCCGCCACGAGCTCGCGGTATCGTTGGGAGACGATGATCGTGTGATGCGCGAGGTCGGGGTATTTCTTCTTCACGCCGAGATAGATCAGGAAGCAGCTCATCGCGTAGTGGACGCGATCGAGCCGGCTGTCGCTCCACTTGCGTCGCGCATCGGCTGGAACGAGATTTCGGTACGTGTGCGCGACATCCGCATTGCTGATCACGATGTCACTTCGGATCTCCTCTCCTCCGACCAGGACGCCCTTCGCCGCGCCGTTCTCCACGATTATCTCAGTGACTTCAGCGCCGGTTCGGAGCTCCCCACCCTGATCCTCGAAAAGCGCCGCCAGCGCATCGACCAGCGCGTACATCCCACCTTTCGCATACCAGACGCCCTGCGTAGCCTCCAGGTATGGGATCATGAGGTAAACGGAGGGCGCGCGAAACGGACTGCCGCCGATGAACAGCGGGTGGAAGCTGAAGATGAAGCGATGGCGGAAGTCGCGGAAAAACCGGGCGACGTAACTGGCTACCGGGAGATAGGCTTTCAATCGCAGCGCGCGGGGCAGGAAGTTGATCATCGCGCGCACGGAGTCGAAGGGAGTGGCGCCGAGTCCATCCGCAATGACGGCCTCGTAAATCGGCCGGATCGAGGCCATGAACTCGTCGTATCGCTTCGCATCATCCGGGTTGAACAGCGCCATCTGGCGCTTCATGGCATCGCGATCACCGGAATAATCAATCCTCGATCCATCGTGAAAACACACGCGGTAAAACGGGTCCAGCGGCTGCAATTGCACGTATTGCTCGAGGCTGCGACCCGCGGCCTCGAAAATATTATCGATGATATGCGGCGCCGTGATCAGGGTGGGCCCCATGTCGAACGTGTAGCCACGCTCTTTCAGCTGATACGCCCTGCCGCCGGCTTTCTCTCGTCGCTCGACTATCGTGACCTGCCATCCCGCCGCCTGCATACGATTGGCAACGGCGAGTCCGCCAAATCCTGCACCGATGACGACAGCCGTTTTCAATTATCGCCTCTCGGTAAAGAAGACGTCCGCGGGTTATGCAAGTTTGGGCGTGCCCCGCTCGCCGCGCGCACATCGGCTTCAGAAGGTCGCGGGAATCGCTCGACGAAGTCGGATGGTCCTGCCGCGATACCTTCGGTTGCATAACCGATCGCGGGTTGCTTAACGGCGCCTGGACGGCTCGCGATACTGCGTAATCGAATTTCGAGCCGACGACGCCATAGCCCGCTGATCGCGATCACTGCCAGCCGCAACTTCTGTGGAAGCGACGTCTTCGCGCGCTCGGTTAGATTGTCGTAGTTGTTGCTGCGAATCGAATTGTGGATGCCGCGGTACACGGCTGCTGCCACGGCAGTCGCGTGAGCGAAGCCGGACGGCAATAGCGCAATGGCCGCCGCCGAACGATCGTACATCTCTTCGGTGCGGGACATGAAGGCGTGGAGTACCTGGCGATAAGTTTCGCCGGGCTCACCCTGCGCCGCCATCGACTGGAGCGCGTTGACGTCAAGCCCGTGAGCCGCAAGCAGATCAGCAGGCAGATAAACGCGGTCCTGCAGGAGATCCTCGCCCACGTCTCGGAGGATGTTCGTCATCTGCATGGCGCGCCCGAGGTCGGCAGCCCGCAGCAGCAGATCGTGATTTCGAACGCCGAAGAGGTAGCACATCCAGATTCCGACGACCGAGGCGACGCGATACGTGTAGCGATCGAGCGCCTCCCACGATTCTATCCGGACGCGGCCGATGTCAGATCGAACACCGGCGAAAAGATCTTCGACGAGATGGAAGGGCACACCGGCCTCGCGTGAGGCCGCCATCACCTCATCCAACCATCCCAGGCCCGTAGGTCTATTATTGTAGGCCGATTCGACGAGCCTGTATAACTCATCCAGTTCCGACTCGATATCGAGGCGGCTCCTCGAGGCGCCGCGATCCGCCACATCATCGATGGTGCGGCACAGCATATAGAGGCACGCCACGAGCCGACGCTGACGCCGCGGAAACCATCGTGCAGCGAAAGAGAAGGATCGCGAGTGACGGCGGAAGAACAGGTGAACCTCTTTTGCAGACGCCGCGTGCCCCGGTGCAGGTAGCTCGATTTCGGCGTGTTGCTGCTTTGCGACATGACGGGAACGATAAACAACGGCCGCGGCGAGTGTGAGTGCTACGAACGTCGCCAGCACGGCCCACCAGAGTCCGGCGGCGACAATCATCCCCAGAGGCATTGCCAGCGTTAGAAGGTAGTACGCCGTCATCCACCGCAGCGACAAGCGGCGCAGCCACTTCTCGGATCCCGTCAGGTGGAACACTATCATGATCGCCACGGCCGTGAAGGCCCATCCGAAAAGATTGAGGACAGGCATTCCGTAGTAGAGGCCGCTCTCGTTCCACATCCAGTATGGCGCGAGGTAGCTCATGGCTGGATCGAGCGCGAGATCCCAGGCGACGAGCAGGTAGGCCGCGAAAAGGATGCGGATCATCGGCCGATCCCGAAATGCATACAGCGCCAGCACAAACGATGGCACCGCCATCGCAAACCAGCTTAGCGGGATGAGCCACGGCACGAGGTTAAACCATTTCCAACCCAGCAAGGTGGAGTAGGCGTAGTCGCCGAATGGGATGCCGATACTCGTACCGGCCAACTCACTGACCAGACTCGCGAGGTAGACGGCCGCGAAAGCAGCGACCCACGCTCCGCGGGCGCGCATGATCAGATAACCGATCAGTACGGCACCGGCAATCAGCACGTGACCCTGTGCGAAGAAGGAGAATGAGACGGGATAAAAACGAGCCGCGTCCGGAAAGCGCGCGAGCAGCTCAGGATGCCTCCCGAACGACGCATATCCCGCGACGGCGATCAGCGTGAACAGTGCCAGAATCCACAAACCAATCCGGCCAAGTCTCCCTTCCTCCATCCCCAATCGCATATCAGTTCAGCCTGGTAAGTGTTGATTGATATTCCGCCGCCCACCGCGCAAATCGATCAATCCGGGTGAACGTGCGGACTGCCGGAAACGGGAACGCCCGTTCGCTTGTCGTCGCGTCGGCGGCGGCAGTGCCTCCCACTGCTACCGCCGGGGCAACACTGTTTTCGTAATGAAGCGCCAGGGATCGCAGGATGCGGTCCACATCCGACGGTATCTGTGGCGGAATGAATGACAGGCACACGAGCCTGGCGTTCGCTCGTCTCTGCTGCGCCGCGAGGTCCTCCGTCGGCAAATCAGCGCCGAGGTAGATCACGCGCCACCCGCCGTTCTCGAGCGCGAGCCGTACCATCTGCGCGCCCAATTCGTGATGATTGCCCTCGGCCGTAGCCACGATTGCCGCGGGCGCATCGGCATGGGCGCGTCTCCTTCCACGCAAGCTCAGCAGCGCATCGAGGAGCAGGTGAGACATCCGGTGCTCATCACCCACACCTGCTCGCCCCGCCTGCCACTGGTCGCCTATGCGATGGGCCGCCGGCGCGACCACGTCATCACAGAGGCGCTCGACATTGTGGCCCTGCTCGAGCAGGAACTGCAGGAGGGAGGCAAGGCGGTCTTCCCGGTCGTCCTGCAGCCAGGTGTAGCAGTGGTCGAGGAGAGGCCCGCTCGTTCGCCCCGATCGAAGCTCTTCGGAGCCGACCCAGGCGTCGCGCTCAAAGCCGGTGAGTTGCAGGATGGATGCAGACGACCGCGACTGCCGTGCGAAATCGAGCAGCGAGTCCAGATCGAGCCGGCGATGTCCGCCCGCCGTCAGCCGGCACGGCAGCGAACCGCGGTCACACCAGCGCTTGACCGACGACTCGTGCACGCCGAGCAGACTCGATGCCTGCCGGGTTGTGAGGCTAAAGGTTGATCCGTTCAACGTATCGACATTATCGTATTTCACATCTCATCGCGCGATAATCGCCGCTGCTTATCGATCACCATCCTCAATTTCACATCTTCAGCGGATTCGAGGTGCGACATTCATGTTTCCTTTACAAAGGTCACATGAGCGGGAGAGACTTCGACGTAATCGTGGTGGGGGCGGGGCACAATGGCCTCGTGGCGGCGGCTTATCTGGCGCTGGCGGGGTATCGCGTGGCGGTGTTCGAGCGGCGAGGCGTAGTTGGTGGCGCCGTCGCCACGCAGGAGCTCGCGCCCGGCTACCAGATCGACCTCGGCGGCAGCGCGCACACGCTCATCCACCTGACGCCTGTAGTCGAGGAGCTCGATCTCCGCTCGCACGGCCTCGAGTACATCCACCTCGACCCGCTCTTCTCGGCGCCGGATCCGAACGCCGAAACGATGTACATCTACCGCGACATCGAGCGGACGGCGGCACATCTCGATTCGCTGCTCCCCGGAGAGGGCGAGCGCTATCGTCGGTTTACCAACACCTGGATGCCGTTTGCCGAGGCGGTCAAAGACGCGTTTCTGACCGTACCGGGACCGCTCCAGCTCGGGAAGCGGATGGTGTTCAGCCGCGGGATGAAGATGGATTGGAAGGCGGCGCTTCCGGCGATACTCAGTCCATACGGCGAACTCGTCGACGAGTATCTCGACTCCGAGCGCCTCAAGACACTGCTCGTGTGGATGGCGGCACAATCCGGTCCGCCGCCGCATCAGGCGATGACGGCGCCGTTCGTGCTCTGGCATCCGCTCTACCACGTTGCCGGCATCGCTCGGCCGCGCGGAGGTTCAGGAATGCTGACGAAGGCGCTTGCGAGCAAGATCGAGTCGCACGGCGGCAGCATCTTCGTTGACGCCCCGGTGAGCGAGATCCTCATTGAAGATGGTCGCGCTGCGGGCGTTCGCGTTCGCGGGCAGATTTACACGTCGCGTGCCGTGCTATCTGCCGCGCATGCTATCGAGCTTTTCCAACATCTTTTGCCCGCTGCACATCGCCCGTCTGCGGCGGCACGGATGCGAGCCGGCAACGGTTTCGGGGTGATGCTCCGCCTGGCGCTGAACGGCAAGGTGCGATATGCGGGTGCGGAAGGTGAACAGGCGCGCGTCGGACTCCAAATGCTCTGCCGCGATCGCCGCCAGATCGATCGCGCTTTCGGCGATTACGTGTCCGGTCGTCCGGCTGCCGATCCACCCATCGTCGCGATGACGTTCTCGGCCGTCGATCCTTCGCTCGCACCGCCCGGAGGTGAAGTGCTGTGGCTGTGGGCACAGTATTATCCTTATGAGCTGGCGGAGGGATCGTGGAATGACATCGGCGACCGGGAGGCGGAGCGCATCCTCGATGTGTTTGAGCGGTACGCGCCCGGCACTCGCGAACAGGTGGTGTGGCAGCTCTTTCAGCATCCGGTGTGGCTGGAGCGTGAGCTGGGGCTATTCCGCGGCAATGTGATGCATCTGGAGATGACCCTCGATCAGATGTTCTGCCTCCGGCCGTTTGCAGGTGCTGCCAAGTACCGCGCGCACCTGAAGGCGCTGTATCTGACTGGTGCCAGTACCCATCCGGGTGGAGGAATCATGGGCGCATCGGGCCGTAACGCCGCGCGCGTCCTTCTCAACGACCTCGAGAGAAAGCGCCTGTGACGTACCTGACGTTCCACCTCGTGTTCATCCTGCCGCCGATTCTGTTGCTGGCTATTGCTTACCGGAAGCGGCTCAGCGCGGGCAATGTGCAGCCTTTCGGCCGATGGATTGCGCTACTTTGCGCGATCGCGTTCGTTTACACGACGCCGTGGGATAATTACCTCGTGGCAAACGAGATCTGGTGGTACAGCGCGGATCGCGTTATCGGGACCATCGGGTACGTGCCGATCGAAGAGTACGCGTTTTTCCTGCTTCAGCCGATACTTGCAGGATTGTGGCTCGCGCTGCTGCCGGCGCGGAGCACTCCGAAGGAGGCTGGACGTCTCGCACCACGAGTTGCAGGCGGGCTGGCGTCTCTCGTCGTTGCCGCCGCCGGTGTGATCATGCTCGGCTTCGATCAGACGTTGTACCTCGGCCTCATTCTCGCCTGGGCGATGCCGGTTGTCGCCGGGCAGTGGGCGTTGCAGGGCGATCTGTTCTTGCGCCACCAGACCCGCCTCGTCATCGGCGTCCTCGTCCCGACGCTCTACCTGTGGATCGCCGACCGCGTCGCAATTGGGCAGGAGATATGGATCATCTCGCCCACGTACACCACCGGCTTCAACCTTTTCGGCCTGCCGATCGAAGAAGCCGCATTCTTCCTCGTCACCAACCTGATGGTTGTTCAGGGTCTCTTGATGTTTACGGCCGGGCGAGACTTCGGCGTCGGAGTTCGCGTTCGGCGCCATCAGCAGACGGCTCGAAGTGCAATGTAACTGATGTGGTGATTGCAGCGCATTTGCTGGCTGATCGGCAACGACTGCCGCCGCGA
>CAZKDQ010000121.1:6780-8485 GCA_964551345.1 uncultured Rhodothermales bacterium
CCCGTCCACCAGGTCACGGTAGACGGGTTCTGGATGGACGAGCATCTCGTTACGAACGCCGACTTCAGCCGCTTCATCGACGCCGCCGGCTACGTAACCGTCGCCGAGAGGGTGCCTGATCCGGCCGATTATCCCGGCATTGATCCGGAGGTGCTCGTGCCGGGGTCACTTATATTTCGTCGCCCGCCCCGTCCCGTCTCCCTGAGCGATCCGAGAGCGTGGTGGGAGTACGTGACGGCGGCGTGCTGGCGCCATCCGGAGGGACCAGGAAGCACGCTCGAGGGACGCGAGCAGCACCCGGTAGTCCACATCGCCTACGAGGATGCTGAGGCTTACGCGGCATGGGCAGGCAAGTCACTCCCGACGGAAGCCGAGTGGGAGTTCGCCGCCCGCGGCGGCCTCGACGGTGCCGTCTACGCCTGGGGCGATGAGCTCGCGCCGGAAGGAAGGATGATGGCGAACACGTGGCAGGGGGCCTTCCCCTGGCAGAACCTTGCGGAAGACGGCTATGAAGGCACATCGCCGGTTGGGGCGTTCCCCGCCAACGGCTACGGCCTCTTCGACATTGCGGGCAACGTGTGGGAATGGACGCGCGACCTCTTCCAGCCACGTCACCCGGGCGGCCAGGCCAGAGCGTGTTGCGCTCCACCGAGCCCGCGCCCGGCGCCGCAGGATGGAGGCGATGCCATCGGCGATACCGCAGGTGTAATCCCCCGCCGAGTCGTAAAGGGCGGATCGCATCTTTGCGCACCGAATTACTGCCTGCGCTACCGTCCGGCGGCGCGTCAGGGTGAATCCGTCGACACGTCGACGAGCCACATCGGCTTCCGCTGCGTCGTGCGCTCCGGCTGAAGGCATATTACCGCATCGTATAGCCATTGAGGGGCATGCGGTGGAACTGGCACGAGGGCCTTCGGTCTGTTGCCAGCAACATGCGTCGACGGCTTGGCCCTCATCAGCACATCCGCAACTTCGGGCCGGCGGCCACAGGATCACCCGTAATAAACGCCCCTCCAGGGCCGCCGGCATGGTCGACCTTCTCGCGCGAAACTGGGGCTGGATTGCACTGCGCGGTATTGCCGCCGTAGCCTTTGGCCTGCTCGCGCTACTGTATCCAACGCTCACCCTCGTTGCGCTTGTCCTGCTCTTCGGATTTTTCGTCATCATCGACGGACTGCTCATCATCGCGTCCGCGGTGATCAACCGCCGCCGCCGGCCGCACTGGGTAGCGTTGCTCGTCAGCGGTGTACTCGTCGTCATTATCGGAATCCTGGTCTTCGCGCTACCGGAGGTTACGGCGCTCGTGCTGCTTTATCTGATCGCGGCGTGGGCGGTCATCACGGGCGTCTCCGAGATCGTTGTGGCCGTTCGGCTACGGAAGGTGATCGAGGGGGAGTGGCTGCTCATTTTCGCAGGCGCGCTGGCTGTCATCTTCGGCGTAGTGCTCTTCTTGTTTCCCGGCGCGGGGGCACTTGCGATGGTGCTGTGGATCGGCATCTTCATGCTCGTGATCGGCGCTCTGCTGATCGCGTTTGCATTCCGACTTCGACGTTGGAACCAAAGCCGAGACGCCGGAGGCGCCGCGTGATGGGGGATGTCCTCGGCGTCCTACTGAACCTCGCAGTGATCGTCTTCGCTGTGAGCAGCATGTTGTCTGTGGGCCTCGCCTACACGCTTCGGAAGATTCTCGGGCCGCTCCGCAATG
>CAZKDQ010000122.1:0-8460 GCA_964551345.1 uncultured Rhodothermales bacterium
CCTGAGTACGGGTGAGCGATTCTACTTCTCGGCGGGAGTCAAAATCCGCTATGAATAATTCGAGCGTCCCTTCTCCGTCAAACCAGTAGCCATCCACCCTCAGGCCCCGGGTTGTCCTGAAGTAACAGTGCTCAAAACCGCCAATGAAACCCGTTTCAATAAGTTCGTTTGAAACGACCTCCATAAATGCTTCGAGTTGATAAGTACTGTCCGCAGCCGCGTATGCCAGTACCTCCTGCTGGAAATCGTTAAAAAACGCTTTGGTATCAGATTGCATCACACACCCTCAAAAACAATGTCTGCGTCACATTTGAAATTAGATATATCCTCTAACAACACATTATATGATACCTTCGCAATACCTGAAGAAAGCTGGGAGCGCGTGATACGTGGGAACCCATCGGTAACGCGGAAGCTCTGAGTATCGGTTACGACGAAACGCGGCACATCGTAGATGGGGAGGGGTGTGTATCCGTGTGCTACAAGTTTACGATCGAACGCCTCTACGGCGTCCGCTTCGTCAAGCCGCTTCTGCACCGCGACGACGATCTCGTTGAGCGACTGGGATCTTGCATCATCAGGCATACGGCTTAGCCGGTAGATCCGCAGAAACAACGTGTCGTTAAGGGACTCAAGCTGATCTTCAGATGAAATGCGTACAGTGCTACGCTCAGTGCCTGAGAGCGACTTGATCTCCACAGCTGTATTAGCAAAGATGAAATCCTGATGGGACTTCTCAGGGCCGAGCCACGCCTCTACGGCTACGGTGGGCGATGATTGCCACTTGATCAACTCCAGCAGGAACGTTAGTTCGGCGAAAAGGCCTCGGACCTCCTCGGGCGTCATGTGCCGGTTACGGCCGGCTATAAATGTCTTCCACCGGCGAATATGCAGCATTGCAACAGCGAGCGAGCTGGCGGAATCGGCTGCGTGCTCCAGTGCAGATCCCAGAGTCCGACAGAAACCCTCGAAAAGATCGCGATCTACCTCGTTTTCTAAAGTGAGGACGAGGCGTTGCTGCCCTGGTTTGACCCCGCGAAGATCGACATCGATCCCATGCATAGTGACGACATTCCTCCGAAATACGTTGGTATAGTCACCCTCCAGTTCTACGATGAACAAGCAGGCGCCGGCCGTGTCCCGGCCCCAGAAGCATGGCACAGCGGTCGGCCCCGACACTCGGCGTACGTTGAAGTCCATGCCGGGTATCGCGATACCATCCCAAGGTGATGACTTAGACATCGTAGTCCTCCTCTTCATCCGGATCGTCGCGGTAGCCATGCATCGCCTGGAGGTAAACTCTGTTCACGACCACGTTGATAGTAGTCGAATAGTCTCCGTAGGGAAAGCTTACACCGAAAGCGGCTATAGGTCCTGCAACGGCCCCGTCCCTGGGTTCGAGGCTGTGGATCATGAGGAGCGGTCTGTTCCGGACCATCCGATAGTGCGTATCAGATACCGCTCCGGTTCCGTCATCGCCGCGTGCCAAGGCTTCTGCCTCCTTTTTCTGGGCATCGTCGAGGCCGAGCTTCTCGTCGCCCCGGGAAGCGACGCGATCCTTATTCAGGCGCCACTCGGTTCCGTTCGGCTGATCTTTGCCGACGGCGCGCACCTGATTTCTCAGCGTGAACGGCCCGCCATTGCCCGGAGCACCGCCGGGGGATATGAGCAGGACGTCGGCGAGCGGATGCTTCTCCTCGATCCGTTGGAGATAGCTCACCACGTCCGACTTGATGCCGGCGAAGTTCGAGTGGGTTTCGAACCGAGTGAGGAAATCCTCGACCACGGCGATCGGGACGTCGCGGAAGATCAGGCCTTTCCCCGTGTCCTCCGCCGACCGTCCTCCGAACCCGCCGCGCCAGTGCTCAGCGATCAGGTCAAAGTTCCGGGCGTTCACGTCAGGATCGGTCGAGACGACATAGCTCTCCCGCAGGCGCCCGCTGAAGCTTTGTTCGACCGTCACCTCCTGACCGGACCGCATCTTGTTGGCGGCGGTGATCAGCAGGCTGTCGGGATGGGAACGGACATATAGGCCGAAATCCTTCGGGCTGAGGCCGTCGCGCCGCATCCGCTTGATTTGCTGGATGAGTTCTTCGGAGGCCTCGGCGATATGGGAATACCAGTTGATGGAGTCGCGCGAGAGGTGGACGCGGCAGAGATCCTCGTATCCTGGCCGATACCCGAACCAGCGGCCCATCTGCATGAGCGTATCGTACATCTTCGTGTTGCGGTACATGTAGCTGACGGTCAGACCCTCGATAGTCAGGCCGCGCGACAGGCTGAGACCACCGACGGCGATTGCCGTGAGACCGACGCCCTCCTTTTCATACCGTTTGTAGTCGAGCACCTCGTCGCTCTTGCTATTGATGACATAGAGGTGAAGGTGATCGAACACTTCGTTAAGCGCCCCCTTGACCTCCGGCCAGGTGAAGCCCGCATCAGCGTATTCGGAGTCGAACGCCGTTTTCAGACCCTGCATGTACACGTTCGCTGAGGAGATGGACTCCGGCATCATGTAGTTAGCGCGGACCGATTCTCTTAACCTCGTCACACGCAGGCTGAGAAAATCACGCACCGTCTTCTGCACCGCTACGAAGCGGGACACGTTGATCATCATCGAGCAGTGCTTGCCACTCTGCCCTCGCAGGTTACGGATCGCGCGTGCGACAATGAACTCATCGAGAGCGCGATAGAGGCTGGGTGGAAGTTCCGGAACCGGATCGTCTCGCTTATGCCTATAAGGGAGAAAATCCTCACAGTCGTCGATTGGCCTAACGATCGAGTGACTGGTCTCGTCATTGAGGAACACTTTCTCCGGGCCGAAATAGGTCGTTGGTGCATCGAGGCAGTAGATGAAGTCGCGCGGGAACAGCTCCTCACGCACATCATCGTCATATGCGTCGGGATTGATGAAGATGTTGGCGAACGGCGTCGCCGTGTAGCCGACATAGCAGGATTTCGCGAACAGCCCTAAGATGCGGCGTATCATTTCGTTCGTCCGGGTCGGGTCGAGATCCTCCTTGTTGGTGTTGATCGAGGCGTTGTCGGCTTCGTCGTCGATCAAAAGCACAGGCACGTCGGATATCCGTCCATCACCCTCCGCGTTCAGCGTCTTCAGCCATTTGTGCAGGGCTGTCAGTGTTGTGACGTTCTTCTTGATGATCAGAATGATCGGCTTGCTGAAGTCGTTGATCTTCCAGCCGCTCTTTGTCGCGGTGTTCTTGTTGAAGTCCTCGTTAATATTGGTGAGGGTAGCCGGATGCGGATAGTCTTGCTTGAGACCGACACCGACGTTGCGTCGATCCTCGGGATCACTTGACCGTCCGATGAAGGCTTCATCGATGCGCTCCTGGGTCTGCTTGCGCAGATTGTTGTGAATACCTGCGATGACGATGATGAACTTGTAGCCGGCATCGGCGGCGCGGGCGATCAGGCCGGTGTAGTTGGCCGTCTTTCCCGACTGGACGTGGCCGATGACCAGCCCGCGGCGGCTCCAGGTCGTCCCCTCGCTGTGGGGGTCTTGGAGATGCCCCAGGATGCGGCCGGTTACGTCGCTCAGCGACTGAACAATCCGGGGCGGCCAGCCGTCTTTCCGTAGAAAGGTCTCATAGGCGCTATTATAGATCCATGTAATATCCTCGCGCTTGCGGACCCACTGGTCATCGTGCTTCGCGGTGACATCGACAAGCGAGACACCGGCGCCCATGCGCGTGACGACCGAGATCATCGCCTCGTTGATAATGTTGCGGAGGTCACCAGTGAACCCGGAAACCTCCGCAATCCGCCTCACTAATTCTTCTACTTGCTCATGAGTTGAGAACTCAGGCAGATTGTCGAGGAGGGCGATGACGGCGGCGGTAACGTTCTGTTCTTCCATGAGGGTTAGTACTCGTCATGTGAAAGCCTCTGTGATGAATTTCTCAGTCGTATCGATCTGCCCCTCGAAAAGGCGCGTCGAACGTACAATCTGGAGAAACGTCTCCGGGTCGCCTGGCTTGTTTCCAAATAGCACCTGTTTGAGGCTTTTTAACAGGTTTACCGCCTGTTCTTGATCGACCACTGCCTGAGTCACATCGCGGGGATGCGTTGAATAATCCGAATAAATCATTTCAACTGGCAGAGCGGATGCAATTGCTTCGAGTATGACGCGTAGTGAGGCCGCTTCATCGGAAGACAACTGCGCGACGAAAGATTCTATAAGAGGGTGCTCAGTATTAATCGAGAACCGGATTGAGTTATGATCAGCATAGCGCTCCCAGAGAGGATCGTGGTTTTTTTGAAATAGCTTCTGACCGCGGCCGCGGTGTACCCTGACGCTCCGGGCGGTAATCTGGTCGATGATCTGCCGCAGGCGCTCACGCACGGAATGAGGTGGACGGGCGCGCGACTTCTTGATGTCGATGGTCCAGGCTTCGTCCAGACTGTTGGGAAAATCGATCTGCACCCGTGCCAGCTTGGTAGCTTCACCCTTCGGCACCAGGCGAAACCAGTCGCCCCACGCCATCAGCCGACCGTTGCGGTAGACATAAGCACCTTGGTTCGATACGAAGTCGCTTCGATTTTGGTAGTAGTCGTACTCAGTAGCGGATAGACGGCTGTGGTGAGGTAGTATATAGGGTTGCATAACAATCGGTACCTCGCCGATCCAGACCTTCTCCTCGCGCAGGATCTGAGTTGCCTCGTTCTTCCTGCAGAAGGGATCGAAAGCAGCGATGGGATGGCCGTTTATGCGAATGGATAGTTTCCGGCGCCCCTTGATTTCGCCAGAGAGGAAGCGATGGAAAACGAGAGACAAGTGCCTTTCAACGACAGCAAGTTTCTCATTGACAATTTCGTCACGCTCATGACTGATACCTTTCTCCAGTAGCCGGTCGAGATCCCGCCAGATGACAAGTGTACCCCTTCCTTCCAGCATGTCAACGAACGGTTGGCTTACTATATCATCATGATCGAGTACAGAGACCAGCCAATCGTCTTCTGTTTCCACTTTTGCAAGGTCCCATTCAGCGCCGGAATATTCGCTGTCGACACAGCTGACAACCGTCATTCTGCGGCACTGTGAGAACGACGCCGTTTTAAGGCCAAGTCCGAAACGTCCAAGGTCGTTCGCACCGCGCTCAGTAAGCGGACCCGTGGATCCGTGCCTCATCGCGGCGATAACCTCAGTTTCCGTCATACCTCGCCCGTCGTCCAGTAAGGCGAGAACCGGTTCATCACGGCTTACATCACAGAAGAGTTGTATGTTTGTAGCATCCGCCGAGATACTATTGTCGATGAGATCAGCAATAGCGGTTTCAAGCGAGTATCCCAGATCCCGGAGGGATGCGGTAAGAGAGGCTGCGCTCGGGGGCAATCGATGTGATCTGGCCATCAGTAGTCACCACAAAGCAATTGTACTAACCGCTGAATCACGCCCTGTGGGTCCGCTTCTAATTCACACTCCCATACGACATGTACCGACCAGCCCATAGCCTCTAGAGCGGCAAGGTTTCGTCTATCACGATCCACGGTCTTGTCGAACTTATCCTGCCAGAAATCTCGACGGGTTGAAGGTGTAGTTGAATTCGGACAGCCCGGATGCCGATGCCAGAAGCAGCCATGAACAAAGATGACTGATCGATACTTCGGTAGAACGATATCCGGTCGACCAGGAAGACGCTGCCCATGAACCCGGAACCGGAAACCTTCGCGGTGTAATAGTGATCGCAATCTCAATTCAGGGCCAGTATTCTGCCCCTTGATCCGCGACATGTTCCAGCTACGTCGTTCACGTGACAGAGAATCGGCCATCGTAGTTATTTTTGATATTATCTAGCACGTCTCCAATGATATCGGCAATCTGTCTCGCCAAATAAGGAGGTACGGCATTCCCTACTTGATGGTACTGTGCTGTTCGAGGTCCTGCGAAATAAAAGTTGTCGGGAAACGTCTGCAAACGAGCTGCCTCGCGCACCGTCAGACTCCGGCACTGAGCCGGATCGTAATGGATGAAGTAGTGGCCATCCTTCGAAATGTGCGACGTGATCGTGGTTGAAACTCGGTCCGCGAGCTGCACGCGAAACCGATCTGAGAACATCTTGCCCCTCCGACCCGCGTCAATATTTTGATGATCAGGCAACAAATCCTTAGGGAACTTCGCAAGGTTGGGGCTTCTTCCAACCTCACGGGCATACGTTGCTGCAAAAAAATAGCGACGTAAATCGGACGCCATGTGACTTCGAGACTCATGTGCGGTCAGAGATAAAAGCCGCGGATCGTAGAGATCTCGTAGAGCTTCGTGACTGAACTCTTCGGAAATATATCGAGTCGATGATCTCTGTTCTGGTGGATTCAGTCTCGAGACTTTATCTAAGCCTAGTGCGGCCGCCACGCGCTCTTCATATGGCGCGCCCTTCGGCCACTCGATCATGTTCAATCGGGAAATCTCTTTGATTGCCTGCAGCCACACCTCGAAAGTGTCTTTCTGCTTTGATATCCCGCTCCGGATTGCAGGGAGAGAACCGATAGTGTCGCGTACTGTGGGCGGAGTGCTCTTCCGTAGGACTGATGGCTGAACCTCCACGTCGCTGCGGATCCCCACTATGAATATTCGATGGCGAGCTTGAGGAACACCATAATCCTCTGCCTTCACGAGGAAGATACGGGGATCCACGTCTTCCTCGAAAACCTCATCTTCGGTCAGTGAAAAAAGCCGGTAGGTGAGGCCTTTCGGTGCGTCGGAGATGGCGCGACCTGGGTGCCGGAGGTCACGTACGATACGTGAAATCGTCGAGGCGCCGCGAAACTTAGCGGACAAAAGCCCCTTCACATTCTCCATCACAAATACGGGTGGCTGATGGTCGGCAATAATCCTTAAGTATTCGAGATACAAGGTGTGTCTCTCATCGTCCTCGAATCCAGCCTGTCCGGTCATTCGTGAACGTCCAACTAGAGAGTATGCTTGGCACGGTGGGCCCCCAACCAATACCCACAGGTCTTCACCCCGAATGCGGCTTCTTATGATCTCTCGCACCTCATCGTGGGTTTCGGGCCCTAAGGAGATTCGCAGCGCACATTGCTTGGCATGAACATGTGCCTCAGGGTTGTTGGCAAAGAGTTCCGACTCGGTAATTCGACCTGCCAAAAAGTCGTAGTAGGGCTCCGCCTCTTGCCGATCTTTTAAATATCTAAAAAAGTGCCGGTGTAGCAGAGTCTGGTGTGAATGGGCATCACGCTCAATGGCCGCGACACTTCGAAATTTTGCTTGTCCAGTCTCATGTTGCGCCGTGGCGAATCCCTCGCCGAGTCCACCAGGTCCCGCGAAAATGTCAACTACAGGATAAGAGGATGGGGCCACGCGACTTGGGTTAAAATCATAGAGTTATAGAAGGCTACAAGCTTACAGCATAATATAAACAAGTCTCGTCAGCAGGCTTGTCCGACGGCGAAGGTCTCCATCAGCACGTTCATCGCGTACCGCCTAGGAAGGAGGTATCTGGTTATTCGTTCGCGCTCGCGTTCAAATTGTCCGTGGATCTCCTCATGTGGAAGATCGTGACGTCGCGCGCCTAGCCGCGGCCTCGCGCGTCTGCGTCTCGCGAGCGCCTTCCGTATCTCGCTGGGGGCCCACCGAACGGCTTCGACCTCTGACACGACCGCGGTCTCGGCATCGCCGAAGCCTTGGCGGCAGCAAAGCCAAGACTCGTCGAAGCGGTCGGGTAACTAAAAAGCGTTATCTAGGATCTTACCCGCTAAGTGCCCGCGCAGCGCGTATGTCTTTCTCTCAAAAAATTGAGTTTGCGGACCGACTTTTGGAATTTGTCAAATGCCTGACTGGACGCGAGCTCCTGGTCGGATAGCGAAAGCTCCAGCCCGCACGGCTCGTTGCGATGGCAGAACCTCGGCGGGTTCGTACGGCCAAGACGGTCTTCTGACACCGTCACCTAGGACTATTGCCCCTCATCATCCCCTCGGCCGCTCCCGCCCGCGTCAGTTCCCAAGTCGGGCCGCCATCTTTCAGCTAGTCCAGAGTTCGTGCATCGGCCTCCAGTTAATACCGTCAATCTGGGTAGCGAGCTGACGATACTCGGTCACAGCGGCATACCCGTGACGGAGCGTTGCCCCCACCTCGTGCTGCACGTGCTGGCAGCACTGGTAGGTCAAAAAGCGGGAATCAGATTTCCGATGTATTTCCGCTAAATCCGCAGTCATTGGCAAGAAACTGCATTTCTGGGCTGTTTTGACCTAACATGCCTTGGACATACAAAAAAAGCCCCGAACCGGCTGTCTGCCAATTCGGGGCTTATTAGTGGGCCCGGCAGGATTTGAACCTGCGACCAATCGATTATGAGTCGACTGCTCTAACCACTGAGCTACGGGCCCGAGATGGCCAAAATACGGCGATCGGGGGCATGGGTTCAATCGGCGGGCGATATCGCGGAAGATTAACCGGGGAGGTCGCAGAGGAGCGCCGCAATTACG
>CAZKDQ010000123.1:0-8451 GCA_964551345.1 uncultured Rhodothermales bacterium
GATCGAGATGGATGGTATATATATGATTTCGACAACAAAGGGAGGCGAAGCTGGACCCGGTATCGAAATTGGAAACGAATTTTGATCGTCGCTTTTCCGAAAGAACCTAGGAGATATTATGGAACCTAGGCGCGCCATATACCGCCTTTGGGCCAAGACCAACGATTATGAGCGAAATGCTTGTAAGAGAGAGGGGACGCCTGTACCCGAATGGACGCGGCACCCGCTGCCGCTCCACCTGCTCGACGTTGGCCTGGTAGCCGAGACCTGGCTCCGTGAGGACAAGCACCTGATGCGCCGCTTCGCCACGCTCTGGCCGGAAGCCGACCCGGAGGCGCTGCGGCGGGCCCTCGTTCTGACTGCCGCGGCGCATGACCTTGGCAAGGCGTACCCCCGCTTTCAGGCCAATTCGGAGCAGGGATGGCGGTTTGGCTACGGCGCAGACGGCACACGTTGTCCCAACGGCTCCGGCTTCGATCACGGCGAGGCCACGAGCCGCATCTTCTCAACTTTCGCCGAGACTCATGATCTCGATCCGGACGGTCTTCCCGAAGGCATCGACCCTCGCTGGTTGACACTGCGCCCGATGCTGCACGTCGGAGCAGGACATCACGGAACGCTCTACCCGGACACCCTCGACTTCGACGATGCGCTCCTAGCACCGACCCCGCTGGCGGCTGTCGTTCCCCTCTTACTCGAGGAACTCGTCTATCATTTCGGGACGGTCCCGGAACTACCACCGAAACCGCCACCCGCATTCCTCCTCCTGACCGCCGGTTTTGTAACCGTGGCCGACTGGCTGGGATCGAATACAGACTCGTTCCCGGCTGCTCCGGAGGTCGTCGGCCGTACCGACGTCGAGGCGTACCTCGCCAACCATCGGAAGAACACGACCGTCGAAATCGCGCTCAGAAAGGCTGGGCTGGTGGCTGACTATCGCGTCCCGGCGGACTTCGCTGGTCTCTTCAGTCCGGAGGGCGAGCGCTGGGAGCCGCGTGAGGGGTTTCAGGCCGCCGCGTGCGCGATGCCGTTCGGTCAGGCAGAAGGGCCGGAAATCGCCCTCGTGGAAGCGCCGATGGGGTTGGGGAAGACCGAAATCGCCCTCAACCTTGCCGCTCAGGCGTTACGGCACGGCAGCGCTTCGGGGGTCTACGTAGCCCTGCCAACACAAGCCACCTCGAACGCTCTCTACAAGCGCGTTGAACAATACGGGCAGCGACTTGTGGGGCGTGACGACCTCGCACTCGTCCTAGCCCACGGCGCCAAGAACTACTTCAGCGATTACCGCGCGTTGCGTGCCAGCACTGGACGGTCGTTCTATGACCGGGCGTTGCGGGCAGAGCGTGGCGAGCCGGCACCGCCCTCGGAGGTCGTCGCGCCCTCCTGGGTGCAGCCCTCCAAGCGGGCGCTGCTGGCACCCCTCGGGCTCGGGACCATCGATCAGGCACTGCTCGGCGCGATGGGCGTCAAGCACGGGTTCGTTCGGATGTTCGGGCTGGCTCGCAAGGTGGTCATCCTCGATGAGGTTCATGCCTACGACGTCTACATGGGCGCGCTGCTCGAGCACCTGCTCACCTGGCTCGGCGCGCTTGGGGCAAAGGTGATCCTCCTCTCGGCGACGCTCCCGGCAGGGCTCCGCACCCGGCTGTTCGAGGCATACGGCTCTGCGCATCCGACCGACTCAGACGCCTATCCACAGTTGCTCCACGCGGTCGGTGACCAACCCGTCACCGTGCTGCCGGACCCAAAGCCTGAAACGGCTAGGCGGGCCAGCGTAGCCATCGAGCCGGTAGCAGTCACCGGGGATGCCGAGGCGCGAACGGCGGCAGGCGTGGCCTGGGTGCAGGCCCGAGTGGAGCAGGGCGGTTGTGTCGCCTGGATTCGGAACACCGTCCGCGAAGCACAAGAGGCGGTTGAGGCGCTCCGCAAGGCCGGCATCGAGACAGACTTGCTCCACGCACGTTTCGCTCGTGTCGACCGCAATGACAAAGAGGAAACACTTCTCGAACGATTCGGCACGCCGGCTCCGGAGAACGAGAAGCGCCCGTCGCGACGCGTCGTCGTGGCAACTCAGGTGATCGAGCAGTCAGTCGACGTCGACTTCGACGTGATGCTCTCGGACCTGGCGCCGATCGACCTGCTCCTTCAGCGCGCTGGGCGGTTGCACCGTCACGAGCGCATTGGTCGTCGGCACGGCCATGACACACCCATCCTTGGCGTGCTCATGCCCGATGAGGAGGGACGGCACCGCCTGGACTTCGGCAACAGCGTCTACGTCTACGATGCGGACACGCTGGCTCGCAGCGCAATCCTCGCGCTCGAGAACCCCCACTGGCCCCTGCCCGCCGCCTGTCGCACGCTGGTTGCCGCCCTCTATGACCGTGACGAATCCTTCTGGACGGCCGAGCGGCTCAGCGTCGATCCTGAGGCGCTGGCCATCGCGCGCGAACGCCTGAAGAAGCGGCGCAAGACGATGACTCACGCGGCACTTCGAACGCTGCTGACGGCACCGGACCAGTTCCCGGTCATGCGCGACCCGCGCAACGACCGATCCGACGCAGGCGAGTTCGTGACGCTGACGACGCGCTACGGCGCGCACACCGCCGCCGCCGTGTTATTCCGCGACACACCCGACGGACCGAAACCCATCGGGTCCGAGGTACCGATCGCCATCCCCGATGCCGAGGACTGGGAGGCCCGGCTGGCGGCTGAGGAAGCGATCGCGAGGGCCTCGGTGAGCTTTCCGTGGTACGGCCCGCGGCCCGAAGACCCGGCGCCACCGTCCCCGCTGGCGGGGCTGGACAAGTGGTGGCGTGAAACCCATCCTTATGATGATCGGCAATTTCTTTTACTCAATGAAAACGGCGGCTTTGCCACTGAATCCGTTGCGGGGCGCTACGACGCCGACCTCGGGCTGACAGTCGCTCGCACGGCCGAATCACCACTTGCATCCGAATCCGCTCCCCTGGAGGACCTATGAACGACCCCCTCAACGTATTCGAACACCAACGCTTCCGGCTCCGCACGCCTGAGGGCGAGGCCGTCGAGAAGTCCTTCCGCGAGTTGCTCACGGAGCCCGATGCCGCCTATGCCCTGGACTACGCACAGGCGTTCTACGACGTGGCCGCGCTGAGCATGATGAGCTACCTCGCTCAGGTCGCCTTCGAGACCGAATCGGTCGAAGAACTGGCGGCGCGTCTCGAAGCGCCGATGTCCGACGACGACTTCGAGCGGGCCATCGCGCCGCTGCGCGGCCGATTTGCGCTCACCGGCGACGGCCCTCGCTTCATGCAGGCCCCCGAGCCCTTTGACGAGAGGAAGAAAGCAGGCGTCGACGTGGCGGTATTCATCTCCGCCAAGGGCGACCGCCAGTTCCTGCATCGCGCCGACGCCGACTGGGCCGTGGCGCCCGATCAGGCCGGGCTGTTATTGTTTGCACGCAACACGTTCTACGAGGGCACTGCAGGACGCGGTTACCAGAAGGGCACCAACGGCGACACGCCGGTGCGGGTGTTCGTCACCGATACCGCCGACGGTGATGCGCTCTGGCTACGCCGCACGATCTGGCTCAATGTGCTCGCATGTGACCAGCAGCACGAATATGCAGGTGCCTATGCAGCACCAGATCAAGGCTATGATGGAGCATTCTGGATAGATCCGCCAAAGGAGGACGTTCCGACAGGCGGCGTCACGCTTCGCTCCGGGCTCGGCTGGATGACGGCCTATCACTGGCTCTGGTACGAAGAGGGTGCAGGCATCTGCCCGCTTACGGGGGAATGCGTCGAAGGGGTCGTCGCAAGATCGGTCTCGAAGCGCAGCACTGGCATTGCCTACGGTTCGAAGGGTGACTTGGAAAGCGGCGTACGCGCCGAACGACTATTCCGCCATCCGAATGTCTCAACCAAGAAGGTCTACGACCGCAAGACGGGTGAGGTCAGTGGTGAGAGGCCGTTCCTAGTGAATCGAACGCAAGGGCTCACTGATGCCATCGGGGCAGCCTTCTTTGGCGGGACGTCGCAGAAGGATGCAGCCGCATTTGTACTCGCGCCACTGGTAAGTCAAGCACAGGCTCCTCCCGTCAAGCGTCAATTCGCACGGGCGGGTCGCGGTCCTACCGCACTCGTGTTCGGCTTCCACATGCTCAGCAATCAGAAGAACGTGCACGGTGGGATTGAGCAGAGCGCCTTCAGCCTTCCACTGCTCGGCGCGAACCCGCTCGAGACGAAGCGCCTCATGGAGGCGGCCTCGCAGCTTATTCGTGATGCCGGAGCTTTTGCCGAGCAGGTTGCCCGCGTACTTGGCCAGGCTGTGCAGCGCACGTCCGGCGCGGGCGTCCGCGCGAAGGAGGACCCAGAGACCGGAAGAATTACGCTCAAGAAGCTCGAATCGACACCTTCCGTGGACGATCCCTTCGGCCGGGATACACTGGCAGCTTTCTGGCGGGCTGTGCAGGGCCACCTCGTGGGCCACGCCGGCGCCATCACGAAGGCGAGTCAGGACGGCCCAGACGCACTCACACTCCAATCAGACGAACTCCACACGGCCTGGGAGGACACCATCATCCGCGAGGTCCGGCAGCACTACACCCCGATTTTCGAACACTACAGCACGTTGCCACGGACAATGCCTTACGCGCACGCTGCGCTTCGCATTCTCAACGGCGAACTCAAGAAGCTCCGATCCACTCAACCCGAGACCGCATGAACCGCTTGATTCCCCAGCGCGAGTTCGATGAAGAAGTCAGGCTCGTCCGCTATCTCACCCGTGAGTTTCCATGGCGACGCTCCGACGGTAAAGATGACCGCGCGCTCCGCGCCGAGTACCGTCGCTGGACAACAGCTGACACCGAACCAACCCCGCTCATGCTGGCCCCGCTCTGGCGCCGTATCCCAACCGACGGTTGGAAGGGGCTGAACGAGCCCGCCATCGACCGCGCCGTCCACCACGCCGCGCTCGTGCTACACCTGCTCGCTCTCGGCGAAGGTGGCAGCGGCAAGCCCGTCGACGACCTGGGGGCGGCGTCGAAAGCAGCAAGTCTTGCCGAGGGCCGATTCACGCGGCTGGTTAACACGCCTCAATCAGCGAGGCTTGAGACACTCGCCCGGCTGTTTCGCCGCTTCGGACGGGCAGGCGTGAACTATCGCGCTGCTGCCCCGCATCGCAATGAAGATGATGACGGTGATGGGTTCGACCGGCGCAGCACGCGCAACTCACTGCGCGACAGCCGACGCGACGACCTCGCTGCCCTTCTGGCCTTTCTCTTCACTGACGACCCGAAAGCCTCTGCGAGCCGCTGGGCTGCGGGCTATTACCGCCTCACTCCTTCTGACCTCACCACCGAAACCGCCTGAACCCATGCTCATCGAACTCCACCTCCTCACCCCACACGCGCCCGCCAATCTTAACCGTGACGACTTTGGGCGCCCCAAGACTGCCCTCTTCGGCGGCACCGAGCGCGGGCGCATCTCGTCGCAGGCCCTCAAACGCGCCATCCGCACCTCCGACTTCGTCGCCCAGCGGCTGGCCGAACGTATCTCGACCCGCTCGCTCCACATCCCCCAAATGCTCTTCGACGAGATGAAGGGACAGTACGAGGGTGAGGACCGCGAGCGTCTCAAGAAGCTCTGCGAGGCCGTCACGCATGCCCTCGGTAAGCCCGACAAGGACAACGCGCTCAAGACTAGCCAGATCGTCTTCCTAACTCCCGACGAGATCGCGCGTATCCGGGGCCTTATCGCCGAGAAGATAGCCGACGGCACGCGGCTAACAGGCAAAGAAGTGAAGGCCTTCGGAGATACCATCTCTAAGGCCTCCGGCCTCGACAAGCGACCGACCGACGGCGTCGACATGGCCCTCTTCGGCCGCATGACGACCGACGATGCCGCGTCGTTCGCCGCTGTGGATGCCGCCATGCAGGTCGCCCACCCGATCGCCACGCACACGACCATCACCGAGACCGACTACTTCACCGCCGTGGACGACTGGAAGGCGGCCGGCGGCTCGGGCGGCGAGACCGACACGCGAGGCTCGGGGCACATCGGTGAGGTCGACTTCAACAGCGCCGTCTATTACAAGTACTTTTCGTGCGATTTCGACGCACTCGTCGGCAACATGGGCGATGACAGCGAGGCCGCTCTTGACGGACTGGCTGTGATCCTCGAGGCAGCTTGTATCGTCACGCCGTCGGGCAAGCAGAACTCTTTCGCCAGCCACAGTCCGGCTGAAGCCGCCCTCCTTGTCCTGCGAGAGGCCAAGACTCCGTGCTCGCTCGCGGCGGCCTTCGAGGCTCCGGTGCCCGCCACCGAGAATGGCTACTCGACTGAAAGTACGCGTCGAATGCTGAAGCGATATGACCGGCTCGTCGAAGCGTACGAGTTGGATGACCGCGCCATCGCTTTCACACTCGACGGCGACACGCCCGTCTCGGACCATTACGAGACCGCCGACCGTCTCTCGGAGCTGTGGGCCTTCCTCCGCCGCCACGCCAACAATGATGACGCCTGAGCCAATGACGGGATTCCTTCTCCACCTCTACGGTCCTATGCAGAGCTGGGCAGACACCGGCTTCGGCCAGCTCCGCGAGGCCGGCGAATTCCCCAGCCGGGCAGCCGCGATCGGAATCATCGCCGCAGCGATGGGCATCCCTCGTTCGGACGAATGCTTGCTCGACCTGCACGAAGCCCTACGCGTCGACATGGCGTCTCTCAGGCTCGGACACATAAGGCGTGACTTCCACACCGTCGAAGTGCGCAAGGGCGGCAATCGGACTCTCACCTCCAGGGACTACCATCACGACGCTCACTTCGTGGCGCTCGTCACGGGGGATGCCGACATGCTCCGCCGGGCCGATGCTGCACTCCGACGACCAGTCTACGGAACGTTTTTGGGGCGGCGATCCTGCCCCCCGGCGCTGCCGTTGCGACCCGAGCCGGTTAACGGAGATCCACACACAGCTCTGATTGAGGAAACTCACGCGACGGCCAAACAATTTCCGCGAGGTGATAAGACATGGCGACGCGGACGAACGGCCGACATGCTCACGGTCTGGCTCGACGGTCACATCCCGCGAGAGAAGCTACCCGAATCCTTGCGTTCTGCCACCTCCGTTACGCACGGCACACGACGCGCGCGACTCATTGGTAGCAGGCGTGCCTATGCATCTGCACCCTTCACTCGACTGCGGTTTGATGTAACCACGACTGACTCGTCCACTCACGACGCCTTTTTCCATGCTGCATCTTAGTCTCGTCCATCTTCCTCGCAAACGCGCCCTCGACCCATATCAGGCTCATCAGTTGGCCTGGAAGGCATTTCCGGACGTGCAAGAAGCCCAACGACCATTTCTGTTCAGTCTAGAACATCGTCCGGTGCACCACAGCCTACTAGTCCAGAGTACGGAGCAGCCCGACTGGAATTTCCTCGATGGTCGGGGTCATGTTCAGACGAAGGTATTTGATCCGGCCCGAATCGACAGCGGCTCGGAGCTTCGTTTTTTCCTTCGGGCGAATCCGACGGTGGATCGCAAAGGCTTTGATGACGAAAAGAAGCGTCGGGTCGCCGTCGGAATCAATCCGAAGCGTGCATTCGAGCGGATGGGACGTCCGGACGACGCACCTACGACCGCCCGAGACATTGCCGCATGGCGCCGATCGGAATTAATCGGTTGGATTGAGCGAAAAGGGAAATCAGGCGGCTTCGAGGTCTTAGACGTCGAGCCTGGCCCGATTGTAGCTCGCCGTATCGTCCGAAATGCTCAACAGCGATCGAAGCCGATGACGTTTCATGAGGTTGAGTTCACGGGGTTGCTCAAAGTGGCGAATACAGGGGCATTTATTGCGACGCTTTCGAATGGGATCGGCCGTGGCAAGGCTTTCGGTTACGGACTGCTTATGGTTCGCGCTGCCTGATCTTATTCTACCGATTATATCTGTTCGTTCTTTGACATATTGAACGGCGATTCTGGCGTATTTTTAAGTCTCTTCCCCGTAGGCGCGGGGATGACCCCCTTCGCCGCGCGGATCACGAGTCGCAGCAGCACTCTTCCCCGTAGGCGCGGGGATGACCCCCCACTAACCAACAACCACAGATGCCATGAAAGCTCTTCCCCGTAGGCGCGGGGATGACCCCGAGGCCAACCAGCCGTACACGGTGACCTTCGACTCTTCCCCGTAGGCGCGGGGATGACCCCGAAAAGTCGACCGGGGGGCTTGAAATGGCGAACTCTTCCCCGTAGGCGCGGGGATGACCCGGCGCAGCGCGGTATGTGCTATCCCGACACTCCCTCTTCCCCGTAGGCGCGGGGATGACCCCTGGTCCGTCAGGTTCTGCAGGAAGGGAATACCCTCTTCCCCGTAGGCGCGGGGATGACCCTCTGACCACGGCGGAGAAGAACGCGGTTTGGTATTGACCCGGTAAAGTGGACACATCGAAAAGCCTCTGCGTAGGAGGCAT
>CAZKDQ010000124.1:0-8437 GCA_964551345.1 uncultured Rhodothermales bacterium
TCGGACGTGTTATCCCAAGCGCATCGACATAGGCTTCGGCAATACCATCCGAGGCCGCTGTTACGTAGTCGCATTTCGGGATGAAAGCATCCTCAACCATGATCGTCAGACGGCGCTGAAGTGAGCTGTCGCCGTCGGGGAATTCACCCCGGTGAAAGTCTTCCGCATCGAACCCAAGTCTGGCCCGATGATGTTTTGCCGCGGTGTGCGCCGCCGGGAGTGCGGCAAGATTGTGTGCTATATAGAGATCTGCGTGAACAGCCCTCGCCTTACGCGCCAACTCAGGAACCACGTAGTGTAATGCACGAATGGAAAGTGGCTGCGGGAAGTCCAGCAAGGGCGCAAGTCTCTTGGAAACAGCAAGCCGTGCTCGTTGAAAATGTCTTTGCAGCGGCGAAGCCATTGCTCCGAATCTGACCCATGAAAGACGCCACCGTCGGTCAGTAAACTCCGCGTCCGCCTTGTCCGCCCAGTCGAGAAACTTGCATGCGACAACATGAACATTGTACCCGGCCTCAACCAGCGCATCGGCTTCCTTAACGAGACGCGGGTTCGTTGACGGGTGCCCCGTGGTAACGAGACAGATTTGTCCGCGACCACTCATGCCGTCGCCACCTGGCCGTATAATTCGCTAATGCGCTGCTCGTACAATGCGAGGTACGCGTCGACGATGGCGGTATCACTGAACCGCTGCTCGCAGTCCAGGCGGCAGCGGCTTCGGTCGATCTGCCCGAGACGTGAAACGGCCTCCACCATTCCATCGACATCGCTTCGGACGAAGCCGTTAGTACCCTCGATCACTACCTCAGGCACGGAGCCACGCCGCGTTCCGATAATCGGCGTGCCACATGCCAACGCCTCCGCCATTACGATACCAAATGGCTCCTCCCATTGAATCGGCATCAAGAACGCCGCAGCGCCGCCGAGGAGCACGTTCTTCTGAGTGTCATCAACAGGACCTACATATTGGATCTGGTCTCCGTCGATTTGCGGCTCGATCTGGTCCCTGAAATACGCCTCACCCCCGCCCTCCGAGCTTACGTTGCCGGCAATCACGAGGCGCCGCCCACTTCGTTTGGCGACGTCGATCGCCTCACGCGTACCCTTTATCGGCTCGATCCGACCGAGGAAGACGAGGGGAGCATCACTTGCCACCTCTGGCCGAAATGTGTACGTGCCGAGGGGTACACCATTGTATATAGGTACGGAAGTCGCGATCGGGCGGATCTTAACCGCTATATGCTCTGCGCAGCCGGTGAAGGTCAGCGTGCCTGGCCTTGCCAAGGACACGGCCTTTGTAATCTGGCCCAGCGAAGGTTCACGCTGGTAGCTCATCACTTTGGGCAATCTAGATCTCAGAATTCCAGTGAGGTAAACAAGGCGACCGAAGCTATGCACGATGTCCGGCCTGAATGAGGCAACAGCCTTCCTGACCGCAATGATATTTCGCATGGTATCCCACTTCCCTCGTACATCGAGTCCCGGCCACGCCACAACCTTACAGTCTGGTTGGGAATCGGGATGCGCCATCAAAAGGACCTCGTGCCCCCGGTCGCGATAGCCCCGTATGAGCATATCGATGATCCGCTCAATCCCACCGTAATGAAGCGGCGGGACAGGAATCATAGGGTCGGCTGTCAAAAGAATCCGCATAGAGCTACAGTGAGACCCTACCTCTTCCATGGCCGGAGGACACGCTTAAGTTTAATCATTACGCCAGGGCTCACTCTCAAACCGAATCCCCTCTTGACGATTTCGATCGCAAATAGGCTAGTAACTCTAACGTTAAGCCGCCAAAGCTGGTGCAGAGATGCCCGGTTATAGTCCGGTATCGCGCCAAGCCTCGGCACCCAAGTCCGATTACCTCTTGAACCTCCCATCTCTGCAATCATTTGATCCACCTTCGCGCGACCGTGAGCAATTGTAATAGGACGGGAAGCCCTGGTGGGCATATACGGCATGAAATTGAATTCCGCCGGCAACCATGCATACCGCACGTCACTGAAGTAGACTGCCTTCCTTAGAGACGGCTGGTCGAAAGGCATGCGCAGCTGAAAATAGTACTCGCGCCATCTCGTAAACATGTCCTGAACGGCAGAGGTCTTCCGAAAACAAAGAACCCCTGAATTGAACTCTGGAAAACTCTTCGGTACACCCTCCAGATTATACCAGGTACCAAATGGCGTTTGGTGGACCGCCAGTTCGAATCGTGACAACAATTCGAATACGGGGTCCAGTTGGGCTAGTACTCGTGTATCGGTATCCAGAAACAGAACCTGTTCATACGGTGCGTCGAGCATGTGAAGTTTATCAGCCGACGAGTATGAGGGGGCGTCTAACAGAATGACATCTTCCCACTCGCCGATAGCTGGCGTCTGATCGGTTATCAGGCAAACAGGGTAGTCAATACCTACTGCTTTAATGGAGTCCGCGGCATTAGCGGCTTCTCGGACAAACCGATCCCCGGTAGCAACGAAAACTATCCCTCTAGATGGACTACTCAACGCTCACCGGATTCTTATTCGCTGATACTGCGACCCATACTGGCCTTAACATCATTCTAATACTGTTCAAGTCAGCTCAACTGACGCGACCGAAGCCACCGGGACGCACGTTCGGCACGTCTCGCCATCTTCCATCCGAGAATCTTTCGTAACGCCTGGAAGGCCGGCGAACCATCAGGCTGAACCGTTCCCCCCCCGAGTTCGTCGACCCGTTGCGCAGCCTGTTGTCGAAGATCAGTATGATCGGGGTAGTACGTAAAGATAAAGTCCTGAAGCACATTCGCCGCAGCTTGCCGCGTGTGCTCCGTATTACGCGCATTGAGAAGGTGCTCAGTTCCCCACATGAGGGAGTTAAACGCCGACTCTACCGCCTTCCTGCTCTTCTGCCCAGAAAGACTATCGTCGATGCCCGAACGATAGAACAGTCGTGCGCCAGGCGAATATAGAATTTCGGAACTGTTGACAAGGACGCGAGCGAAAAACTCGAAGTCGTTGATCAAGGATAAACGTTCGTCCCACAACCCAGACCGATCGAGAACCTGACGCGGAATCAGCCAGAGCGCACATTGCATCATAGGCCGGGCATTCATCCACTCCGTCGTCAACCATTCGACTGGATCTGCATCCCTGTACATGGGCAGATGAGGAAAGGACGTCTCCTTGGGGTCGTTAAAGAACCGATCCCACTCCCCCATCACGACAACATCTCTCCGTCGGCCGATCCGGTCCACCTGCTTCTCGACATAGTCAGCCGCAATAATATCGTCAGCATCAAAAAACTTGATCAAGTCACCTTTCGCTTCTGCAAATGCCCGATTCGCTGCCGCACACTGGCCCATGTTGTCCTGGTGGACAACCGTTAAACGCGTATCTTAAAACGACTCCAATACAGTGGCAGTACTATCTGTCGAGCCATCATTAACTACGATGACCTCAAGCGGCGAATATGTCTGGGATAAGGCAGACTCCACAGCCGTATGCACGAAACGGCCGGCATTATATGCCGGCATCAGAATTGAAACAAGTGGAGTAAGAGACATCTCGTCAGGAAGGTACGTACGTGATTAGGATGTCACTTAGCCGGCGTCATATCAATTCAGTACTGAATCGGCGCGACATGGGTACATCCGTTATACGATAACTATAGAAAACGCCTTTTAAGCTGTTCAATCATGGATGTATGAGGATAAATGTCATGCTTATTCAGACCATTGTATCGCCACATCTCGTTCCATAGGTGAATCGCTCGCGCCTCCCTGGTTATCCGTACCTGAGGCCGACCACGAAGTGCAGGCTTAATACGGCCGTCTAACAAGAGGTGATACCATGGGACTGTAAGCAACTTCACGTCCCGATATCCGATCGGGCAAAACACGTCCCACGATACTAGGTCATCTTTCAATCCAAGCTCGGCTACAGCTCGTTTAATTAGATCGGGGCCTGTCTCCCCAAAACGGATCTGCGACATATCTATGTTTTCGCAGATGTCCAGACAGTACTTTATGAAAGGATCCTCAGGGTCTGCTCGAAGAACACAGTTGTTTGCCCGAGCAACTTCAGATGGACCTGGTTCCCAGCTCGTCCCGATCACCCGGGACCGGTTGAACTCAAATGCTCTGAGGCAGACTACGTCCATATCTACCCACCATCCGCCTCTATCGTGGAGTAGGTGAAGACGAAACAGGTTTGCAAAGCCTGACAGTCCACCCTTACCGAATCCTTCCTCGTACCGAAAGATTCGGTCTTCAGGTAGTATGTCTTGCCCGCTTTTTACTTTCGTACCGTCCGGCACGTTTGGCACATCACCATATGTATAGAGATGGAACTCGTGGCCGCGGACAAGAAATGATCGAATGCACAGCTCTTCCATCACCGAAAGCTCGCCCTCAACCCACAAACCCTGGATCACCTTATCACGGTCGGGAATCATCGAAAAGTGCTATGCGTCGAAAATATGAGTAAAACTACAGTAGAGATGCGCGGTCAGTCTCGTAAGGCAGGGCGAAGGCTCCTTATAGCTTGTTCGCGCAATCGAAGGCTGAGTCTCGGGGCAAGATGTGCAGCCAGACGAAACGCCCGACCTCCCGCCTCGAAACTTGGAGCGCGTCCGTTCAGCCGGACAGCGAGCTTGACTGCGCTGTCGGCTGTGTTCCAGTCGAGGTATCGTCCTGCGGCCGCGGCGATGCCCCACAGGCGGTCGGCTATCACAGGCGCATAAGTCTCGGGCGACAGTTCCGCCGCTTTCTTCATTACATGGTACTGAGCCCGAGCACACTCAGCCCCATTAGCCTGCGACATCGACGTCCGGACACGGTGGTTGATCACGGTAACGGTATCATCCGCAGCGAACGTCAATCCAGCTCGCGCCATCTTACAGTGAAACGCGACATCCTCGTTGTACAGCACAGCCGGGTCGAGATCATAGCCACCTGCTTCGAGAAACGCATCTCGACGATAGAGGCCTAGAAATGGATTGATCTGGTGCTGAATGGTATAGCCAACTGCGTCACGACGAAGAGCTTCATCATCAAAGGATCTAATTCCGATCAATTCACCGGTATCATCCCACCGTTCTTCGTAACCAAAGAGGACTACGTCCGGCGCCTCATCTCCGAGACTCATCCACTTTCGGGCCGCTTCCACAAAGTTAGGTTTCAATTCGTCATCGGCGTCGTGGAAGTGGACCCAGTTCGTAGTACACGCTTCTGCGAGTCGATTCTTTCCGGCCGAACAACCAACGTTGACGTCACCCTGAATGACGCGGGCGCCAAATGACTCTGCCACGGTGGTCGTATCATCCGTCGAACAATCATTATAGACTAGGACCTCGTCAAAAGGAACGGTCTGGGCTTGTGCAGACGTCAGGAGACGGGGAAGACACCATGAGGCATTGTAGGCCGGAATGGCAAGCGTTATTGTCTCCTCTCTATTGTAAGTCATGCCGATAGTAGTTTCGATTTCATTCTTCCAATCGAGTGCTTAATGAGCATTCGAAGAGGCATTGTATTGAGAAAGGCATCGTCCGGCGGCCCTTCTATGGGGGCAACGGCGTCCTTTATGAGTTCAGGAACTGTGTTGGCTAGGGTGAGCGCCTCTAACTCCTTCCCAACATTATGAGCAATTATCTCTGGATTGAGCGTTTCAATAACAGTCTCTCTCGCAGCGTTCCCCAGCCGGCTTCGCTCATCTGCGCTCATTACGCAGGCCATCTCAATCATACGCGCAAGTTCGGCTGCATCTCCTGACTGGAATACTAGGCCATTCTCGCCATGCCTGATCAGATCTACACCACCGGCGCCAGTCGAACAGATGACCACTGCTCGCTGCCCCATCGCCTCTGCAATGGTGAGATTGAATACGTCCCATAAAGACGGAACGATTACGAAAGCAGCCTCCCGTTGTTTACGCATAACGTCGGATGGTACCAACTGGCCTATCGGTTTGAGTCGACTACCCCATACCGATGGGTACACGCGGGAAAGGTGGGTGTCATACTCCTGGTCAGAGCCTGGTGTTGGCACACTTCGCCCGGCCCATTCTACCACCGGTGCCCGTTCGCCAAGAATACTAAGCGCCTCCGAAAGTATGTGTGGCCCTTTCCATTCCTGAATCCTCCCGGCAACGAATCCTGAACGTCGCGCCGGAACGGCTCCCTCCAACCTTGGGATACGAAGTGGCGGAGGAATGACAGGCACATCGCGCCCGGTGGCACTGTGCCAGTAGTCCGCATTAAGCCGACTGTAAGTGCTAAGCGCTGCTGCGCTCGAGAAGAGACCATGTTCCAATAGTCGGATAACTTGATCTGCACCATCCTGGCCGAGCGTTTTATCGTAGGCGCTTATCTGTCCGGAGCTACCGTGCATTCGTATTAGAACAGGAACCTTTGAGTGTGCTATCCATGGGGCGGCCAATAGCCCCCAATCAACAACCTCCACCCTGTCGAAAGCCTGGCCACCATCCACCTGCTCCCACATAGCGCGGGCGGTAGCCAGATATTGCCGCAATGAAGGCACTGCAGCATAGCGACTATAGCGCGGCAAGAGCTTCTGAACACGTCCTTCCTCGAGATACTGGACGTGAACTCCTGCATCCTCGAACGATGTGCCACCGGATATGTAAGGGCTACCCACAATCGCTGAAACCTGATATCCACTTCGAACGAGTTCAGGAAGCAGCGAACCATAGAACGTTGCAATGCCTCCGGCATGACCAGGAGGATACTCCGGTATGACAAAAAGGAATTTCAACCTACCCTCAGGGTTGAACCTACAATTTTACCAGCCGCTTCGCTGAGCCCTATAAATGCCCTACATGCTTCCAGTGGCTGTCGTCTGACGAACCGCACCGGCGCGACAACGGCGCATCGGAAGGCCCGTATCGAGGCCTCAATCGAAATTGCGATCGCAGACCTTTCCTCACGCTCAAATTGCGCAAGTGAGAGCCCAGTCCTATACATACGCTTGAACAACCATCTCAACGAGCTCCGACTCTTTGGTACATAATGAGACACAACAGCATCAGGCACTGATACTCGTGAGAACCCTTTAGCCTCCATGCGCCGCATCATCTGGGTTTCCTGTCCGACGCTTCCCGTCGGCGAGCCAGGACCAAATCTTGGATCGAATCCTCCCAGGTCGAGCAAGTCAGCGTTCCATGCAGCCCAGTTGTAGCCAAGAACGGCTGTCACTCCGTGCACTCCAATCTCGACACCCCGGGCTGATGGTGGGAAAAGAGGAATGATCCATTCAGGAGGCTGAACCTCATACTCAGGCGATGATGGCCCGCCAAAATAGGCGTGATGAGGGTTCGTAACGGCCGCACTGGCGTACGCGACCAGGACCTCACGCGCCACGCAAACATCATCATCAAGAAAGACGACAAAGCGATCAGACGGAAGCTCACGCAACACGACGTTAATTGCTTCACTCTTATTTGCACGCTCAACGTAACGGTACCGTAATCGGGCGTTGGGATGACGCTGCGCTAAATTTCTTACCAGCTCTTCAGCGCCGTCCCTGCTCCCATTCTCAACGACGACGCAACCTTCATAGCCAGCAGGTTTATCGCAGGCAATTACAGTCTCCAACGTCCGGCCAAGCAACGCTGAACGTCCGTGTGTAGGCAAAATGATTGAAAGTGGCACCTGCACGCTCTTACCTGCCCGTATACGATCTCGTTGTCTATCAGTCATTGCACTCTCTATTAGAGTACAGTATGCGAATATTATCTTGAGCCGGCATAACCGCGTAGGTATCCAGTATAATAACAAAAATGCTGAAGGGCGGCGGTGTACTTCAGGCTATCGCGGCTCAAAATCCCCTTTGCAAAGAAGAAGGGAAAGAACACGATACTGATGGTGGCATCTTTGAATTCGTGGCGGGCGACACCTTGACGAGCTTTGGAACCTATGGATTTCCCGGTTCTCCACGAACGACGCAGCAACCAGGATACCGAACAGCGCTCACGTGGTACATAGTGCCATACAATCGCCTCGGGTACGTCGACCATGCTTATACCCGCTTTCCTTAGTCGAGATTGCATTTCGCTCTCCTGTCCTAGCCTACGCCCAGCAGAACCAGGTCCGTACTCAGGATTGAATCCGCCATGTGTGGCTAAATCCTCGGTATACGCTGCCCAGTTCGCACCGAGATAGAAGCCTCGTGAAACAGAATCGATCAACGAGAACCCGCGTACGGATTCAGGATAGAGTTGAAGCAAGTTCGCACGAGGCGCCACTTCAAAGTCGCTTCCGAGTGGACCTCCGAAGAATGCACGCGAAGGGCTATTACATGCAGCAATTGCGTAAGCACGCAGCACACCAGGGTCCACTCTCACGTCATCGTCAAGAAAGACAACCAATCCATCCGCCACGGTCTCCAACGCCTCATTCAGTGCATGACTCTTGTTAGCTCGCTCCACGTGCATGTAGCGAA
>CAZKDQ010000125.1:0-1828 GCA_964551345.1 uncultured Rhodothermales bacterium
TGTCCCAGAATCATGACCGGGCGATCGGTGCTTCCAAATGCGGAGCCGCGAAAATTGGCAAAGCCGCCCACGATGGCCGGATCATCCCCAAAAAGGCGATCCCCGTGCATCTCGACGAATCCATCCGTTAGCGACTCTATGTAGTCGAGCGTGTACGGCCGCAGCGGGTGGCGCGCGATCTGCACGCGCTGCCAGCGGGTGAGATTTTTGTAGATGGATTCCCGCAGCTCCTCGACGCGCGCCTGCAGCGCTTCGATCTCCTTCGAGAGGTCGACGCTTCGGTCGCGCGTGTCGAACTCCCGCATCTCGTTAAGCTTTCGCTCAAGCTCGTAGAGGGGGCGCTCGAAATCGAGTAGGTGTTGTTCAGGCACGTTCAGTAAAAGTCGTTGAAATGGAATCAGCGCCCGCCCGAGCGCAGGCTCCGAAGCATGATGTCCCAATCGGTGGAGGCGGACTGATTCTGCATATAAAACCAGTAAGCCTGCTGAAGGTCCGTCGAGGGATCAGTGCGGTGCGCCATCGTATCGGTAATGGAGAAGGCGCCCGGCTTCAGTCGCCACTCGCGCGGCGGTCGGTAAGCGAGTTCGGGATCGTAGCCGACGAGCGCCATCTCTCCGCGAGCGACATCCCAGCACGATCCCACCTTCTCCTTCAATCTCATCCAGATCGTGCCCTCTCGCGAGAAGGCGGCTGCTAATGCGATGACAGGGTAGAGGAGCAGTCCCGCAACGGCGACAGGAATCTCGAACGACCGCCTTGCAATCGTGCTCCGTGGCGAGTGGATGGTATCCGATACATCCACTAGCGACGGCGCCACGAATTCGTTGATCGCGGATTTACCGATGATCCGGTCCGGCTCCTCCGCCAGAATGCGAAACTGGATCGGCAGATCCTGCAGCTTCTGCATCAGCATGAACATTTCCTGATTGCTCACGCAGCTGTTGGCGAAGACTACATCATCGATGCGGTGCAAACGGACGATGTCCCGCAGTTGGCGGATCGGTCCAAGGGCATCGCTGTCACTGCGATCGACGTCGCCATCAACGTGACCGACGAAGATGAACGGCGGTGCTGGATGATAGGCGAGCATTCGCTGGAGCCGTTCGGCCTCTTCACTGCCTCCCACCAGCAGGACGCGGCAGTCGCCGTTGGCTCGTGGGCGGCGCATCGATAGCCGGACAAGCGAAACGGCAGCGCCGGAAGCGGCGAAGCTCATCAGAAGCAGCAGGCGCGAATACGCGATGTCTTTGACGAAAAACGACACCGCCGCCATCAGAATAAATGCAAGCGTGATGCTTCTCCAGACGGGCTTCAACCGTCGCCGATTCTCGCGGCGGTATGAACCGGCGATGGCCGCGAGCCCGACATAGAGCAGAGCGAACCCTCCTGCGACGGAAATCAGGAACAGCGGCGTGCGAGCGCCCGCCCCGACCGCAGCAGAGCCGAGGATCGATACGATCAGAAACACGAGGACAAGCTCGAGCGCCGGATGGGCGAGACGTCGCAGCATGCGCGAGACGACTCCCATAGAAGCGCGACCAAAGATCGCAGTGCGAATGGCGAGACGGAAAGCCCCCGAGTACCGTCCTTCCAGATGCTTCTCGGCGAACTTGACCATCGCGCCGTAAAAAAGGCGAACGTAGCGGAGTTCACCTTTCTTGGTGCTTTCGCCCTTGTAGTGGATGATCTGCGTCGACGGGGTGTAGTAGATCTTCCATCCGGCCTGCTGGATACGATAGCACCAGTCGAGGTCTTCACCATACATGAAGAACTCCTCGTCGAACAGTCCCGCGCCGTTGCCATTCGTCGCCCGGCGCAGGTTGTCACC
>CAZKDQ010000125.1:1928-4371 GCA_964551345.1 uncultured Rhodothermales bacterium
ACCGCTCCGGCGTCAGGATGCGTGTCGAGGAAATGAGCCAGCTCGTCGAGCGTATCCTCTTGAAGAATCGTGTCGGGGTTGAGGATCAGGAGATACCGGCCACGGGCTTGCCGGATGGCCTGGTTATTCGCCTTGCTGAACCCCGCGTTGCCCGAATTGGCAATGACGCGAACGTCGGGAAAGCGGCGGCGAACCATCTCCACCGATCCATCCGCCGAATCATTGTCGACGACGAATACCTCAACGGTCAGATTTCCCGATGCCGCGCGAACACTTTGCAGCGCCTGCTCCAGAAACTCCCGCACGTTATAGTTGACGATGATGACGCTTACGTCAACAACATCCGTCGCCGGAGACGGAGGAGCCGCGGGAATCGTGTGCCGCAATTCGTTCATAATCGGCAAGATACGGTCGGCCGTCGATTAAGAGAAAGCAGGCTAAGGTAGCACTCTCGTTGCAGACGTGCATATGTGCAACGTACTGATTGGCCGTGAGGCGTCGGCGTTCCTCTGACGGGATGGATCATGCTACGACGCGTTATCGACGAGAAGGCGACACATTAAAAGACATGTTTGTCTTGGAATTCGTTGAGCAACGAATTAGGTTTGCGCGGCCATCAACACGGTGCGTGCCGGACATCGGCCGGGCAGGTGTGGCAGCGATGAAGTATGTTCGGAGAGGTGCCATATCGGCCTCTGGGCACTGAAATGGCTCCTTGAAGAATCGTGCAAATGAAGATACCTCTGGGGGATTCCCCTACGGTTGATATACGTTTGTAGTAGATTCGTCGCCTGAAATAACAGGGAGCGGCCCACGCAACAAGACGCCGGCTTGCCGAAGCGTTCAGTTGCGACTCCCGGTTCAGTAGGATCGCCGCTCGTCTCGCTGTAGGAGGCGTGCCGCTCCGTTTTCACGTAGACGGTTCTGTCCGTATGCCACAGATTTTCTCGAAGAAGACCAACGTGGTACCGCTCTTTACGTTGGTCGGGTCGCTCTTCGGCGGCGTCTTGTTCATCTTCCTGATCTGGTACTACTTCTCACCCGAGTTCACCGACGTCGGGTATGCACCGGTTCAGCCGGTTGAGTACAGCCATCGTCTGCATGCCGGGGAGCTGGGGATGGACTGCCGATACTGCCACACGGCAGTCGAGGTGTCTCCACATGCAACGGTGCCACCAACGCAGACCTGCATGAACTGCCACAACCAGATTCAGACGGAGTCGCTGCAGTTGCTGCCCGTTCGTGAAAGCTGGGCCACAGGCGATCCCATCGAATGGGTGAAGGTGCACCACCTTCCGGATTACGCGCACTTCAGTCATGCCTTTCATGTGGATGCCGGTGTGGGATGCGAGACGTGCCACGGGCGTGTTGACCAGATGGATGTCGTGACGCTGGCTGAACCGCTTTCGATGGGATGGTGCCTCGATTGTCATCGTCAACCGGAGCTTTATCTGCGGCCGCAAGAGGAGGTGACCACAATGGGTTACGTGCAGCCTGCGGATTTTGTGGAACGTAATCTCGAGCGGATTCGGGCCGACGGCATCCGTCCGCCTACCAACTGCTCAGCCTGTCATTACTAAGACTCGACCCGGCGGTGCGGCTTTCGAGCCGTTATTGCCCGGCATCGACATACTGATCGCATGATCGACCTTCCTGTTCTGGATTCAAACGCAGCTCGTGAGCCTGACGGCGAGCGCTTCTGGCGCAGCTACGACCAGTTGCGCGAAGATCCTGATCTCGTATCTGACGCCAGCGAGGAATTCCTCCCCGGCGCCAGCCATGGCCCCGGCACGGCGTCCCGACGCCAGTTTATGCAGCTCATGGGTGCGTCTATGGCGATGGCCGGGCTCACGGCATGCCGGCGCCCTGTCGAGACGGTGCTACCATACTCGCGTCAGCCGGAAGAAATCGTACCTGGGCTGCCACTGAGCTACGCCACGGCGATGCCCCTCCGCGGCTCGTTGCGTCCGATTCTCGTTCGCAGCCATGAGGGGCGGCCTACGAAGGTAGAGGGCAACCCAGAGCACCCGATGAGCCTGGGCGCGAGCAGCATCTTCGAACAGGCTTCCGTCCTGAGTCTTTACGATCCCGACCGGTCCAAAGTCGTACTGAGAGATGGCGAGGAAGCGGCGTGGGAGGATTTTGCAAACGAGGTGGGGCGCATCGCGCAGACAGGTTCGGCACGAATCGCTGTTCTCGCTGAGCCTGGTATATCGCCGACGATAGAGTCGCTGCGGCAGCAGTTGCAGCAGCGCTTTCAGAATGTGCGGTGGATCACCTACCGCGAAGAGGGTGAAGATAACCGGGGTTATGGCCTGCAGGAAGCCTTCGGCCGTCGGATTCGTCCGCTCTACCGCTTTAGTCAGGCGCAGGTCGTCGTAAGTCTGGATGACGACTTCCTTGGTGCGACCGATCCGAACCACGTCCACAACTCGCGCGAGTT
>CAZKDQ010000125.1:4471-8244 GCA_964551345.1 uncultured Rhodothermales bacterium
TGCGCCGCAATCAACGCGGCCCTTGGCAGCATCGGCGAAGTCATGATGCTGCTCGACACGGGCGAGGAGCGGCGGCAGCCGCAGTCGATGGAGATGCAGGAGCTCGTTGCCGACATGCGCGGCGGCAACGTCGATGTGTTGCTCATCATAGGGTCGAACCCGGCATACAGCCTTTCGCCGGAATTAGGATTCGTCGAGGCCCTTGGAAACGTCGGGACGACGATCCATCTCGGGCATCATGTTGATGAGACGGCCCGCGCCGCGCAGTGGCATATACCGCGTACCCATTACCTCGAAGCATGGGGCGATGGCCGCGCCTACGACGGCACGGTCTCCGTCATCCAGCCGCTGATCGCGCCGCTGTATGAGCAGGCGAAATCGGAGGTGGAGCTGATCGGCTTCCTCGCGACCGGCGAGGAGACGACGGGGTATGATCTCGTCCGACAGGCATGGCAGGATCGGATCGGCGGGCAGTTTGAACAGGGCTGGAGGCGGATTCTGCACGACGGATTCGAGCAGGATTCGGCGTTCTCCTACACGAGTGGAGCACCCTCGTCTATTCCGACAGAGTTTCCGGCCACAGGCTCGGATGATATCGAGCTCGTCTTCCGACTGGATCCGACGATTCTCGATGGCTCTTATGCCAACAATGCATGGCTGCAGGAGCTGCCCGATCCTACCACGAAGCTGGTCTGGGACAACGTTGCTCTGATGAGCGCCGCGACGGCCGAGCGGCTGGGCGTGGGCATCCGTTACGATCGCGGCAGGTACGATGTGGATCGAGTCAGCATTTCGACCTCCACCGGCAGCGTCGAGCTTCCGGTATGGATCATGCCGGGCTTCGCGGACAACTCGATCACGGTGAACCTGGGATATGGTCGCGAGATCTCGTCACCACGTGAACTGCTCGGCGACCACATTTTCGACCTCGACCACGAGACGGATATCTATAACCGTGGTCCCATTGCCAACGGCGTCGGCCATAACGTCTCCGTCCTTCGGTCGGCAGACATGGGGACGATTGTTTCCGGGGTGCAGGTCGAACGAGTAGCTGGTAGCTACGAGCTCGTCACGACGCAGGAGCACGGGTCGATGGAAGGCCGACCCATCATCCGGAAAGCATCTCTTCAAGAGTACCGCGAGAATCCGAACTTCACCGAGGATATGGAGCCCCTGCTTCCGGAAGGAGAGCCCTGGGGCGAGTATCCGGAGCTTTGGGCGGAGCGCCATCCACATGAACAGGCGCCGCAGCGCGAAAGCCGGTATTACCAGAACCAGTGGGGCATGGTCATCGACCTCAATGCCTGCACGGGTTGCAACGCCTGCGTCATCGCCTGCTATAGCGAGAACAACATTCCGGTGGTCGGCAAGAAGGAGGTCGGCCATGGGCGCCATATGGGCTGGCTGCGCCTCGATCGCTACTTCGTGAGCTCGGATGAGCGCAGCGAAGATGAGCCGGAAATGCTCATGCAGCCGATGCTGTGCCAGCATTGCGACAACGCACCGTGCGAGTCTGTATGCCCGGTTGCAGCGACGTATCAGTCGCCGGACGGGCTCAACCAGATGGTCTACAACCGCTGCATCGGTACGCGGTACTGCTCAAACAACTGCCCGTACAAAGTCCGGCGCTTCAACTTCTACAACTGGACGAAGACGCTGCCGGAGACGGTGCAGATGGGCCAGAACCCGAACGTCACGGTTCGGATGCGCGGTGTGATGGAGAAATGCACCTTCTGCATCCAGCGCATCCGTGGTGGACAGCGTACGGCCGCAATGGAAGAGCGCGATCTCGAAGACGGAGAGGTGATGACGGCTTGCCAGCAGGCGTGCCCGAGCCGCGCGATCACGTTTGGTGACCTCAACAATCCGCAGTCGGAAGTCGTGGAGCAGAGGAAGAACAACCGACGCTACGAGGTCCTGGCGTACCTCAACACTAAACCTCGTCTTTCCTACCTCGGCCGGGTCAACAACCCGAACCCTCGTCTGGCCGAGATGGAGGCTTGATCACATGACCGCCTACATTACGCGTGTAACCGGAACACGTGCACTTTCAACCGGACGCATGCTCAATCAGACGCTCTCGTGAGTACACCGCCACATTCTGATAATCCCGTGGACACCCACGCGGGCCAGGACTTCCACGCGGACCCGCCGCTGGTCCTCGGTAATCCGACGTTCCGAGAGCTGACCGATCTGGTGGCGGCTCATGCGGAGAAGAAGACGCCCCCGCAGTGGTTCGTCGCATTCGCCATCTCGAGCACCTTTTTGGTGATCATGCTCGTCATGCTCGCCTATCAGGTGTGGAACGGCGTTGGCGTATGGGGCAATAACCAGCCCGTCGCGTGGGGATGGCCGATCGTTAACTTCGTCTTCTGGGTCGGTATCGGTCACGCCGGTACGCTCATCTCGGCGATCCTCTTTCTCTTCCGCCAGAAGTGGCGTACGTCGATCAACCGCGCCGCGGAGGCGATGACGATTTTTGCCGTCATCTGTGCGCTCATTTTCCCGCTCTTCCATACCGGACGTGTATGGGTTGCATGGTACTGGATGCTGCCCATCCCGAACCAGATGGACATGTGGCCGCAGTTCAAGAGCCCGCTCTTGTGGGACGTATTTGCGGTCTCGAGCTATTTCATGGTCTCGCTGATGTTCTGGTACGTCGGCCTGATCCCCGATCTTGCTACGCTACGTGATCGTGCCAAAACGATCTGGCGCAAGCGCGTGCTGGGCGTCTTCTCGATGGGATGGTCCGGCGCGAACCGCCACTGGCGCAACTATGAGAAAGCGTACCTCCTCCTTGCCGGCCTCGCCACGCCGCTCGTGCTCTCGGTGCACTCGGTGGTCTCGTTTGACTTCGCGATCTCCGTGATACCCGGCTGGCACACGACGATCTTCCCGCCATACTTCGTGGCCGGTGCCATTTTCTCCGGCTTTGCGATGGTGGTCACGCTGATGGTCATCGCGCGGAAAGTGTACAATCTGGAGAACCTGATCACGGTGAATCACCTGGAGAAGATGAACATCGTCATCCTTCTCACAGGTACGATGGTCGGCTTCGCGTACATCACCGAGTTCTTCATGGCCTGGTACTCGGGCGTCGAGTACGAGCAGTACGCCTTCATAAACCGCGCTACGGGACCTTATGCGTGGGCGTACTGGATCATGATGTCATGCAACCTGCTCTTCCCGCAGTTCTTCTGGGTGAAGCGGCTTCGCAGAAGCATCCCGTTCATGTTCGTGATCTCGATCATCGTGAACATCGGAATGTGGTTCGAGCGCTTCGTCATCGTGATTACGTCGACGCACCGCGATTTCCTTCCGAGCTCGTGGGGCTACTACTCGCCGTCACTCGTCGACGTGCTGACCTTCGCCGGAACGTTCGGCCTCTTCTTCACTCTGTTCCTGCTGTTCCTCCGATTCCTGCCGATGGTGGCGATCTCGGAGGTCAAAGGCGTCATGCCCGAAGCCGATCCGCATTTTTACGAGGATCATGGTGATGGTGCGCCGCACGGCCGCGATCTTGGGTACGGCCGCCCGGGGCCCCGCCCGGGAGATGACGAATAGCCCCGATACGCAATGAAAAAGCTGATACGCGAATTCAAGGCCTCGATGGGGATCTATGATGGAGAGCGAGGGCAGACCTACGGGCTGCTCGCAGAGTTCTCTGATCCCGGCTCGCTACTGCACGCCGCCGCCGCTGTCCGAAAGGCAGGATTCAAACATTTCGATACGCACAGTCCGTTTCCCATACATGGAATGGATCGCGCGATGGG
>CAZKDQ010000126.1:0-5842 GCA_964551345.1 uncultured Rhodothermales bacterium
AACAAAAAAGCCCCAGAATCGCTGTTTTCGGCGTTTCTGAGGCTGATTTCGGTGTTGCCCTATTAGGATTCGAACCTAAAACCTCCTGATCCAGAGTCAGGCGCTCTGCCAATTGAGCTATAGGGCAATGGTCGCAGGGCGCATTTCGCGCCGCGGGAGCATGGATAATACGACGGATCTACTCGCCCGGCAACGCGGTCGTTTCCACCAGCCCGTCGATGCGGGGTTATTAATCAACTCTTCGATGGATCAGCGGCCGGCAGACGAGACGTGTACAACACGTCTGAGGTGATGGGCGGAGCCGTTACGTCTCGTTTGGGATTCTGGACGACAACCTCAGCCGCCAACTCGCATCGCGGCTTCCATTTCCAGCAATTGCCGCTTCCGCTCTGCGCCCCAGCGGTATCCGCTCGTGGATCCATCGCGGCGCACGACGCGGTGGCAGGGGATCACCAGCGCGACAGGGTTGCCGGCGCATGCATTCGCCACGGCGCGAGCTGAACCCGGAGCGCCTATCGACTCGGCCAGCTCGCTGTACGACCGCGTCTCGCCACAGGGGATTTCCTGGAGTGCCTTCCACACTCGGCGGCGGAATTCGGTGGCCATGACATCCAGCGACATGCCCGGAAGCGGTCCGCGTCCGCTTAGATAGTCGACGAGGTCATTTACGACACCGCGCAATTCATCCTCCGCAGGCAGAACGTCCGTGTTCGGATGCGCCGCGTGCAAGTCGGATTCGAGGGATAGAGCGTCGTCGCCGAGAGCAATCTCACATACGCCACGTTCCGTCGCTGCCACCAGCAACCATCCAAGTGGCGTGGATGCGGTCGTGAAGGTGATGCGATGGCGAATGCCATTGTGTCGACTCGTCATCTCTGGCTGGATGCTCACGTGGTTGATCATCACGCAGGAATCGTGCTTCTGGCTTGAGTCTCTCAGGGGCTGCGCTACTCCGCATCCCTCGTTTGATGTCCCTTCAACCCTGCTTCGGTCGAATAATACGGGCAGGGGATAGGACGCTCAACCGTCGCCGATCCTGCATCTCATTATTCACCGGTTGAAGACGGCGGCCTGTTGATCCAGCGCCTCACACACGGGCGCACTTCCGATAACGCCTGAAGGAAACGCTGCCGACGCGCCGTGAGAAAAATTGCAAGGTGATGATCAGGCGCGCCGCGATATCTCGTTCATGTCGGTGTAGCCAGTACGGCTTTCCCCATCGCTTACCTCTTCCCGCCTGGCAGCACTGAGTAACCTGATATGCACTTTTCACCGCCGGCATCCCGATCGGAGATTTCATTACGAGTCGGCTTCGTGCTGCTTCTCCTGAGCCTCGGCTCCGGTCTCGTCGCCTGCGGCGGAGCGAACGGAACGCGAACGATGGACGCTATGCCGCCGGATTTTTCGATCGTCATCGGTAGCGGCGGCGGTTACAGTGGCATGTGGGAAGGGCACCGCATCGATGCCGACGGCGCCGTCACGGCATGGTCGGGCGTTGCCGAGCGAGAGGAAGCGCGACGCGTCGGTTCGCTCTCGGAATCGCATATGGCGAGCCTCTGGCAGCGGATACATGATGATGGTCTGCTCGACCTGCAGATCTCAGAGAGCGGCAATCTGACCACATTCATCGAGATGACGGCAAATGGATCCACCCGCCGCCTCTCCTGGGCAACCGGCAGCCAGGCCGAAGATCCCACATCCACTGCCGCATCCGTCTATCAATACGTCCGGGATGTGATCGCGACCGAAGCAAGTGACGATCAACGATAATTCCTAAATGCTATGAATCTGCTCAAGCCAATCACACTACTGCTCTGTCTGTCATGGACGCTGACGACGCACGTGTCTGCGCAGAAGGTCGATCACGATCCGCGCCCGCTCGAGAGGCCGGATGTCGAATCGATCCCGATCTACGAGTCTGTGGAAGCATTTCTTTCTGCGGAGCCGTCGTCGTCGCTACATGAAGCGGCCACGTCGGTTGGAACGGCGTCCATCAACGATCTGCCCGCTGTGCAGGGCGTGCTTCGTCAGGCGGATCGCGTTGCACATAAGTCCGCGCCGGCATATGACCTTAAGCCGATGGAGGTTCGACGAGCAGACAACGGTACCGTCCGCTGGATGAACGGCGACCTTGGTCGGATCGAGGCATCAAAGCGAGGGCTTGATCGGATCGGCGCCGCATTGGACGTGCTGGACGAACACGCTGCCCTCCTGCAGCTGCGCGAGCCGTCGAAAGAGCTGCGAGGCACCGGTTACGCTGTTGATGAGCTTGGCTTCGCACACGTCCGATTCGAGCAGGTTTACGACGGCATCCCGGTCTGGGGGCGCGACCTGTACGTGCATTTTGATGCGTCGGGCGAGGTTTACACGATCAACGGCACCTACGAGCCGACGCCGCGCGAGGTGGACCTTCAGCTCAATCTCAACGCCGCAGCCGCCTATGACATCGTGGTCTCCGATCTCCAGGCGCGAGAACAGTGGGCTCCAGTTCCGGATGAAGCCGCCGCCATGTTCGGGCTCGATGAGGTCGAATCAGAGCTCATCCTGTTTCCACTCGCGGACGGCTCCATGCGGCCGGCCTACGAGGTCTCGCTCCACCCGAACCTGGTGGAATGGTTCACCTACATCATCGATGCAGAAGATGGAAGCGTTCTAGATCGGATCCAGCGGCACTGCACGCTTCATTACGATCCAACGGCATCACCGGCCGCGATTCGATTCGATGGATTGCCCGATTTCGATGCGGCTCCGACATCATCAGGCACATTCCACGATGCACAGGCGACGGACCTGAACGGAGTCCTGCAAGGCTTCCGCGCCTACCGCCATTCGGACAACCTCTACTACAAGATCTGGGACCTGCCGAACTATTCAGCTACGGGTTCGACGATGCCGAATGAACCGGCAGGCGGCGCCATCACGATCTCGGCGAATAACCAGGATCTGCAGCAGGCCGTCGAGCTGATGCACGTCACTTCGGCCGATAATACATGGGCCGATCCGGTTGCCGTCTCCGCTCATTTTAATATGCGCATCGCGTATGACTATTTCCGCGACACGCACGGCCGCAAAGCGATAGACGACAACGACCAGTCGCTGATCTCCGTCATCCACATCACCGAAAACGGCCGGCAGGTCGACAATGCCTTCTGGAACGGGCGCGTCATGGTCTACGGCAACGGGCGGGAGGTCTTCAAGCCGCTGGCGGGCTCGCTCGATACGGGCGGGCACGAGATGAGCCACGGCGTCATCCAGCACACCGCGAACCTCGTTTACCAGTTTCAGCCGGGAGCGCTCAATGAATCCTTTGCCGATGTCTTCGGCGTGCTCATCGACCCGGAGAACATGCTGCTCGGCGAGACGATCATGCTGCCGGGTAAGGGAATCGCACTGCGAGATCTCTTGAATCCCAACAACCCGCAGGTGCTGTCTCCGCAACCGGCGCACATGAGCGAGTTCCGTGAGATGCCGCTGGATCAGGATAACGGCGGCGTGCACGTCAACAGCGGGATTCCCAATCGCGCCGCTGCGCTCATCATGCAGGCGATCGGCCATGACAAGACGGGCGACATCTACTATCGCGCTCTGAGTCATTATCTGACCCGCAACAGCGAATTCGTTGATGCCCGAAATGCTATCGAACAGGCGACAAAGGACCTCCACGGCGAGGGCGCAGAGCTGAATGCCGTTCGGTCTGCCTTCGATGCCGTGGGGATCAACAGCGGAACGGGCGACGGCGGAAGCGGGCCGACCGTGCCGGTGCTGGTGGGTGGAAAATCGATCATCACTTTTATGATGACCGATGGCCGGATCGGCACCGCGGACGTCTCGTCGCCCGATAATGTTCAGAGCGCGCTTTTCGAGCACCCACAGGCGGTGGCGCGCGCGTCGCAGCAGATCCAGGATCGCTCGCAGCTAACCACCGGTCGCAGTGGCGAGCGGATCTGGTTCGTGAATGCGCAGGGGCGGCTCGCCAATATCGACGTGACTTCCGGTGAAGTGAGCGTATTCGAGAATCTCTACCTCTACGAACAGGGCGATCTCTGGAATGCCTCCGTTTCTCCGGGAGAAGATTATGTCGCGCTTGTGTCCGCGTACCTTGGCGATCCGACGATCTACATTTTTGATGGAGAACGAGTCGGGGCCATCCCACTAGAGCCCGAAACGAGCCAGGACGGTGTAAAAGCGACGACGGTTGAATATCCCGATGTGATCGCGTGGTCTCCCGATCCCGAAGACCATCGCCTCATCTTCGATGCCTTCAATGCAGGTGGATCCGGTCTCGGCGGCCTGCTCGAGTTCTGGTCGATCTATGAACTCGACCTCCCGTCGAACAAGGTCTTTAATCTGCTGCCGGCGCAGCCCACCACCATGAGCGTCGGCAACGTAGCCTACAGCCGGACGAACTCGCAGAAGGTGGTCTTCAACGCTATCGACAACGCTACGGGAGTTCATGATGTCGTTCTGGGTGATTTCGGCACGGGCGAGATCCGCTTTCTCGATATGCCGTCGGTGACGGTCAACGGCCAGCCGGTGTACGACGCCCAGCGCCCGACATTCTCACCCGATGACGGCGTACTCGCCATGGCTGCGCCGCAACTCGGCGTGCTTCTATTCGCCGACATCGAGGCGGGTGCCTTTAACTATCTCGCCTACGACACGCCGCTTTACAATCCGCACTGGTTCGTACTTGGCGGGCAGGCTGCGACAGGCACCGAAACCGTGCCGGCGACCGCATCTGCGCTTCATTCGGTCTACCCGAACCCGTTCAGCGGCGCCGCGACGATCCGCTTCGAACTCGCTCAAGCCGGCGATGCAGAGATCGCTGTCTTCGATCTCATCGGGAGGCGCGTCGCGACCGTAGCGGCGGGGCAGCGACCAGCCGGCGTGCATGAAGTCCGATTCGATGCGCGTGACCTGCCTTCCGGAGGCTACTTCGTGCGGTTGACGCTCGGTCGAGAAACCTATCACCGGCAGATCATCGCCGTGCGATAACCGCAGCACCTCGACAATTCCCATCACCATCACTGTTACCAATCCACTCACCCCAACCACCACTGCCATGAACACACTCATTCGCTCCATTCAAAAGCTAGCGCTGCTCATCTTCCTCAGCGCATCACTCCTCGCGTGCAGCGACAATCCCGTCGAGCCCGACGAACCTACGTTGACCGGCCGGTGGATGGGCCAGACGACGATTCAGGGCGTTCCGTTATCGATGGATGTGCAGCTCCAGGATAACGGCGGCAGCGTCAGCGGTGCCGGTACGATGGTGCTGGTGGAGCCGCTGGCCATCACGACGACCGGTGTCTACAACTTCCCCAGCGTAACGCTCACCGTTCGCAGCAATGACTTTGATGATATGAGTTTCACCGGCGACCTCGGTGCTGACGGCAATTCGATCAGCGGTGGAATGCGCGGATCGGGATTCGACAACTTCGCCTTTACCCTCCGCAGGCAGTAATCGAACGATCCGGGTGGAGGTTCAGGGGGAGCAAACCTCCCTCTGAATTTCCATCCTCGATCGCAGCGATTCCTTGCAGCGGATCGTTGCTCGCGTGGCAGGTGGATCGTTGATTCGATCAACCACTGACCACTTATCCGCATCCACTGACCATGGCAGATTACCCGGCGCCTTCGTTTCAATTTCTGGTAGAATGGGGAGGAACGCGCGGTTCTTTCTCTGACGTCTCAGGGCTTGGATTCGAGTACGAAGTGATTGAGTATCGAGAGGGTGCTGATCGCGAGTACGCGACGCGGAAGATGCCGGGGCGGCCAAGGTACACGAACATCGTCTTGAAGCGCGGAATCATGCCGCACGACAACGAGCTGTTCGAGTGGG
>CAZKDQ010000126.1:5942-8204 GCA_964551345.1 uncultured Rhodothermales bacterium
AACCTGTTCGTGAGCGTTCGGAACCGGGGAAGGCGCGCGGCGCACGGCATCCGCACGAAGTTCGATCAACCGCTCCGAGGCGCAGACGGGCACGACACGTCCAGGCTGAACCTCTTCCATCGCCTCGCCTATTTGCCGCCCGAAAAGGAGATCCGGATGTTCATCGACACCGCGGACGCCTACTTCAGCCGCGGCGAGCCGAGCGTGATCAGCTCTGCGACCAGCTACCGCGACGAGTCCGGCCGAGGCTTTTCCATGTCTGCCACCCATGACCTCCGCATCTACCAGGACTTCAGGTACATCGTTTAGCCGATCAGCCGAAATTCGTCTAGATTAACGGAGTCCATTTGACGCGTCTGTGCCGTCCGTCTTTACCGGGGTCATTCCTCGATCGTGGAAGTAGCGCAAGCTATTTACTCACTGACCCGGGGCGGTTATCATCTTCCGCAGGCACACCCACATCAATCTGAGCGCCCGTCATGAGAACGCTATTTTCGATCTGCCTCCTGCTCCTTCTCCTCCCCGGAAGCGCGTTTGCGCAGGCGGGTGAAGCACCTGAGAATCCGGTCATGACCTCACTCAAGGGTCTGCATGATCTCACGGCGAGCCACATCATGCAAACCGCCGAAATGCTGGACGAGGAGATGTACGACTTCCGCCCAACTGACGACGTGCGCACCACCGGTCAGATGCTGGCCCACATTGCAAGCGCGCAATATCTCATCTGCTCGGTGGCTGCCGGTGAGGAGAATCCGTCACAGATCAATTATGAGGAGACAGCAACCACGAAGGCAGACATCGTCCCGGCGCTTCGAGAGGCGCTCGATTACTGCGGCAGCGTGTACGAAAGGATCACCGATGCAGAAGGCGCCGAGATTCGCTCGCTGTTCAACATGCCACTTGCCGCCTCGGCGATTCTGGCGTTCAACTCCTCCCACAATTACGAGCATTACGGCAGCCTCGTAACCTACATGCGCATCAACGGCATCGTGCCTCCGTCATCGATGTAGTGATGGATGAGAAATGCGCGGAGGGACGGAAACGTGGACGCATCATCAAGATGACGATGCGCATTTCGACGTCCAAAACAAGGTACTCGTCCTGATCGCGTCGCTGCTCGTTGTGATGTTGTTCTTCCCGTTCTGACGGGAGGGTGCGAAGACGGCACCGATCGTGCGCCGGGAGTCGTCAAGAGATAGCTCTCAGCGAAGAGGGTGAACAGATTCGGATGCGCGTACGTACCTGAGATTATCTCAATCTTTCTTGTCGCCATGAAATCAGAAATGATGCCCACGAATACGTCGCATGAGGCCGATGAAAGACGTGCCCGAAAGCGGGTGCGCGACCTGAAAGATTTCTACAGCCATCTGGGAACGTACCTCGTCGTCAACGCGCTACTGGTGGCGATCAATCTAACTTCCGCGCCTGATCCGTTCTGGGCGATATGGCCAATTGTAGGGTGGGGAATAGGACTACTGAGCCATGCCGTTTCCGTGTTCGGACTCTTCGGCCTCGGAACGCAGGACTGGGAAGAGCGCAAGGTGCGCGAACTGATGCAGCAACAGAACCAGCTTACGGCCAACCAGGTGCGCGATCTTCTTCGCCAGGAACTTCCGGCGCAGCAGCTCGATGCCGACCGCCTCGTCCGTCGACTCGAACACCTCGAAGCGATTGTGACCAGCCGAGATTGGGATCTGCTCGAAGACCGCGAGCCTAACGACCGAACACTCGACGATGAGGCCGTTGAGGATCCGGCCTCAGAGGCCGAGCGTATCGCCCGCCGCGTCCGGTAAGTCACTGCGCACCAATTAATCCCACATCTTCCAGAATAGATCGTGCGATCGCCGTTCGCGCGGCAATGTGCTCGTTCTGGTGGACGTCCAGGTTGAGCGCGAAGAATGAGACGGCTCCGTCGCGTTCGACGTATCCCACGAACCAGCCGATGTCTGGCTCGCCCTCGCCCTGGTTCGTTAAGCCCGTCTTCCCGCTCAGTCGATATGTGGATGCGTCGTCGAGGACGAGCAGTTCCTTCGTAAGCGTAACCGCAGCCGAAGAAGCATCGAGCCGGCCGTGATAGAACCGTTCGAGGAAGTCAATCTGCTCTTCGGCGGAGATCCGAAGTCCGCCCGAGAGCCAGAATAGGTGGAGGCCGCCTGAGGTATCCGCGTTCCCGTAGTCAAACCGGCGCAGATATTCGGCCATTCTCTCGGACCCGATGCGCCGGGCGATCTCCTGGTAGAACCAGACGACGGATGCGGGCAG
>CAZKDQ010000127.1:0-1799 GCA_964551345.1 uncultured Rhodothermales bacterium
CGACGAAGCTCTCGACGATCTCCCGCATCTCTTCGTTGAACAGGTCGCTGGTCATAGTTCGATGTCAGGACGAAGAGCCGTTGCGAAAGAGTGCGTCGATCTCGGCCTGCGAAGCGCGTGCTTCGTCGCCGGGATCGATTGCCGCCGGCGGGGAATGCGCCGGTCTTGGGGGATCGGCCTCGCAGGCCGCAAATAGCTGATCGATTAGCGCATCGGTGATTGGAGCACGCGATGCCGGTTGCGGCTCGGCCGGCTCATCCTGCGCAGGCACGCCTTTGCGGACGACCTCATCAATCATTTCCTGGCGCATGCTGTCGCCATCGTATCGCGCATGCGGATCGAACGTCGTTGGTGAATCCTTCGGCCACGCAGGCTCGGTGGGTAGAGCAGGCGCCACGCCAAGGCGGTCCACGAGGGCAGTCATCCGGGTGCGAATTGATTCGATCAGATGATTCGACGACGCTATCTGCTGCGCCGTGATGTCCTGCACCTGCAAAGACATCACGATGCGGCTGACGCGCTCTCGGATATCTGCAACGGCTTTCTGATCACGCGAACACTCCGCCTGCACCTCTGCGAGGAGATTCGAGCGCTCCTCCCAGACCTTCTGAAGGTCGGCCGGAGGCGTAATGCCATGTTGAGCGAAAGCTTGCTCCGCGATGCGCCAGGCTTCTATATCCAGTTGGCCGATGTTCGCGAGGTCCGCGCCCGCCTCTTCGAAGTGCTGACGAAGCGGCGAGAGCTGATCCTGGACTTCGTCAGCGAGATCGAGGATCTCGGTCGTGGCCAGTTTCGTGGCTTCGCTCACGCTTTTAAGCTGCGAGGTCGCGCGCGGCATCGATGCCGTTGTCTCACGGATCGAATCGTTGATCTCATCGAGCAGCGGTGCAATCTCCCGTAAGAAAACGAACACCTCCTCGAGGAACGGAACGGCACGTTGACCAAGCACGAAGACGGCCCGAAGCTCGTTGATTCTCGCGATAATCTCGTTGATATCCCTCGCTTGCATCGTCAGGCCGTTTTCTGGATCTGGTTGATCTTCTCGCGCAGTACATCCGGCGTGAAGGGTTTGACCATATAGTTGTTGACGCGCGCATGCATCGCCGCGATAACATCTTCCTTCATTCCGCGCGTGGTGATCATCAGGATCGGGACCTCCGCGTAGGTCGCATCGCTTCGCAACGTCTGCGTGAGCTCCAGCCCGTTCATGTTGGGCATATTCCAGTCGGTGATCACGAAATCGAACGGCTCGCTACGCAGCTTCTCGACGGCATCCTCGCCGTCCTCCGCTTCGGAATAGTCGCCATAACCGATCTCGCGAAGCGCATTGCACACGATTCGGCGCATGGTCGGAGAGTCGTCGACTACCAGGAACTTCATCTGTCAACTCGTTTGATTCGATATGATGTGGCGCGGGCGCGATGAGACACTATGCGCCTCCGGATCAGGTGTGACTTCGGTTCTGCGATACACCAGCGTGCGGTCAAAGCGTACCGGTACGAACTGGTCGCTCATGCCGTAGAGCGTTTCCGAAAAGCCGAGAAAGAGGTATCCGCCGGGGTTGATGCTACGATGCAGAAGATCGAGCGCGTGCCGCCGTGCCGAGCCGTCGAAGTAAATGAGCACATTGGCGCACAGGATGATGTCGAAGCCCGTCATACTGCGCATCGAGGTATCATCCATAAGATTAAGGCTGCGGAAACGCACCATGTCTCGCACGGTCGGATCCAGCACATACTTACCGTCGTGGAGGGTGAAATATTTTTCCAGAAGATCTTTTGGGACGTTCCTGACCGCGT
>CAZKDQ010000127.1:1899-6328 GCA_964551345.1 uncultured Rhodothermales bacterium
TTTTCCAGAAGATCTTTTGGGACGTTCCTGACCGCGTACTCCGAATAGCTCGCGCGTCGCGCCGACTGGAGTATAGCCGTGTCGATGTCGGTGGCTACGATCTCGATCATCGCCCGTGGATAGATCGGCTGGATCCGCTCACGTATCAGGATCGCGACCGAGTATGCCTCATCGCCCGATGAGCACGCGGCGCTCCAGATGCGGATGCGCGGAATGCCCGTCTCCTTGCGCCGGGAGAGGAATTCGGGGATGAGGAGCTGCACGATCAGGTCCAGGTGATGAGGATGGCGGAAGAAGTAGGTTTCGTTGATCGTGACGGCATTGATGAGCGCGGACAGCTCGCCCTCCGGCCCATCTCTTTGGAGCAGGCGCAGATAATCTTCGTGAGATCTGGCTCGCGTCGCCTGCATCCGCTGGCGCACGCGGCTCTCGAGGAGGTAGCGTTTGTTCTCCTCGAAGTAGATCCCGCAGAATTCGTGGATCATCGCACGAATAGCGTGGAATCCGTCAGTCGACAGATCACTTCCACGCGCTCGACGATCATGTGGCAGGTTCATCAACAACTCCGATTCTTCATCACAATCCCGTTCCTGCGTCGGAATAAGGGTTTTACCATTTACCAGAGGCGGCGCGACAGCGTTCAGCGACCGCCTATCGTTTATGAGACCGTGGCCACGTCTTCGAGCGCCGCACCTTCATCAGTCGTGAGGATTTCGTCGAGGTCCAGCAGGATCAGAAGCCGGTCGTCGAGTTTTGCCACACCCGTGATGTAGCGTGCGTCGATGCCGATGGCCAGATCCGGCGGCGGCTCGATGACGGAGCGGTCGACGCGGATCACTTCGCGCACCGAATCGACACGGAAGCCAACGACGCGGCCATCGAGGTCCACGACGATGATGCGCGTGTCTTTGTCGGGCGGGCGCTTCGGTAGCGCGAACCGCTCCCGGAGATCGAGCACCGGCACGATGCGTCCGCGCAGGTTGATCACGCCTTCAACAAAAGAAGGCGCATGCGGCACACGCGTGACGGCAACGATCCGGATGATCTCCTGCACCTTGAGGATGTCCACCCCGAACTCTTCCTCGTCGATGACAAAGCTGACGAGTTGGAGCACGTGCGATGCACTCCTGTCCTGATGTTTCATTTATACGTTCGATTTCGTGCGCACGGAGCAGGAAAGCTGCATCCAACATATCGGCACCGTCGGCGACTTCTAAAGCGGTTGAGTGTGGCGGTGGGCCTGGGTCGAGTGATCGGATGACTAAGTGATAGGATGACTCGCGCACGCGCGCGCGCGAGTGATCGTATGACTCGAGTGATCCGATCACTCTGCGCCGCGATCAATTAAAAAGGCCCCACGCCGCGATTGGCGTGAGGCCTCTCTCATCGAGAAATCCCTGAAGGATTATCGCTTGAGCTGAACCGTCTCCTGGAGCATTTCATCCGAGGTCGTGATGATGCGCGCGGAGGCCTGGTAGCCACGCTGCGTCACGATCATATCGGTAAATTCGGATGCCAGGTCGACGTTGCTCATCTCGAGCGTTCCAGCGACGACGGATGTCGCCAGGTCGCGCCCGGCGCGGCCAAGCTGGAGATCGCCCGATGCGCTGGTGAGCTGGTAGAAGTTCTCGCCCACCTGCTCCAGTCCGTTCGGATTGTTGACGTCGCCGAGGGCAAGCTGGAAGAGCTTCTGCTGCTGGCCGTTCGAGAAGTTGAGCTCGAGCACGCCGTCGGGATTGATGCTGTAACCAACGACGCTTCCGGCGGGCTGGCCGCTCTGTTCCTGCACGGTGGCGGTGGTGGAGCCGGAGTGCTGGGTGAGGAACGGCCGGTCGCTGTCGGCGAGCTGCAGCGTGAGCTCCTCCTCGTTACCGTCACCATCCATGTCCCAGTTGAACGTAAATCCGGTCGCGCCGTCTTCCACGCTGTTTCCATCGATCGAAACGAGTGCTCCGGATGCATCGAAGACGAGTTCCTGTCCGCCGTCGATCTCAGTGCCGTCCGCCGTCTCGATGGTGAGCGTCCAGTCGTCGGTTGTGCTTCCATCCTCACCAATCGCTGCCGTTTTTTCCATCTTGACGATAACCGTCTGCGCCTTTCCGCGGGCGTCGTAGACGACGGTCGAGACGGTGGTCGTGTCACCGACTTTGGCATCAGCCGAGATGTTGCCGCCGATCTGAACGTTATCCGTCGCACGAGCCGGCGCGGTAGCGTTCGGATCGATGCGCACGTTGGAGAGGGCACCGGTTGTGAGGCTGCCATCGCGGTCGAACGCCCAGCCCTGGACGTTGAGACCGTTGGAGGTGACGAGCTCGCCGTTGCGGTTGAACGTGAAGTTGCCGGCGCGGGTGAGCAGCGTGCGGTCTCCGGCTTTGGCCACAAAGAAGCCGTCGCCACTGAGCGCAAGGTCGGTGGCGACGCCCGTGTTGTCCAGCGCGCCCTGCGTCCAATTCTGGTCGATCGAGCCGATCGTCACGCCCAGGCCGACGAACGACGGGTTGATGCCGGTGCCGCCTGCCGTCCGGCCGACGCCGAGCAGCTGCTGGCCGAGCACCTCGTTGAACGCCGCGCGGCTGCGCTTGAAGGCGATCGTGTTGACGTTAGAAATGTTGTTGCCGATGACGTCCATGCGGACCTGGTTGGATTTCAGGCCTGAGACGCCGGTACGAAGAGAACGAATCATGATGTAAACCTCTTTGGGTTGATCCGCGGCATCGGTCGGTCAGCCGCGGTCGGCATCCCCGAAGGGTCCTGCCGGTGATGATGGATTGTTTGTTGTTTGGATGCGAGGGCTCGTCAGAGCACCATCGCGCTATCGATTTGCGTGAAGACGCGCGCGTTCATTTCGTCGCGGCCGATGGCCGTCACAACCGTCCGGTTCGGGACGTTGACGACGAAGGCGGCGTCGGAGCGAAGCAGCAGGGCGTCACGCGCGCCCTTTGACTCGAGCAGGTTCAGGGCTTCGGAGACTGACTGCTTCTGCAGTGCGTCGAAGGCGATGCCCCGCTCATGGATGCGTTGTTCGGCATGGGCAGAGACCTGAAGGCGACTCTCGCCTCCTTCACTTGCCCTGCGCAGGAGCTCGGCAAAGCGATCGGATCGCTCAGCAGCCGTTCCTTGGCCAGGCGGTGCAGGCCTCGCACCCTGAACGCCATCAACGCGAGATGCAAGTTGTCGAACGTTCATTCAGTTGTCAGATTGGTTAGCTGGTAAGTGGGGAATGGTTGATCGTTTATGGTTGATGGTTGAGTGAATTGAATCAACGGCGAACCGCAAACTATTAATTATCACCGGCTTCCTTCACCGACGTCACATGGCTCATCGCCAGGCTCAGTTCGCCGATCCAGAGTTTGATGCCGTCCTGGCCGAAGGTCACGCGATCGACGCGGCCGCTGACAGTGGTTGAGGCGTTGACCGAGTCGCCGGCGGCGTCTTCGGCAATGACTTCCATGTGATAGGTGCCCTTCGGAACCGCGGCCCCATTCTGGTCGCGTCCGTTCCAGTCGATCTCGTGCCTTCCCTCGCCGAGCGCCCCGAGGTCGAGCGTGCGAACGATGTTGCCGCCGGTATCTCGAAGCACAACCTTCACCGATGCAGCCGCACCGTTGAGATCAACGCTCGCGGATGACGCGCCGCCGCCGTCCCAGTACAGAACCGGTGTCGATGCATCGATGTCTCGCCCGATCAGGCCGGAGGCGACGCCGCTGTTGATGCCCTGCGCCAGCATGCCGTTTAGCTCACCATTATCGACGAGCGTCTGCTGGATATTTAGCAGCTGTTCAACGGAAGAAAACTGTGCGAGCTGTGCGGCGAACTCCTGGCCGTCCATCGGATTCAGCGGGTCCTGATGGCTGAGCTGTGTGACCAGCAGGCGCAGGAATTCCTCCTTGCCCATCTGGCTTCGTTCTTGAACCGTCGCCTGCGCGCTGCCGGCGTCGGTGCTGGTGGCTCGTGTGACGTCGTTAATCATCGTCTATCCTATCCATTCATGTGTTGCGCCCGACATCGCGGCGCGTGCGACGACGGCGGAGCGATGCGTGCGGAGTTCAGAATCTGTCGTTGCGTCGACTAAGTGCCGCTCGGGCTGCTTCCCGTCGTGCTGCTGCGAGGTGCCGTTGTCGCCGAGCGAGAGGTCGACGGTGGTTTCGTAATGCGCGCGTAGCGCTGCCTCAAGTCGATCGATCTGCTGAGCGGCCGTTGCGCGGAGATTGGGATCGCTGAAGGCAACGTTGATCGCCACGCGATCATCCTCACGGCGCGCATCGACGGTCATCGTGCCGTCCTCTTCGCCGAGCCGAAGCGTGAGGCTGTTCCAGCCGTCGTTCGTCGCATTCAGGCGGATGCCGTTGTCCATCAAGGCTTTCAGCCACGCGGCGGCAATGGGTCCACGTGGAAGCGATGGTCGCGCGGCGTCAAGTCGTTCTGCGCT
>CAZKDQ010000127.1:6428-8147 GCA_964551345.1 uncultured Rhodothermales bacterium
ATCCTCACTACCACCATCTACTCGAACGTTCTTTTCAAGCGTGGCTTCAGGTTCGCGGGTTGCTTCCGCTTCATCCAGCGTGGTGATGCTCTTCAGGAATGGAGCCGCTTCATCCTCTGGATGGACATCAGCACCATCCATTGCTTCAGCTTCGTTCTGACGCGTCGCGACCCGCATTTGAGGGGTTTCATCCTGATGCTCGACCTCAGCATCCTGAATGGCATCGACTTCAGCCGAAAACTCGGCGTCGGCGATCTTGCTCGCGTCACCTACATCCTGAAGCTCTACGTCTATATCCTGCGGCCGTAAGTTTGTATTCGCGCCGCCTGTAGTCTCATCAGAAACGTCGGTCTCGGCGTCGGGGGTGGCCGGCGCCTCGAGGGCCGGCTCTATCAGGAGAGCGTCCATGATGAGCGAGGCGGCTTCCAACGCATCGACCTCATCAGCATGTAAATCGAGGATCTCGATAGGCGCGCTATCGAGAGAGTGGCGAGAAGGGGAGGCGTAGGGCATGGCCGCGTCGACATCATGCCCGCCGAGGACTTCGGCTGAAACCGCGTCTACCTCGCCTTCCTGCGGGCGAAGCCGCTCGAGTGCTGCCGCAACGAGATCCGCGAAGCCGGATACAAGCCCCGGCAAACGAGACGGCGTCTCCTTGCCGTTCGGCGCAGCCGGTTCGGCCCCGTTCAAGAATGGGAAGTTGATGGCGCTCATTGTACGCGAGGGTCGGACGTGTAGAGGCCGGAGGTCGGGGCGCTGCCCGCCATCATGCGCTGGACGAGCCGGGCGGCTCGATCCGAAGACAATGATGCGAGTATGCGTGTTCTGCTGCGGCCCGAGGCTTCGTTGTAGAGCGATGTGAGAGCGCGTTCGTCGAGCAGCGTCAGAATGTCTCGCAGCTCCTGATCCTCGAGTCGTGTGAGCGTCGCGCTTAGATCGGCGGCTTCGACGCGTTGCTCCTCCGTCAATGCTCGCTCCGATTCAAGCGTCTCGAGCCTCGTCAGCAGGTTGGCCCGCTCACGATCGAGGCGCGCAACATCAGCTTTAGTGGAATTGAGCGAGTCGAGGATTGCCAGATATCGTGGATGCTCATCGAGTGGAACGGCGTGAACGGAGTCGCTGCTCGCGCTGAGCGAGTCGGTCAACGCGAGGGGTTCGATCGGCAGCGATATGATCTCCGCGCGCAGCGAGTCCTCGGGCTCGATCGTGGTGCCCGCCAACAGGCTGTCGATCCGGCTGCGCGTCTGCTCGACGCCGTCGGGGTCGAGAACGGGCATCGCGAAGTAAATCCCTACGAGACCTGCCGCGAACGACACCACGATGATCGTTATGAAGAGGATGATTCGTTTCACGCCGCGTCAGTTACTGTGCTTGCGGATGTACCCGCTCAGCGCCTGCTCATCGATGAATGCGAGCTCCGCAGCCTGCGCGGTCTTGTCGTGCTCGTCCTTCTCCGCCTCGCGCAACTGATCGAGCGCTTCTTCATCCCGCTGCCGCTCGATTAGAAGGCGCCGTGCCTGCTCCTCCATCTTGATCAACTCGGCAAGCTGATGGCGCGCGACCTCGAGCTTCTGCCGCGCATCCTCCCGAAACGTCGCGATGCGACGCATGGTGGTGGTGCCGGTCGAGCCGGGAGGGATGAGGTTCATCACCCGATCAGACAGAATATTTTCGGCCTCGGCCACAAGACGTTCGGCTTCATCGCGTGCGGCGACGGCC
>CAZKDQ010000128.1:0-6091 GCA_964551345.1 uncultured Rhodothermales bacterium
CGCATACTTCCGGCTTTCGCGGCGCATCACGCGCGAAGTTGCCGCGCTGACGCAGAACCGCGCCGTCAACGATCGGATCGAAGCACGTCGGTTGGTCAAGGCCCCGCAGCCTCAGATGTTCGATGTGCCGGCGACAGTCGATCAGGAAACACGGCTGCACGTGGAGCACGGCTCGGTACAGGTAGACGTCCCGTCGATGCACGCTCCCCACGGGTTCCTGATCTTCAACAACTAAGGCGTTCCGTCATACGATGACTCGCGTGCGCGCGCGAGTCACTCTACCGCTTCACCGGCCGATGACGGCCAGCGCCTGCGTCTCCACACGTTTGCCTGCAGTCAGGCGCACGAGGTACATGCCGGGAGCTAAGCCGGCAACGGACCATTTCGCCTCATGCCGCCCCGGCGTCCGGTAGCGATCCTCAATTGTCGCGATACGGCGCCCGGTGATGTCGAACATCTCCACGATCACCTCGCTTCCCTGTTCGATCACATAGCTGATCGCAGCATGACCCGTCGCGGGATTTGGATGTGGCGCACTCAGTGACATCGCCCAATTGCTTTCGGAAAGTTCGGCCGACGTGCCCGTGGTGATGTCGAAGTTCGCAATAACCGGGAGATGATCCGAAATGTCAGTGACGAATACCGTCTGATCGTAGTTGAAGAACGTCGTGGTCAGCTCCGACCACGGCCGCGCCGTATCTTCGGCATACGCATCAAAGAGCTCGTTCGAGATCAAAATGTGGTCGATCATGGAGCGTAGTGACGAACCGATGAAGCTCACACCCCCCCGCTCCTCCGCCTCAAGCGTCACGAAACGATAGGTCGCTTCATCATCCAAAAAATTCTGGTAGGGCGTGTCTCGAGCGAACGTAATGGAGGTGGTCAGTCGATCATTGAAATCCCCCAACACGAAAACGGCATCGGTCGCGTACAGGAAGTCGAGCTGGTTTTTGAGCCTGCGCGATGCCTCGACCCGACTGTTGTAGGACGAGACGTCGCTCATCGCCTTCATATGCAGGGTGATAACGGTTGCCTCAAATGACGTATCGGGAAGCGTGACCTCCACCGACATCTCGAGTGGTGGCCGGCCTGCGAACTCGTCGAAATACTGTGTCAGTATGTGCCTGGGCGTCGTAACAGGCTGTACGACAGCCGTTCGATAGATAAACCCGATCTTCTGCTGCTGCGCGTAGGTCGCAAGACTTCCTCCGTAACCGTCGCCGAGTGAATCAATCAGTGCATGAAACAGCGTCGGGTTGCTGATCTCCTGCACGCCCCAGATGTCGATTCCCGACTGCTCGATGATCGTCCGCACCGCCTCGAACTGCCGCTGCACATCGCTCGGCCCCTGATTTGCGCCCGAACTGCCGAACCATTCGATGTTCCACGTCGCGACATCGAGCGCGGCATCGGTGCCGACCGGCGCGATCTCCTGCGCCCTCAGCGGCGCCGCTGAAACCAGAAGCAGAATCAGCGTCAAGAGCGTGAGAGACGGGCGCAGGCGGACCATGAGAGGCGATGTTTACTCGAAGTCCGTGTTCAGGCGGTAGCGCGAGATCCGGTTGTTTCCGGTATCGGCCACGTAGACGATGCGGCGGAAGTAGGCCACGCCTTCGGGATCCTGCATCTGCATCGAGCCACTGCCCGTTCCGCCGAACGACACGTTCACCGGGCGCGTTGATGTTGCCCCTGGCGGCGGTGCAACTCCCTCAACACCCGCCGAGGTGAACACGAAAAGGCTGTCTTTGCCGCCGTCGAGCACGTAGATGTAGTTCGTCCCATCAGCCGCAAAGGCGAGATCCGTCGGCCGTTCGAATTTGTACTCCTCGTACATGAATCCATCACCTGCATCCGGGTTGTTCGCGACCTGCACCTTCTCGGTATCGGGGCGATACTCGAGCCCGTCCGGCGTCTGCACGGCCCGAATCGACAGAACCGGATACTGCAGATCACCCGATTCCGGAGCCTGCGCGATGATGAAGTTCTTTGCGGTGTCGAAGCTCTGGCGCTGCGGCGGGTGCACGTAGGTCAGGATATCCGCGGGTGCGACGGCGCTGCGGAGGCTCGGCGTCGTGGGATTGAGGAGGATCTGCGAGAAGGCACGGCCATCGGAGGTGAACTCCAGCACGACGTTGTGCGGGATGATGACCGAGGTCGGGTCGTTCACGGGTCCGCGCCGCGAAACGAGGATGTTGTTATTAGCCAGCACGCCCACGCCCGTGAACTCCACCTGCTCATCCGTCGGGACCGGATCCGGCAGATTGAACCGCCGCGTCTCATCATCGAACGGGTGCCAGAGGATGTTCTCGATGTGCGGACTGCCGGTCGTCACGGCCGAGTACTTCATCACCACAGGCAGATTCCACGTGCGGCCGAGCAGCGTCGTATCTCGATGCGCCGTCACGTAAAGGCTGAACCGCCGGTCCTGCACGACGGAGGTCGCGCCGCCGGGGATCTCGATGAAATTCGCCGGTCGGCCTGCCAGATCGAGCACATGCAATCCGCGAGCGTCGGTAACGTAGATGAACTGATCGAAGCCGACGTAAACGTCTGTAGGATTCTCAAGCGGCGAGCCGTCGCCGCCGGTCGTGTAGAAGGGAAACAGCGGCACGTACTCAACTTCGCGGAACTGCGTCGGATCGGTCCGCGCCTCATCAAAAATCTCCTCGGTCGTCTCGTCGTACTTCGAGCCGAAGATGGTGTCGCACCCGCCGGCGAACGGCAGCGCGACGATCACCATCAACAAGAATATTGCAGGTCGCAAGGTGCGGTTCACGGGTGTTTACAGGCTCAGGTTTACGCCGATGCGGTGGACGGTGCCCAGCTTGTCGAGCCGGTTGAAGCCGTAGTCGAATCGCGGTTGCATGCCCGAAATCATCGGTAGCATCACGCCGGCGCCGAGGCTCGGCAGGCCGAACTCCTCGATTCCGAATCGATAACCCGCACGAAGCACGAGCATGTTGTTCCAGACGTATTCGGCACCGAGGTTGAAATTCTCCGCGTTGTCGTTCGGGTTGTTCAGCTGCCCCGAGAACATCAGGCTGTTTGTCGGATGCTCACGGAACAGGTTGTAGGTGATGCCGAAGGAGAAGGTCGTGGGCGGGGTCATCGACTCGAAATCCTCCTCGACACGCGTGCCGCCGCTTTCCAGAGATGGTCGGTCTATCTCCCCGTGGAGCGCCGAATCAATGCCGAAGTTGCGGATGACGACGGCCATCTGCGCCCCCGTTTCCCCGATCCGATAGAAGACGCCCAGGTCGAGCACGGCGGTGTTCGTGCTGAGCCCGGCCACGCTTTCGTGCACCCACTTCGCCGTGACGCCATAGCTGAAAAGGTCGGTGAGCTGCTGCGCCACGGTCAGGCCGGCAGCGATATCGATGAAGCGGAACGTCTCGCCCGTGCCGGTCTGGTTGAACTCGGTGGTGACGTCCATCTCACCGGAGTTCAGCGTCTGCACGCTTGCACCCAGCGTAAGCCCGAGGCGCCGCACGTGGTAAATCCCTGCGAGATAATCGAGCTGCACATCCGCAAAATACTCGGTGTGGCTGAAGCCGATCTGCGGCCGATCCACCTGCGCGGCAAGGGCGGGATTCCAGTAGAGCGCGCTGACGTCGAACGCATTGGCGGCAACCGTTTCGCCCAGAGCGGCCGAACGGGCATCAACAGGCACTTTAAGGAACTGGAAGCCCGACGTCCCGGCACGGTCGCTTCCGAACTTGGGAATAAGCTGGGCGCGCACCGGCATCGCCGTTAGCACGAGTACGATCGGCAGGATCGTCAGCAGTATGAGTGGAAAACGTGGCGCCTTCATGTCAGTCGCTCAAAATCGGTAAGAGACGCCGAACATCACATGGCGCTGCGGCAGGAAGCGCGCCGGGTTGAACGGCGGCAGGCCGCTCGTAGTCGGATCTTCGTAACGCAGGTCACGAACACCGGAGACAACATCAAAATCCTCATCGCCCCGCAGCGCCGTGAAGTCGGTCGAGCCCGCATCGACATCCGGATAGGCGCGCCCTGTCACCGGGTTGATGATGACGCTGTTGAGCTGGTTGAAGAGGTTGGTGACCTCCAGCGTAAGCTCGATGTCGGACCCACCCACGGCAATGCTGCGGCGGATGTTCAGGTCGAACCACCACCACGGCGCCCCAACTTCGGAGTACCGCTTCGCGGGATCCGAGACGGATTCATAGATCGGCCGCCAGTCGCGCTCGCCGGTGAACGGGTTGATCTGCCTGCCGCGATATTCGACAGGCGTGTAGCGCTGACCGCTGCGGAACGTCGTGGACAGATAGACCTGGAAACGATTGAGGCCGGGGATGCCCAGCAGCGGCTCGCTTCGATCGTGGATGAACGTGGTGCTGGCCTTGAGGTCGAGCGGACGGTCCCAGGCGAGCGGCGTCTCAAAGGAGTTGTCAATGTCGCCGCGAGCCAGGTACTGCGCGAGGGCGTCATTGCTCGTTGAGCTCAGGCCGGTTGCGCGGGAGAACGATCCGGAAATCTGCCCGCGGAACCACTGTCCGATGCGCTTCAGATACATCGCCTCGATGCCGCGGACGCGCGCGAAGTCGCCGTTTACCCGGAATGCGCGCGTGGTTTCGCGTCCCGTCGCATCCTGAATGACGATGCTTTCGACGGTGATGAAATCGTACTTGTCGCGCCAGAACGCCGTCACGTTCAACACGTCGTTGCTCGTGAGCTGATTGCGCAGGCCGAGCTCGTAGGAGATGTCGACCTCGGGGTCGAGGTTCGGATTGCCGAGGTCGGAGAAGAACGAGCGATCCTGATAGAAGGGATCGAGACCGGCGTAGACGAACGTCGGGTGCGGCGTCTTTGTCGAGTGGCCGTAGTTGAAGAACAGCACCTGGTTGTCGCGCACGGGGAAGGAGACGCTGATCTTCGGCAGCAGCCTGAACTTATAGCGCAGCCCGAACATCGAGATCGTCTCGTCCCAGTACTGCTCGCGAACGCCGTCGAGAATCGGCGCATCCGGGTTGGCGACAAGGTCATCCACATACTTACCCGGTGCCCAGTATTCGAACCGGGTGCCGACGTTAGCGATCAGGCCGCGGTAACGCAGCTGCGCCGTGCCGTAAAGCGCGCCTCGCTGCGGACGCACGCGCCATACGTCGGCACTTTCACCAAGCCGGTTGGTGCTGACGGCGTCGTCGCCCTCTCCCACCGGCGCCCCGACCCACGGCCGGATGACGTCGATCCACTGGTAATCGTTGAACTTGCTCTCGAAGCCCACGATGAACCGGTTGTTCATGTCGGACGTGAAGCGCGTGTAGGAACCGCGCAGCGTCAGCTCCTCGGCGAAGTGATCATGGAAGCGGGTGGCGATGCCTCCGTTGTTGATCAGCCCCGGCCCCGGAAGTACGTAGGAGGCATTGGGATCGATCGGCATGCCGTTCTCGTCGACGAAAACGTCCGCCGGATACGGCACGATGCTTTCCGGATCGAGCTCGCTCGAGACGTTACGAGGGCGCCAGCGCTGGCCGTTGGCATCGGCACGCAGACGAGTGAAGAGGCGGCTGGCCTGGATGTCGTAGAACGAGCGGTCGTTCAGGACGTGCGACCACCGCACATACGTTATGATATTGTCGTGCGCGAACGTATTCGCGTTCTCGGGCTGCAGGATGAATGCGTACTGGAAGCCCGGGCTGACCACGGACTCGTTGCCCGTCACCTGCAGCATCCGCGTGTTCTGGTTCACCGTCAGCGAGCGCTGGTAGGAACCCTGCACGCGCATCCCCGGGCGGATGTCGTAGGTCAGCTTGCCGAGGCCGCTCCAGCGGTTGCCGGTGCGCGGCAGGAAGAAATCCGACCCGATCATCGACGACCGAACCTGCTCCGGGTTGGAGATGTGGCGCGTGAAGCCGTCGGACAGTTGCGCCTGACCCGAGAGAAAGAAGCGGAGTTTGCCCGGCCAGAGCGGACCGCCAAAGTTGAACTCGTAAATGTCCTCGTTGAAGTTGGCCGATGATCCGTCGTTGAGGCTGCCGAAGTTGTCGCGCTTGTGGGAGAAGTAGCCGGAGAGGGTGTTGCCGCCATCCTGCGTTTCAACGGAGACGACGCCGGAGGTCACATCTCC
>CAZKDQ010000128.1:6191-8118 GCA_964551345.1 uncultured Rhodothermales bacterium
CTCGTCACGCGGAACGAACTCGACGACTGCTCGACATCAACCAGCGGCCGTTCCCCGATGATCAAAACCTCCTGATCGGTCGATAGCACGGCCTCCTGAAGCTCCACATTCAGTTCGGTAGTCTCACCGTTTCGGATGCGGATGCCGGTGAACATCGTTGTCTCGAATCCGATGTATGAGACGCGCACCGAGTATTCGCCGGAGCTCAGGTTCTCGATCACATAGCGCCCCTCGAAGTCCGTAGCCGCTCCCGCCTGCGTACCGACCACGACGATGTTCACGCCCGGAAGCCGATCGCCCGTATCGGCATCGCGGACAATGCCTTCAAGCCGTCCTTGCGCGGCGGCAGCCATCGTCGTGCAGAACAGCACGCACGTCACCAGCAGCACGCCGTAAATCCCCTTCCTGAACCCGAGTGTGAGAAAAGTCGCTTTCATCGCGGAAATCCAAGGCTCTCGAGCATCATCCAGACGGCGCGCCGTGCAGCCTCCGGATCACCATCGGCGCCCACCACGGCGGGTGCACCCGTGTTTTCGTTAATCATCGGCAGGGAGAACAGCGCGATGCGGCGATCGGCACTCATAGAAGCAATCGTCCGCGGGTTCGGCCAGGCGCCGCGCCGGTTGATCGCAGTGAGATACTGATAATCTGCCTCATAGAGCGGGATGGTGTTGCTGCCCGTGGCGTAGTAGGGAAGCTCGCTGATGAGGTATGCGCTACTCCGAAGCATAGGAAGCGGCTCAGAAACACCGGGAAGATCCGCTACCGGTTCGATGTCTGCGTTCGTGGGAAGCTCAAGGCGCCGAAGCGAGTCGGGCAGCGTCAGCAGTTCGCTGATGGGCATCAGGAGCACGGCCGGGTTGCCGAGGTTGTCCTCCGGGTTCTGCGGCCGCGTAACCGGCGAGTGCACCATGAGCGTGCCGCCGTTGTTGAAGAAGGCGCCCATCGAGGCCGCGGCAAACGGCAGGTTGTTGCCCTGAGCAGAGTTCGTGCTCGCTGATGTCACCCAGTAGATGTGTCGGAACAGCGCAAGCGTCTCGCGCAGTGTCGGATCGCCAAGCGTCGGCAGGTTCGCCGACCGCGTCGGAACGACTGTCGAGCCGGTGGCATACGGCCGGCTCAGATCCCATACATCGACTTCTCTGCCGCCCAGGTACTCGCCGAGCAGATCCATGTGGAAGTTCTGCACCCTCGGCGCAGCGGAACGGCGGAAGTCATTCACGAAGAGGATGTCGCTCTTCGGCTTGCGGACGAACCACGTGTGGCGCGCCATCGTGCTGGTGGTGTCGGTCTGATCCACCGAGCGCACGTACAGGGTGTTTTCGGCATCGAGTCTCAGACGCGGAACCGTGATGGTGCTCGTCTGGAATGATCTGCCGAGATAAACGTCTGCCTCCACCTCATCCGGGCCGGCGCCGAACTCGGGCCGTGCGACAAGCGTGATGAACCGGGCGTCCCATGGAAGCGAAACGAAATCAGTCGAATCGTTCAGGCTGATCTCGATCCGATCGAGCGTCTCTTCACCTTCTGGATCGTCGGCGGCCCATCCGAATGACGCCACCGTGAACGTGGTGTCGGGCGGCGTATCCTCCTGGAGCAGGCGCAGCGTGGGCGGCGAGTTCTTGATCGGGAAGACGGTCCGCGCCGGACGTGGATCCTTGCTCCCCTCGTTATCGATCGCTCTCACCTCAAACACGACATTGGCGACGGCTTCGCCACGTGGTATCGGAAGCAGAATCAGCGTGTCGTTGCGCGTCGTGTTTATCCAACCTTCTTCGGGCTCGGGCCGTTCGTCCTCGTTATAGTAACGGAGGTCGAACGAGACGATGTATCCGTCGCGATCGGTGCCGGTCCACGAGACGAAGACCGTGCTGGCGAAGCGATCCTGCTCGGAGATGTTGCCCACGAGCGACGAGTCGCGAACGCT
>CAZKDQ010000129.1:0-8028 GCA_964551345.1 uncultured Rhodothermales bacterium
GAAGGCGGCGTGCTGCGTTATCTGGAGGAGACGCCTCCGGAGGCAAGCCGGTGGAGGGGCGATTGCTTCGTATTCGATGAGCGAGTCGCTGTGAATCACGACCTCGCGGCGGAGCCGTATTCGCTCTGCGCCGATTGCCAGCGGCCGGTTCGCGAGGGTGACGCCTGCAGTTGCGGGAAATGAAAAAGGCCCGCCTTCGCAGTGGAAGACGGGCCTCTTCAGAAAAGCGATTCTGGGCTACATGTCCATGTCATCCGAGCCTGCGAAGACGTAGATCTGGTCATCGCTGCCGTCCAGGCGCGCCGCGAGCGCATCCCGTTCGCGGCTGAAATCGGCAATGAGCTCCTGCGGAATCGGGTCAGCCGCCGGTAGCTGCTCCTTGTAGGGATCCACCTGCTGGCCGTTCTTCCAGAAGCGATAGCAGAGATGCGGCCCCGTGGCAAGGCCGGTCTGGCCAACGTATCCGATAACATCGCCCTGCTTTACCCGCTTGCCCGGCGCCATGGCCTTTGCGCGGCGAGACATGTGGAGATACTGCGTTGTATAGGTGCCGTTGTGGCGGATCTTGACGTAATTGCCGTTGCCGCGGGTGAAGCTGGCCTCAGTCACAACGCCATCACCGACGGCGTGAATCGGCGTGCCCGTCGGCGCGGCGTAATCCGTCCCGAGATGAGGCTTATAGCGCTTCTGGACGGGGTGGAAACGGCGCTTCGTGTAGCGTGACGAGATCCGCGTGTACTTGAGCGGCGCGCGCAGGAAGGCTTTACGCAGGCTGTTGCCCTCCTCATCGTAATAATCGCCCATCACATCGCCCTCCTTCTCATAGTAGAAGGCGTTGTAGTCGGCACCAAAGTGGTTGAAGCGTGCGGCGAGGATCTTGCCGGCACCGATGGACTCACCGTCTATCTGGCGCTCCTCGTAGAGCACCTCGAACTTGTCGTTCTTCTGGATGCGGTAGAAGTCGATCGTCCAGGCGTAGACTTCCGCGAGTCGGACGGCGACTTCCGGGCTTGCGCCGCCGTCTACCAGCGACTGATACAGCGAATTGGTGATCACGCCTTCGACCGACTTCTCGACGATCTCGACTTCACGTTCTCCCGCTTCGGCGCGAGGCTCTTCGTCGAGATCGAACAAGACATAACGAACGGGATCCTGACGATAGACGAGGAAGCGCGGGGCGCCGTCCTCGCGGTAGAGCCGAAGGTCCTGCCCGGCGCGAATGCGGCGCGCGTCAAAGACGCCTTCCGACACATCGACGAGCTGCAACACGCGGTCATACGGGATTCCAAGCTCGGAGAGGATGCCGGCAAAAGTCTCGCTCCGGCGCACTTCCCGATCCGCCACCTCGTAGCGGCCCTCCTCGATGCCGTATTCATCGTAAAGGATTTCGGGTTCGACTTCCGCAACGGGAATGACGGCGGCCTGCTGCAGCGGCGGGTCGGTTTCTACATATCGCATGTAGAGACCGATGGCCAGGATGAAGAGCGAAAGAGGGAGGACGAGACGGAGTTGTTTCGCGCGGAAGAGCATGTGGGCGCAGGACTTGGTCGGGAGGGCTCAGGTACTACATGAGGTATCGACTGCGCGCGAAGATAGTAAAGCTGGTTTCTATTGTAAAATATTTGAGGGAGGTCGGATCAAAAAACTTGCGCCGGAGGCACCGCCGGATTAGGACGCGCCGCGCCATATGTCTTCGGCTGCACCCGCCTGAAGATTAACCCAGCGCGCAGCGACGAAAAGAAAATCGGACAGGCGGTTCAGGTAAATGACCGACGTCGCATTGATGTCATCCATTTCCGACAGGCGCGTTGCGAGGCGCTCCGCGCGACGGCATACCGTGCGGGCGATGTGCAAATGCGCGCCGGCCGGCGATCCACCGGGCAGAATGAAGTTCTTGAGAGGAGGGAGGTCGGTCTCCAGTCTATCGATCGTCGCCTCGAGAAAGTCGACTTCCTCCTGCTGAAGGCGCATGGCTTGCGCCTTGCTCTCCTTCGGAGTTGCCAGATCGGATCCGAGCACGAACAGTGAATGCTGGACGCGGTGAAGCGCCTCATCGAGCACATCAACATCGTCCATCGATCGCATCTCCGCACGCGCCGCACCGATGAAGGTATTCGTTTCATCCACCGTTCCGTATGTCTCGATCCGGGGATGATTCTTGGAGACGCGTCCCGCTCCAAACAATGCTGTGGTCCCTTTATCGCCGGTTCGCGTGTAGATCTTCATCGGTTATGATGGATTGATTCGCCTGCCACGCGGCCACGGAAGTGGATGCTCAGCTTGCCGTCGGGCGTCTGCTGAATGTCGGCCTTCATGCGGAAGACATCCTGAAGCAGTTCACTGGTTAGCACGCTTGTCGGAGGTCCATCGGCAACAAGGGTGCCGCCGGCGAGCACAAGCAGTCGATCCGTGAAACGCGCCGCGAGTTCGAGATCATGGAAAGCGGTAATGATGGTGCGTCCGGTCGCGGAAAGATCGTGTACGATCTCCATAAACTCAAAACGATGGTGCACGTCCAGATGCGCCGTCGGCTCATCGAGGAGAAGGAGGCGGGCTTCCTGAACGAGGGCCTGAGCAAGCAGCGCGCGTTGAAGCTCGCCGCCGCTAAGGGTAAGGATGGAGCGACTGGCGAGGGGCTCCAGCTCGACGCGCCGAAGCGCATCCTGGGCGAGTTTACGATCATGAGCAGCATATCCCTGCAGCCATCCACGGTGCGGCGATCGACCAAGAAGCACGAGCTGCTCAACCGTGAAATCGAACTCGATGGACGTGCTCTGATGCAGAAACGCAAGCCGCCGGGCCAGCGGACGCGCTTTCCAGTGGCGCACGTCCTGGCCATCCAGAAGAATTGCACCCTCGTATTCCTGAACACCCGCGATGCAGCGCATCAAGGTGCTCTTGCCGCTCCCATTCGGGCCGATAAGGCCGATTGTCTCACCAGGCGCGACCACAAATGAGACGTCATGCATGATCGACGTCCCGTCTATGGTGACTGCAAGATCAGATACATCGATGTGCATCTTTGTCTCGGCCCTCTATTTCCGGACACTGCGTTGCCGTGGATCGCAACGCGTCATCAGCGATTCAAGCACACGATTTCGGATTAGTCTCTTCGCGCGGCATGATACGTCTTTCTCTGATTCTCGCGGTAACCGCCCTCACCTTGCTCGGTTGCGGAAGCAATGACGACGACTTCCGCGACCGCGTCTTTGCCGAACCTTCGGGAATTGTTGAGACCGATGAGGACGGCAATGTGATCGAATGGCCGGCTTCCGAACTGGACTGGGAGACGTCGCCGCGCTATGCGGGTGTGCTGATCTTCGACGCGCTCTACCCGAATCCGGCTGATGTCGCGAGTACGCTGCGCATTCCGGTGACGGTGCGAACGGCCGACTTTCGCGGTGGGCTGTACATCGAATGGGTGCGCGACGGACTGTTGAATCGCGTCGCAGAGTATCCTTTCGTGGATGAGCCTGGGTATTACGTGCTCGATCTCGACGCGGCCATCTTTGGCACTACCGGACTCTTCCGGATCTTCCTTACGGATACACGTGGCGATGTCGTCTCCTATGGTGACATCCGCATTCGCTGATCGCGGCGAGCCTTGCCTTCATCAATAAAAAAAGCCCGACCAGACGGCCGGGCTTCATAGTCGCAAGCGACTGAAAGATCACTACTTGAGGAGCGTAATGTGGCGGGTAGCCACGAATTCCTTCCCCGTTACGCGGTAGAGATAGATACCACTTGGAAGATCGCCCGCCTCGAAACGAAACGTTCGCGTCTCACCCTCTTCCATCATGCCCTGATACAACATCCGAACGCGTTGGCCGAGCGTGTTGTAAACCTCGACAGAAACCTGCTGGCGGTCTTCAACCGATAGTGAAAACGTCGTCGATGGATTGAACGGGTTCGGATAGGCCGCCGAGAGGACGTAGCCGTCCGGGGCGCGGTCGGCTATCGCATCAAGCACGCCGCTGCCACGTGCCGGCAGCGCCAGAATCATAACTGCAAAAACGATCAGTATCAGATGCCGCATATGTATGTCGTGTAAGACCGTATCATGCTGTTCCGAGACGATTTAAGTGCGAAGTGACGCCAAATGTTTCGTCGCGGGAGCAATGCGCACGGAGGTTACGACAGGAGTTTGGCAACGTCCGTGAAAAGTTCTTTCAAACCATCTTCCAGAACGGCGTCGCGGGCATCTGCGATCGGCATCCATCTACGCTCGCGGTAGCCGTGCTCCTGCCACTTATCATCCGGCAGCACGCGCTCAACCTCCATCAAATAAACCTCGACCGACGCCGGCGCACGATCCCCGCGGTCGTGGAGGTAGCTTCCCAGCGGCTCGGGCCGGATCATCCCCATAACACCGGCTTCTTCGTAAGCCTCAAGTCGAGCGGATTCCCGTTTGTCGAGATCGGGTTCGAGATTGCCTTTCGGAATGATCCACCGCTTGCGCGTGCCCGAGGTTACGAGAAGGATTTCGATCGATCCATTCGCACCTCGGCGGTAAGGGATAACGCCTGATTGCAGTTTCACCTTGGCGGCAGGTTGCGACATCTTGAAAGCGTTGGAGGATTGGAAACTGGCGCTGGCGCAGTAGGCCTTACGGTGACTTGTAGATGGTGGATGGTGGATGGTGGATGACGCCACAAGCCGGAACTGCTCGCGGCACCGACGGGATCGGCACGTTGCCAAGGTTGCCTCCCCATCACAACATTTTCCATCACAGCCAAGCCCGCACAGTAGCGATAAAATGCGTCGCCTGCTTTGCCCTGATGAACTTTCGTAGTAAATTACGCGCGATTGTGACATTACGTGGCTTCTGCCGCCTCAATCAACGATGGAGGACGTGACTTCCGAGCAGGCCTTGATCACATAACACATCCGGCGCGCGCCCACGGACGCATTGCCTCCACCTGTCAATTTTCAGCCCGTCGGGGCAGGTGTGCGCAATGAATGGCCACGTCCTCGTACTTAATCAGGACTACTGCGCCCTGACCATCTGCAGCGTTGAACGCGCCGTAATCCTGGTGCTCATGCGCAAGGCAGAGCTAGTGCAGGCGGATGATCACCGCTTCGTGCGTTCGCCATCGACGCATCTGCCGTGGCCAAGCATCGTCCGGCTGAAGGCGTACGTCTCTGTTCCCTACAAGCGCATCATGCTCTCGCGCAAGAACGTGCTTCGCCGCGACCGCTTCCGCTGCCAGTACTGCCGAGGCCGCGACAAGCTGACGATCGACCACGTCGTCCCGAAGAGCCGAGGCGGCCGCGACACGTGGGAGAACCTCGCGACCGCTTGCACGCGCTGCAATAACCGGAAGGGCAACCGCACGCCGGAGGAGGCAAATATGCGGCTAATTCGCAAACCCTTCCGCCCCAGCCATGTTATGTTCATCCGCGATTACGTGGGTACACTGGACGAAACATGGAAGCCGTACCTCTTCCTCGGATAGGATGGGGCGGCGAACCCGATGCCGCTGTGAAAGGCTCTTCCGTTAATATCATCGCGCGGCTCCTGTGGCTGCTTCCGGCGATCCTCTTCTTTCTTACGATTCACCAGGTGCTTGTCGCCTTTGACATCCGGGAGACGTTCCGGGAAGGTGAGCCCGCCACCGCCGAGATCACTGAATTCGATCTCACGGATCGCTCTGAAGTGACCCACGCCTTCGTCGGCCTGCGCGTACACATGGACGATGGCACCATCATCGAGCGTCCTCACGTTGCCGTTCCTTATACGCTGATCAACTACGTGCGCGGACGTGAGGAGGTGGAGGTTCTCGTCCGACGGGATGCCGATCAGGAAATCGTATTTCTGGAAAGTGGGGATTCGCACTGGCGCATTGCTGCCGTCAACAGCGCGATGAGTTTTGTGGGCTTTCTGATGTTTTTCTCAGGCGTTTTCTGGTGGAACCGCTATCTCGCGCGCCACGGCGACCCGGCAAGGCGAAGTCTGGCGGAAGCGGCGGACTGAGCTGAAATGAAAAAGGCGGAACCGGTCGGGCTCCGCCTTTCGTCTTTCTGGTGGTTGTGACCTACTTCACGAGCGTTAGGTTGCCCGTTACGGTTTGCGTACTTCCGCCGAATGTCGCCGTGATCCGATACACGTACGTGCCGGATGCCATCGACGAGCCGTCGATCTGGATGGAATGGCCGGCACCGGCGGGAAGCGAACGATTTGGAAGGGATAGCACGCGGCGTCCGGTCACATCGAAGACCTCGACACCGACTTCGGCACCTTCGGGTAGATCTACGCGCAGGGCCGCCGTTTCGTTGAATGGATTAGGATGAACTCCTGTGACGGTGAATGAGGCGGGAACGCCTTCTTCCGCCTTCTGTGCTGCCGCGCCCTGGCTCCCCAGACTAAATGTTATTGGGATTGCCATCCGAACGCGCACCGGCTGTCCGGCCTGCTCACCGGGTATGAAGCGTGCATTTCTGACCACACGCAGTGCCTCGGCGTCGAGCCCTGAACCAACACCGCGTGTAACTTCGGGATCAACGACGTTGCCCTGTTCATCGACGTTGAAACTGACGAAGACACGGCCTTCCACACCCGCGGCACGCGCTTCTTCGGGATACCGAATCTGCTCCTGAATGGACCTCAAACCGCCGATGAGCTCCGGCATCGACTCGACGACTACGTAAGCCGACGTATCCGCACGTGGATGCGGTGGTGGCGGCGGGGGAGGCGGTCCGTCGCCGGTGGTGATATGGATGACGCCGTTACGACCGCGCTCGCCGTACTCCTCAAGTGCCCGCTCCCCTTTCTGCACCTCGATCAATCTGATCTGGGTGCGATCGAGTTCATCAAGTCTGCCTTCGTACGGTTCGCCATCCAGAATCAGCATGGGTGCGTCTGGACCTTCCATCGAAAATGGAACGATTGCCGAATTTGTCGTGGCAGGAGCGGGAGCTGCGTCAGTTAGGATGGGCGGTGGCGGTGGAGCTTCCGACCGCTGCGCAAACACCTGGGGAACGACAAGCGCGCCGGCGCCAAGAATTACGATGCACAGCGCGACGGTCCATGCAGAACCGACAGGGTCGATATGGGCGGAGTTGATATAGGATTTCATGGCGTGCAGGCGCTTGTGTAGGTGTGGTTTGGAATCGGCCATACTTACTGACGCGGGATGCGGCACAGATGGCGGGTGGACGAGGCGGAAGAGGAGGTCGGCGTATGATCGCGGGTTGACAGATGGATCGCCGAGCAGCGCGGCATCACAGGACATTTCCCGCAACAGATCGCACCGGCGGCGAAGAATGTGCACCGCAGGATGGATCGCGAAGATGGCGGCAACGAAGGATTCCAGCCACTGAGCCAGGTAATCATACTGCCGCACATGCACCAGCTCATGCGCGAGGGCGAGCCGACGGTCGCGTTCCTTGAGGGACGCCGGAATCACCACGATCGGCCTGAGCAACCCGAACGTCATCGGAACAGCGACGTCTGCGGTTTCGATAACCTCTACTACGCCGCGAGCTCCGTCGACCTGAGCGGTAGACGCTTCGAAATCCGATCCCAGCAGCGATCGGCGGAAGCGATTGAGCGCGACGGCATCCACGGCCAGGCGCGCCGTTTGCACGAGAGCTGCGAGCGTGGTCAGGATAACGCCGATCACCAGAATCAGTGACAGTGATGGTCGCCATCCGCTTCCCGCAACATCAACGGCCTCCGCAATCGCAGGTGCGGCCACGATCACAGCCGGCCGATCGAGAATGACGTAGACGGGAGAGACGGGGATCAGCGATGCCGCATCCGCAACGAGCGCTACGACGAGACCGATCGGCAGGCTCATCAATACCGCCTGATAGGCACGATAGCGTTTGGCGGGATGAAGATCGCGGCGCAGATATAGCACGCCCTCCATCAGCAGCCAGAAGGCCGTCCATGCCAGCATCGGCAGCCACAGTATCTCCAGCGACCGGATTCCGAGCATTTCGACAAGCTCAATCATTGTCATCGCTGCGGCCCTCCATCGACTCGATAATGCGTCGAATCTCTCGCTGCTGCTCGTCAGTGAGGTG
>CAZKDQ010000130.1:0-1535 GCA_964551345.1 uncultured Rhodothermales bacterium
CCATCATCGCATCCGGATCGAACTGGCGTGGACGCTGGCGCGTCGGGATCGGCATGAGGAGGCGATATCGATGCTACGAGAAAGCTGTAATGCGTTACACGGAACCTCCTATGAACGCACGGCGCTCGAGCGCCTGGTGCATCTGCTGGAACGGGAGCAGCGATACAACGACGCTGCTCCTTACCGCGCGCGCCTGACGGAGCTCGATTCGGAGATGGATGGTTGAATCGCCGCCTGAAAGAGCCCTCACTATTCCTCGTCGGGCTTCCTCACCATGTGGATGATGGATGCAGGATTCTGAACCCAGAAGCCCTCGAAATCCTCCGGCAAAGGCTCGATTTCGTCACGCCGGATGATGTTGGACGATGCGAGATGCCGCGCGGCAGATTCAACATCGGAGGTGCTCAGCTCCAGCCAGAGTTCCGCCTGACTCATGCCGTCCACCCGATCGATCCAGAGCTGATTGGACCCAAACTTAAAGCACACGCTGGGCGGTTCTGTCGGCGCGTGCTCGATTACCTCCAGACCGATAATGTCTCGGTAGAACTCAACCGTTTCATCCCATAGATGAGGCGGTACCTTCATCGCAATGTTGCGCCCGCCGGTAAACGAATGTTTCCTATTCATCCTTCAGCAAAAAATAATCGATAAAGACACACATGCTCGTGGTGAGCCACCGGCCAAATGGATGTGGTGGATCTGGCAGCCTGATCATGCCGGCACAAGGGCGAAGTAGACACCGACCGGGTCCTGAACGATCGCATATCCGTGAGAGCCCTCTTTCCGGCTCGTTGTCTTGAGGACGCGGCCACCTTCCTCTTCCACGCGCCGAAGACTTTCATCGAGATCGCCAACCGGAAGATAGAGCAACCACACCGACGGTAGATCACGGTTCACGCCCCGCGCATGGCAGATTCCCGCCGCCGGTTCGCCGTTCTCACCCAGCATGAGATGGTCGACGTAGGGTTCGCCTGCGTCCTTCATCTCGACGTCATCCACGTTCCACCCGATGACTTTGCGGTAATAGTCGCGCGTTGAGGATGCATCCTTGATCGTCAGGTCGAGCCACGCGATGCGGCCCATCGGTCCCATATCATCAGGTGAGGGGAAATCCTCAAGCGGAGGCATGGCCTCCGCATCGATGACGGGAATGATTCCGAAGGCAGCACCATTCGGGTCGACCAGTACGGCCCATTGGCTCGTGCCATCCTCACTTTTCTGATGGAGCAGGACGCTTCCGCCTCCATCCATGGCGTGCTGAACGCTCTGCGCCACATCAGCAACCTGGATGTGCGGCATCCACTGCATCGGAAGCTCCTCGTACTCCGCAGTTCGCTCTCCCAGCCCGATGACGGGTATGCCGAGGTTGTTCATCAGATCATCCTCGCGCCAGAGCGGAGTCGATCCGGTACTGAGCACGCGCGAGTAAAACCGCACCTCTCGCTCGTGTTCGGGAACGGCGATGTCTGCGCTGACGACAGCGCCCAAACCCGCGAAAAATGGTTTACTCACCGTAGGCCTCCGTGGTGATGTCA
>CAZKDQ010000130.1:1635-4956 GCA_964551345.1 uncultured Rhodothermales bacterium
CACAACGCTCAGCAACACACAACTCATGCATCCGATGAAATTGAACCACAAATAGCCGATGGATGAGGTGAAGTAGAAGACGAGGACGATCGACTGCGCGATGACGGCGCCGGTGAAGACAGCCGTGCCGCCGATACGCTTCAGAAAGAAGGCCACGAGGAAGATGCCGAGCACGACGCCGTAAAAAACTGAGCCGAGGATGTTGATCGCCTCGATCAGGTTCTCGACGAGGTTGGCGAAGAGTGCGAATCCCACGGCGATCGCGCCCCACATCGCCGTGAACAGGCGAGACATCAAGACGCGGTGCCGATCCGTCGCCTCCCGCCTTCTGAGGTGGCCGTAGATGTCGACGAAGGTCGTGGAGCCAAGGGCGTTCAACTCGGCCGCCGTGGAGGAAAGGGCGGCGGCGAAAATAACCGCCAGCAGCAGCCCGACGAGACCCTGTGGCAGGTACGTCAGGACGAAGGTGATAAAGACGTAGTCGGAATCCGTCGGCGAGAGCGATGGATCGGCGGTCGTCAGCACATCACGCGTCTGGCCGCGGAGCGCTTCGCTGCGGCCATGCGCTTCCATCATCTGAGCGTGCGCAGCCGATTCAGCGGCCGGATCATCGCCTCGCCGCGCTGCCACCCAATCCAGAATGTAGGCTGACTTTTCGGCGTGTATATCAGCCTGCTGCGCCTCCAGCGCACGGATCGACTCCCCCGCATCGCCCTGCGCGTGCATCTCCAGTGCCGGCTGGTTGAAGTACAGCGGCGGCGGCTCGAACTGGTAAAACACGAACACCAGCGCACCCAGCAGCAGGATCGAGAACTGCATCGGGATCTTCAGCACCGCGTTGAACATCAGTCCGAGGCGGCTCTGGCGCAGCGAATCCCCTGCGAGGTATCGCTGCACCTGGCTCTGATCGGTACCGAAATACGAGAGCGACAGGAAGAGCCCGCCAAAGATGCCGGACCAGACCGTGTAGCGCTTGTCGAAGTCGAGCGAGAAGTCAACGGCTTCGAGCTTGCCGAAGCTGCCTGCGACGTGCAGCATGTCGCTGAAGCCCAACGCGTTCGGCATCCGCATCATCAGGACGACGAACGCCGCGAACATCCCCAGCATGATCACGCCCATCTGGTATTTCTGCGTGATGCTGACGGCCTTGCTGCCGCCGCTGACGGTGTAGACGATGACGACGGCGCCCATCAACAGAATCGTCAGGTCAAGCGGCCAGTAGAGGACCGTCGAAACGATGATCGCGGGCGCGTAGATGGTGATGCCGGCGGCGAGGCCCCGCTGCAGCAGAAATAAGCCTGCGCCGAGGAGCCGTGTCTTGCCGTCGAATCGGTGGCCGAGGAATTCGTAGGCCGTGTAGACATTCAGGCGTCGGTAGAGCGGGAGAAAGACCGCAGCGACGATGATCAGTGCCAGCGGCAGCCCGAAGTAATTCTGCACGAACGCCATCCCGTTCTCGTACGCCTGGCCCGGCATCGACAGAAACGTGATCGCGCTCGCCTGCGTGGCCATCACGGAAAGACCAATCGTACCCCAGCCCGTCTTCCGATCACCCTTCAGGTACGTGTTGATGTCCCGCGTACTGCGCGTGCTCCAGATGCCGTAGACGGCGATGCCGACGATCGTTGCGATGAGCACAATGAAGTCGAGCGTGCTCATGCGTACGTCCAGGTGAAGATGGCCAGCAGGAAGACGATGACGACGAAAGCGCCTATCACGAAGGCATAGACGCTGCGCCAGGAGCGAAAGCCCGGCGGCTGCTCCTCGGGCGGTTCGTCATCGTGCACGTCAGGCAGGTCGATCATCCGCCGAGGGAGACGATGTTGGCGAGGAGGCGATACGCGCCCGGCACGCCGGCCGGGATCTGGCGGAAGAACGACAAGCCGGTGTAGACGAAGTACCCGTCGCCATACTGAGCGATAAGCAGGGCACCGTCTACCGGCTCCTCATTCGGATCGCTCCCCGCAAGGATCTGCATAAACTCATCCGCCCATTGCTCGGCGAAGTACAGACCCCGCTCCTGAATCCATCCGTCAAAATCCTCATCTGTAATGTGATTGGGATGGTGGAGGACGCGATGATCCGGTGCGAGCGGCGTGAACTCCGCGCTCTCATCAGTGATGCGATCTCGGCCGATCCTGAGCGGATGCGGCGCAATGCGATCGGTGATAAGTCCGCGAGAGACGTTGTACTGCATCACCAGCGTACCTCCGTTTCGAACGTACTCGAACAGCGTCTCCATCCGAGTGGCAAGCTCATCGCGCGTGTTGAGCGCTCGGATGCCGAGGACGATGGTATCGAAATCCATCAGATGCAATGATTCGATGGATGCCGGTTCGATATACGACACATCGAAACCCATCCGAGCGAGTCCTTCCCCCACGGCGTCTCCGGCACCGGGGATGTACCCGATGGACCGCCCGGCGATCTCCACATTGACGCTCATGGCGACCAGGCGCGCCGGCGGCAGGAGCTGCTGTCTCGGGATGTGCTCGTACTCGATCTCGATGGTGGATGTACGAAAAACCTCGCCATCGATCGTGGCTTCGGCGATGACCTCCACACGCTCCGTCCGATTCGGCGCGCGCAGCGTGAACATGATCACAGCTTCATCGCCTTCCGCACGAAGATCAACGGGATGGCTCTTTGGTGATGCTGACCATCCTGCAGGAAGATCCAGCCGCACCATGCCTTTTACTCCATCACGAGCAGCGCGTGCGCGGACCTGCACTTCGGTCGTTCCGCCCGGCTCTACGAGCGCGACCCCATCCGAAAACCTCAGATCGATCGGCGGCACGACGGCAAGTTCATGCCGCACCTCGCCACGCACCGGGTCCCGGATGACGTGTTCGGGCGTCACTTCAACAGTCAGTTCCTGCCCATCCACAACAAACACGTGTTGGATGGGATAGGCAGGTGGGGAAAGCGGCACGATGGAGGCCGACTCCGGCGCCTCGCCAGGCCCGTCATGCAGCCAGTGCGGATGACTCAGCGGAGTGTCCTCAGGCAGAGATCGAACGGATCGGCGCGTCGACACCTCGTTCGACACGAGGTCGACATCCACAGACTCCGATTCACCCGGATAGCGCACCGATAGCCACCTCACAGGCACATCCGATCGGGAGGTGACGGCGTGCGTGAGGTGAAGCGAATCTCCCGGCACCGACCGTGCACGCGGCGCGCGCGTCTCGACGTGAAGTCCGAGCGCAGCGATCAACAGACGGTCGAGGCTGTGGAGCTTGAGATCGACATCGGGATGCGGCGAAAGCTCGAGAAGTTGCCGGCGCAGGTCCAGAAGGTCGGGCACGCTCGCTGAGGGAT
>CAZKDQ010000130.1:5056-7920 GCA_964551345.1 uncultured Rhodothermales bacterium
TGCGGCCGAAACGTCCGAATTACGCGCACGACATCAGACAACACGGCTTCGTGACCCCACTTCTCGAGCGTCTCGCGATAGTCTTTCGAATAGCCGAAATCCGGCGCGCGGGTGAAGAACTGGCGTCCGCCGTCGATCTCACGGGCCGCCATGAGTTCATTGGTTCGGATGACGCCAAGACCGTCGCCGAGTTCATCACCAATCAGGTTCTGCCCGCCCTCGCCTCGCGTCATCGAGAGGTAGGCGGTCTCAAAGCCTCGCTCATGGACGAGGTAGGCGATGAGCTGCGTGTTCTCGTCATCCGGATGCGCCGCAACATGCAGGACGCGCCCCATCTGCCGCAATTGATGCAGCTCACTGAGGATCTCTGACGACGACTGCCCTGCCGCCGAATCCCATCCCATCAAGAACAGAAGCAGCCAGCATGCGAGGCTGCTGACGGATTTGCGGGACGGTCGGAAAAAACGAATCAAGCGCATGCATGGGGACGGTTGATCGACGGCGAGGCCCAATTTCCCTATTTCCCGACTCAGATGCAGAAAGATCGTGGGATCAGGAGCGAACCACCCGTGCCGCTACCGAAGCGGTGCATCAACACCTTTCGGCAAACGAATCGTCAGCCGACCTCAACCGTCTGCCCAGGCTTCGTCGTGCGAAGCGCGTGGACAAGTTCGATGGACGGCCGCGCATCCTCGATTCCAAACCCGCCGCCATCGAGAATATCCCGATAGACATCTGTGTGGAGGTCGCGGAAGCCTGTGCTGAACTCGATCTCCTCACCATCAACCACAATTGATCGATAAGTCGATGCGGTGCCGCGAACGCTCTCCGGCAGATCCGCCGCGTCAATCGACAGAAACCAGCTTACGTCCGCACGCTCGAGCTCCATACTGCCGCCGATTCGGTCGCGCTCGTTGACGTCGACCTCCGCCCGCCTCGCGCCTCCGAAAAGCCACATGAGCAGGTCGAAGAAGTGGATGCCGATGTTCGTGGCCACGCCGCCTGATTTAAGCGCGTCGCCCTTCCACGAATACCGATACCACGTTCCGCGCGAGGTGATGTAGCGGAGCTGAACGTCGTGGCGGCGCTCGGGTGATGAAGCAAGCCGGTCGCGCAATTGAACGAGCTTCGGGTGCACGCGGAGTTGAAGCACCGTGAAGACGCGGCGGTCGTACTCGCGCTCGAGGTCGGCCAGGACGTCCAAGTTCCACGGGTTCAGCACGAGCGGTTTCTCGCAAATCGCTTCTGCACCGGTGCGCAGCGCAGCGCGGATGTGGGCGTCGTGCAAGTGGTTCGGCGAGCAGATGCTGAGGTAGTGGACGCGCTCGCTCTCCGGACCTCGCCGCAGCCGCTCGAGGTGCCGATCGAAACGCTCGAACTCAGTAAAAAAAGCGGCGTCGGGGAAGTAGCTGTCGAGGATGCCGACAGAGTCGTGCGGATCCAGCGCAGCGACCAGCCTGTTGCCGGTGTCTCGGATGGCCTGCAGATGTCGCGGCGCGATGTAACCGGCCGCACCGGTTAGAGCAAAGTTTCTGGGAGTGGACAAGCGTAAGAGAACGTTTCGTGCGTGCGTCGGCAAACTGCTCAACTTGCCCGCGACCTTTATACGTCAGACGCACGGGATGATGAAGGCACGCTATTCCAGGTCGGCGACCGCTTCCTCGATCGAGCGCGCGCCGGGGAACCAGTCCGTCAGCTTGACGATGACCTCGTCGAGCAGGGCGTCAGGGCAGGATGCGCCGGCCGTGAGTACGATGTCGAGCGGACGCTGATCGGGCATCCAGTCTTCGGTCTCGACCTCCTCCCATTTCACGATGTCGAAATGCCGGATGTGGCCCGGTGAGACCATTTCACCCGCGTCGCTGATGAAGTACGTCGGCATCCGCTCGCTGCAGAGCTCAACCAGATGGCTCGTGTTGGACGAGTTGTACCCGCCGACGACGATGCCTACATCACCGCCGTCATCCATCAGGGCGAGCGTCGCGTTCTGGTTCTCATTCGTCGCGTAGCAGAGCGTATCCGACGTATCGGCGAAGTGCTCGCTCACCTGATCCTCGCCGAAACGATCGACCATCGCCTGGCGCAGTAGCGCGGCGATTGCCTGCGTCTCGGTTGCGAGCATCGTAGTCTGGTTCACGACACCGATGCGCAGGAGATCGCGCTCGGGGTCGAACCCTTCCGAGAAGCGGTCGGCGAATCGCTTGTAGAAGAACGCCGTTGATTCCTCGCCGCGAATGACCTTTGCGAGCTCGGCGGCCTCATCGATGTCGCGGACGACGACGACAGGAGCGGCTTGCTTGGCGTGGGAGAACGTCGCACGCGTCTCCTCGTGGAATCGCTTGCCGTGTACGATGATCGAGTGATTCCGCTTGCCGATCTGGTTGCTCTTCTTCCACACCTTCTCGACGAACGGACACGTGGTATCGTACGTCTCCGTGTCGATTCCGAGCTCCTTCAGCCGTTCCTCAACCTCGACGGCGGCGCCGAAGGCGGGGATGATCACAATGTCATCGGGCTCGAGCTCGTCGAGCGGAATCAACTCCTCGCCGGACGTCGTGCGGAGAAATCGGATGCCGCGCTCCTGGAGATCGCGGTTGACGTGCGGGTTGTGGATCATCTCCGAGAGGAGGAAGATCCGCTTGTCCGGATTATCCTCGATGGCGCGATAGGCGATGTCGATGGCGTTTTCGACGCCGTAACAGAAGCCGAAGTGGCGAGCGATCTTAACGCGGAAGGGCCCGAAGTCGAGCACGCTGGGCGTGAGATCCTTCTTTCGCGGGTCGGTGATCTTGCGCGCCTCTTTGACGCGGGTGATGATCGGACTGCGGTAGAAAACGGGGACGTCGAACTGGCGCGCCATGTCG
>CAZKDQ010000131.1:0-3316 GCA_964551345.1 uncultured Rhodothermales bacterium
GCCGGTTGCTGTAACCGCGCCGTTGCACCCTGTTCGCGTTTATTACATCAACGGGAGCCGTTGGCGCGTAAGCTTCTGAGTCGAGCGGGATCCAAATAGACCACTAGAAGCATGGCCGGCAACTTCATCGTTTACCTGATCGGATACATCATCGCGATCATCGGCGTCGGATTTTTACTCCTAGCAGCCGGTGTGGGCCAGCAGTGGATCCTCGCCGCCGTGCTCATCCTGATCGGCCTCGGCGTCGTCTTCGCCCTCTCCCGCTCCCAGCGGGATGCCGCGTACCGAGGCAAGTCCTCCGGCGGCACCGATCACTCCCACAACACGCCTCGGGAACGGCCCTCCGACTCGACGGGCGGCGAGGGATCCACGCGAGCGTAACATCGCGTTCGTGAGTCATCGGATGACTAAGTGATAGGATGACTTCGCGCGCGCGCGCGTGCGCGAGTGATCGTATGACTAAGTCATCCGATCACTCAACGGCTTATCTTGCGGCTCGTCCCTCATCCCTCCGCCGCACAATGGTCCGCAGATCTCTCGCCTCAGTCCTCCCGCTTTTCCTTCTGATCGTTCTTCCCGCCTCCGCGCAGAAGCGCGCGATGACGTGGGAAGACATGATGCACTTCCGGGCGATCGAAGAAACCCGCATCGCTGACGATGGCTCGGTTGTCGCCTTCTCCGCCGTTCCGGATCGTGGTGACAGCGACGTCATCATCGTGCCGACCGACGGAAGTTTCGAGCATTCGATTCCTTTCGCCCGTGCGCCACAGGTCTCGTCGGATGGTCGCTTTGCGGCAGCGCGCGTCGAAGCGTCTTTCGCAGAACGCGAGCGTGCCGAGAACGGGAGCGATGTCCCGAAGCCGGGGATGACTCTGCTCGAAACTAACTCCGGATCGACCATCGAGTATGACGAGGTGGATCGCTTCGCTTTCTCGTCCGATGGACGGTGGATCGCGTTTCTGCACAGCTCAGATGCAGACACGTCGGCAGCGGACACTACGAACGGGTCCAACGACTGGAGGGGCGCGCCGCTCACGCTGCGACACCTCGATTCAGGTGCAGAACATTACGTTCCGGATGTGGGCGACTTCGAATGGGCGTCGAACGCTGCACGATTCGCGTTCACGATCAGCGGTGACTCAACCGCGACGGCTCTTCGCCTCGTCGACCTCACGTCGGAGGCGCCTCGCTATCAAGACATCCACCAGAATCCGGGATTCGAGTACGACAACCTGACGTGGACGGGGGAGCACGCGGGCACTGAGCATCTCGCCTTCCTCGCACGTATGAAGTCGGGGGATGATGAGGATGGCGATGTACGGGCGGATGCGTTCCTGTGGACGGCTGGGCGACTGCAACGAGTGGCTGTTGATTCGCAACTTCCGGATGGGTGGACGCTGCCGCTGGATGGATCGCTCTCGTTCTCGCGGGATGGCGAACGGCTCTTCGTGGGAACGCGGCCACGTCATGAAGATGATGACGACGCACCGGCCGACACAACCGATGCCGCCCTGTTCGATGTCGACGAAATTCTCGACGACGCCACCGTCGATGTCTGGCACGTCGCTGATCCGCGCATCCTGACGCAGCAGCGGCAGGTCTGGGAACGCGAGCGCCGAACGACCTTCCCCATCGTCTATCATATCGACTCGGGCAACGCAGTGCGCGTCGGCGGGCTCGACCGCCGGCCACTTTCCCTCCCCGACAACCCGCACGCGATCCTCGCTGCCGATCCCACGCCTTACCTCCCGCTGATGACGTGGGAAGGCTCCTTTTCCGACATCTACGCGATCGACCTGCGATCCGGCGAAGAGCGACTGATCGGCGAGCGCATGGAATCACGTCCGTCGCTCTCACCCGATGGGCGGCATGCGGTCTATTACCTGGAAGGGGACTGGCACGCGATCGACCTCGAGAGCGGAAACCGACGTAACCTGACGTCGCACATTCCTGCGGACTTTGCCAACGAGCTGCACGACTACCCGCGGCCCGCTCCGGGCTACGGCATCGGTGGCTGGGTCCGGAGCGAGGCTGTGCTCATCTACGACCGGTTCGACATCTGGCAGGTACCGCTCGCCGGCGGTGACGCCGTCCGCCTCACCAACGGCCGTCCCGAGAACCGCGAATTTAGGATCATCACGACCGATCGCGATCAGGAATACTTCTCGCATGGCGAGGAAATCCTCCTGTCGATGTACCACGACCGCGCGAAGAACTACGGTTTCTACCGCGCCCATATCGGCCGGGCGGGAGCGGAGCGCCTGCTCGAAGAGGATGCACGCTTCAGCTTCGTCGTCAAGGCTGATGACGCCGGCACCATCCTCTTCACGCGCGAGCGGTTCGACGAATTTCCGGATCTGTGGGCCACCGATATGCGCTTCACCTCGCCGCGCCGGATCACAAACGTCAACCCACAGATCGACGACTTTCGCTGGGGCACGGCCGAGCTCATCGACTATCACAACGCCGACGGCGTGCCGATGCAGGGTGTGGTCATCAAGCCCGAAGATTACGATTCATCACGCACCTATCCCGTCGTCGTCTACTTCTACCGCTACTTCTCGCAGCGACTGCACGAGTTCAACCGGCCGCAGATCAACCATCGGCCGGCCTTCGCTCTCTACACCGGTGATGACTACATCGTCTTTCTGCCGGACATCGTATTCGAGGTCGGGCGCCCCGGCTTCTCCGCCACGAAGAGCCTCGTGCCGGCGGTCCAGAAGCTGATCGATGTGGGCATCGCGGATCCTGATCGCATCGGCCTGCACGGGCACTCCTGGAGTGGCTACCAGACGGCGTTCGTCGTCACCCAGACCGACATCTTCCGCACCGCGATCGCCGGCGCGCCGGTTTCGAACATGACCAGCGCGTACAGCGGCATCCGGTGGGGAAGCGGCCTGGCGCGGCAGTTTCAGTACGAGATGCAGCAGAGCCGGATCGGCGCGTCGATGTGGGAGGCGCGCGATCTCTACATCGAGAACTCGCCTGTCTTCTACGCCGACCGCATCAATACGCCGCTACTGATCATTCATGGGGATGACGATGGCGCCGTGCCGTGGTACCAGAGCATCGAAATGTACCTCGCGATGCGGCGTCTGGGGAAGGAAGCGGTCTTCCTGCAGTATCGGGGCGAGGATCATCATCCGGCCGCGTATCCGAACAAACTGGATTGGGCAGTGCGGATGAAGGAGTGGTTCGATCACTACCTGAAGGACGAACCTGCGGAATGGATCGAGGAAGGCGAACCTTATGCCGGTCCGTAGGTGGATCCTCGCGCGAAGAACGCAAAGGCGCAAAGGATTGGCACCGAGAATTC
>CAZKDQ010000131.1:3416-7899 GCA_964551345.1 uncultured Rhodothermales bacterium
CCTCGGCTCGAGGCTCGACCGCGTGACCAGGCCGAGCACGCGTTCGCGGATCATCCCGTTGCGATCCACGATGAAAGTCGTCGGAAGCGCGTAAATCCCGCCAAATGCGGATGAGACCGATCCATCCTCGTCCACTACAAGCGGGTAGTTGATCGCCATCTCCTCGGCGAACGGGCGCACATCCTCGAAGCCAAGCTCATCGGTCGAAATGCCGAGGATCGTTAATCCCTCCTCCTGATACTCGTCGTAGAGCTCGATCAGTTCAGGGATCTCGAACCGGCACGGGCCGCACCAAGTCGCCCAGAAGTTGATGACGACGACATCGCCGCGATGCGCCTGCATGTCGAATGAGCCGCCATCCATCAGCTCAAGCTCGAAATCCGGCACTTCCGTCGCCTCGAACGTCTGCGCGGCCGGGTACTCAGCAGAGGTCTCGACCGACTCCATGGACTCGATCTCGACGGGTTCGGCTTCCCGAGCGATGTCTTCATGATCGTTCCCGAAGAACAAAACACCCGCCACCACGAGTGCGGCAAGGATAATGAGAATCGTTATGAGAGTCGTCCTGGTGTTCATCGTGCTCGTGGGATGGTGGTGACGAACCGTACCTGATTTGACTAATGGCGTTCCGGATGCACGAGAGCTTCGCCGCTCGTCGAGTCGTTGCCATCGAATCACCACGAACGCGAGATCGTGTCATCGGCGTAATGGGTAGACGGTTGCGTCTGCACCCGGGCGTGCCTTGCTTGGGTGCAGATCCAATGTTGAAGTAGCCGGCACGCGCAACACATGAAGGGCGCACCACTCAAATCACACGGCAAGATTTTCGACCAGGAGGTCCAGCAGGCGGAGCGAGAGCTCGAACGACCGGCGCGCGGCCTGATCGTCTCCGGACTACTGGCGGGATTCGGCCTCGGCGCAAGCGTGCTCTTGCTGGCGGTCGTGCATTCGCTTCCCGGTCTCTCGGACCCGGCGCGCCTTCTCCTCAGCGCCAACGCTTACGCCGTCGGGTTCGTGATCGTGATCCTCGGCAGCACCGATCTTTTTACGGAGTACAGCACCATTGCGCTGCTGCCGGTTCTGACGGGCGACGCGCCACTGATCAGCCTCGGCCGCCTCTGGGCACTGGTCTTCGGCTCTAACATTGTCGGCGGCAGCGTCTTCGCGCTCCTCCTCGCGGTATTCGTTCCGCACGCGCAACGTGTGGATGCATCTGCCATCATCTCACTCGCAACCACGCAGCTCGAACCCCAGTGGTGGGTGATGGTGATTTCCGGATTCTTTGCGGGCTTCCTGATGGGCTTCCTCTCATGGCTGCTGATCGCGGCGCGCGAAACGATCAGCCAGCTCGTGTTCGTGTGGATGATCGCGACGACGCTCGGATTCGCCCACCTTCACCATAGCATCGCCGGCGCGATCGAGGTGATGGCGGCTCTGCTCCTGTCAGAGGACATCGGCGGACTCGACTTCGGCCGTTTCCTCCTCTGGGCGACCCTCGGCAACATCATGGGGAGCATCTTCTTTGCACTGCTGATCCGTTTCGGAACGTTCCTCTCTGGATCGGGCAAGGGTTCTACAGCGTGACCAGACCGGCGAGGGAATCTCCGAGCAGCGCAGCCGTATATTCGTGATACACGCCGTTCAAGCCGCAATTGTTATGAACATCGCTCTCGCGCAAATCAATCCGACGATCGGCGACCTTTCCGGCAACAGTCGCAAGATTCGGGATTTCGCCGAACGCGCTCATCAGCAGGACGCGGAACTCGTCGTCTTCCCTGAACTCTCGGTCACGGGATATCCGCCACAGGACCTCCTCGACAACGCATCGTTCGTATGCGAGGTGGAAGCGACGATCGACTGGATCGCTGCCGAGGTGCCCCAGGATATCGGTGTCGTCGTTGGCGCGCCCATCAGAAATGAAGCGCCGGCGGGGCGACTGCTCTACAACGCGGCGATCCTACTGGAGGCGGGGCAGCGCGTCGCCGTCATCCGAAAGATGCTTCTCCCGACCTACAACATCTACGATGAGCGGCGCTACTTCGAGGCGGCCGAGTCCATCGAACCGGTTCAGTGGCGGGGAAAACGCCTCGGCATCCACGTCTGCGAGGACATGTGGAATACGGCGCTCTCCATTCCCGCGCCTCCTTCCGAGCGCCCGCTATACAACATCGACCCGGTGCAGGAGCTGGTGGATCGAGGCGCCGAGATCCTCATCAACATCAGCGCGTCGCCGTTCTCGATCGGCAAGCGTGCGCAGCGGGAGGACATGGTCGCCGGAATCGCACGTCATCATCAGGTTCCGTTCGTGTTCGTGAATCAGGTCGGCGCCAACGCGGAGTTCATCCACAGCGGCGACAGCTGCGTGTTCAATCCTGATGGTGAGCGCGTGCTCACATGCAGATCGTTCGAGGAGGATCTCTGCATCTGGGACTCGGACGCACCGCACACGGCAATTGCGGATGAATCCGACGAACGCGAATCCGTCATCGAGAACATTCACGACGCCCTCGTCCTGGGAATCCGCGAGTACTTCCGAAAATCCGGTGTCTTCAGCAAGGCTTTGATCGGCCTCTCGGGAGGAATCGACTCCGCCGTTGTGTGTGCACTGGCAGTTGAGGCGTTGGGGTCGGACGCTGTTGTCGGTGTCACGCTGCCATCCAAATTTTCGACCGCAGGTTCGGTTGACGATTCTCGGATCCTCGCGGAAAACCTCAGCATCGAGTTTGACCGAATCGCGATTGCCGAACCGGTGAGGGCGATCAACGAAATCCTCGCCGACAGCTTCAAAGACACGGCGCATGGTGTGGCCGAGGAGAACATCCAGTCGCGCATCCGCGGGCTCACGCTGATGGCGCTGTCAAACAAGTTCGGCTATCTCCTTCTCTCTACCGGCAACAAGAGTGAGGTCGGCGTTGGGTACGTCACGCTCTATGGTGATACGAACGGCGGACTGGCCGTCCTCAGCGATGTCTACAAGACCCAGGTCTACGCCCTCGCGGACTACATCAACGAGCGTGCGGGGCGAGACGTCATCCCTCATTCAACCATCACGAAACCGCCCTCAGCAGAACTGCGGCCCGGGCAGAAAGACTCGGACTCGCTTCCGGTTTACGAGACGCTCGACCGCATACTCAAGCTGTATATCGAGGAGGCCGTGGAGGTGGATGAAATCGAGCGGCGCACGGGCTTCGACCGTTCGTTGATCGCAAAGGTCGTACGGATGGTGGACAACAGTGAGTTCAAACGCTGGCAACTGGCGCCGGGACTGCGCGTGACGGACAAAGCGTTCGGGTCGGGCCGCCGGATGCCACTCGTGATGCGCCGACAGCGGGATCACGCCGCGAAAGCGACGCCGGAGATCCTCTAATTCATATCCTTCATGATCACCTTCCTGAGCGGAAAGCTCGCAGAAAAACGCCCCACCGCGGCAGTCCTTGATGTCAACGGTGTGGGTTACCTCATCAACATCCCTGCATCATCATTCGAGAAGCTGCCGGCAACCGGCCAGAACGCGCATCTCTTCACGCTGCTGCACGTGCGCGAGGACGCGATGCAGCTCTTCGGCTTTGCGACGCATGCCGAACGGCGCGTCTTCGAGACGATGCTATCCGTCTCCGGCGTCGGGCCGAAGCTTGCGCTGGCGGCGCTCTCGGCGATGTCTCCGGCCGAGCTGCGTGAGAATGTGATGGCGGGCGAGACAGCCATGCTGACGAGAATCCCGGGCGTCGGTCGCAAGACCGCCGAGAGGATGATTGTTGAGTTGAAGGATCGAATGGCAGCGCTCGATGACATTGGTCCGGCGGTGCCGATTACTGGAGGCGAGGATCTGGCGGAAGCGCGATCGGATGCGCTTGCGGCCCTCGTATCGCTCGGCTTCGGCCGCGCCGCCGCCGAAAAGGCGCTGCGCAAAGCGATCAAGAATAACGCGGGCATGACTTCCGCAGAGGAGATGATCCGGATGGCGCTGCGGGAGGCCTGACGATAATGATGGGTGGATGGGATGCCGGAGATCAGACTCAAGAGAGCATACGAGAAGCCGTCGAAGGCGGACGGAACGCGCGTACTGGTTGATCGGATATGGCCGCGCGGCATCTCGAAGGATGACGCCGCGGTCGACCACTGGCTGAAGGAGGTCGCGCCGAGTACGGAACTGCGTAAATGGTTCGGGCACGACGCCGAGCGGTGGGAGGAATTCCGCCGGCGCTATCGCGAAGAGCTGCAGGATAATTCTGCTCTCGACGAGTTGCGCAAGATCGCGGAAAGCGGCACTACGACCCTCGTCTACGGTGCGAAAGATGAGGAGCATAACCAGGCGGTCGTGCTGCGAGAGATCCTGTCGTAAGTGCCTGCATACGGCGGCGATCCATCACCAAGAAACAGCGAACCCGAAACACCGGCGCGGGCTGCGATTTAGCAAGGGCTATCTTCAGAATACCCAACGGCTATGACCCCCGAGCACATCCGCAATATCGCCATCGTCGCG
>CAZKDQ010000132.1:0-4090 GCA_964551345.1 uncultured Rhodothermales bacterium
CTCAACCGCATCGATGATGTGATCGTATTCCACCCGCTGGAGAAGCATCACATCTTCGAGATCATCGACATCATGGCAGGCGAGCTTCTGGAGCGCGCCAAGGGCATGGGGATTGAGGTCAACCTCACCGATCCGGCGAAGGAGTTCCTCGCCGACAAAGGCTTCGATGCCAAGTTCGGTGCCCGGCCACTACGCCGCGCCATACAGAAGTACATTGAGGACCCGATGGCAGAAGCGATTCTTGCGCGTGATCTGGGTGATGGCGACACCATCGTCATCAGCCATGACGCCAAGAAGAAGGCAAACGAGCTGTCGTTCAAGGCGACCAAGCCCAAGAAGGCGAAGTCGGAGGACGCTCAGGAGGAGAACCCGAAGGAGTCCGACGATTCCACACCACCCGAAGCGGCTGATGGACAGGGCGAGACGTCTCCATCCGAGGCCGCTGAAGAAGGCGCCAAGGAGTAAGCTCTATCGCGTGATAGTACAATCCCCTCGATCGATTCGGTCGAGGGGATTATTTTTTCTTGCAGGTTCCGCTTCCCGTCCCTCGTAGTCGGCAATCCGTGTTCAACAATCTGATCAACCGGCACGACGTCGGCCGTGTAATCGGCAAGATCCGCCGGGACGGATGGGACCGAATCAGTTCGATCGTTAAGCCATCGGCGCAGGCCCGCGTCGAGAGCGCATGGCGTCATGCAGATTCTCCGCCGCGTCACTGGGGCCGCATTCCGCAAGTCAGGAGGCGCTGGAACGAGTTGATCTCAGGTGATCCCGACGTAGATCTCCGGCGCCACACCATCGATCGGCACCTTACGGGACGAAGCGGCCTGGTCGGCCTCTCGCTGGCATGTGGCTCGGGAGGTAATGAACTTCGATGGGCGGCGACGGGTGCGTTTGCGAGCATCGAGGGCCTCGACATCTCGTCCCCTCGCATTACGAGTGCTCGCAAAGCGGCAGTCGCGGCGGGGCTCGATGACGTTCTTATTTTCAAGGTCGCGGATGCGCGCTCGTATAACTTCGGTGTCCAGAGCTATGACGTCATCATCGCCGAAAGTGCGCTCCATCATATGAGCGGTTTGCCGGACCTCATTGCGCGACTGCGATGGGCTCTGAAACCCGATGGCCTGCTTGTCCTTAATGACTTCGTGGGGCCATCACGATTTCAATGGACGGATGCCCAGCTACGAATCGTTAATCAACTCCTCCGCGATCTTCCTCCCCGCTATCGGAAACGTTGGAAGACCCGATCCATCAAGCGGAGCTTCCACCGGCCGGGCCGGCTCTTGATGCGGCTTGCGGATCCATCAGAAGCGGCTGAGTCGGATGCGATCCTCGACGTTCTGGGGAGCACGTTCGAACTCGTCGAACTCAAACCGTACGGCGGAACGATTCTACAGCTCATCTTCGATGACATCGCGCACAACTTTCTCGATGGATCGATTGAGACTGATGCCTTGATTCGGCACTGCTTCGAAGTAGAAGACGCGGCGCTCGCATCCTGCGACATCGGCAGCGACTTCGTCTACGCGATCTATCGGGCCGAGTGATGCTATCGGTGGCGGCTGCCGACTTCCGAGTAAACATTCGACGGCTCCTTCTTGATGATCCTGCGCATGATCGCTGCAAGGATCATCCCCGCGAAGAATCCTCCGATGTGTGCGCCGTAGGCAATTCCGCCCGTCTGCTGGGCAGCCACGACGGCACCAAGGCCGTTGATGAACTGGAACACGATCCAGAGCCCGATCGCAACGACGGCCGGTATCGACACGATGAAGTAGAAGAAGAGCGCGTAGACCCTGTTCCTCGGGAAGAGCACGAGATAAGCGCCGAGTACGCCCGAAATTGCACCCGAGGCACCAAGGCTTGGAATGATACCGCCGGGATCAAGCGCGATCTGCGCGAACGTCGCAGCGATGCCGGTGCCCAGGTAGAACGTGAGGAACGGGATTGCGCCGAAGCGATGTTCGATGTTGTCGCCGAAGATCCACAGGTAGAGCATGTTGCCGAAGAGGTGCATCAGCCCACCATGCATGAACATGGCCGTGATGATGGTCAGGTAAATCGGCGTTGGCCCGGTATGGTGTGGAATCTCAACCGTTTCACCCTCGACGTTCAGCGTCTGCGTCCCAACGAGGTCTCGACCCGAGACGATCTCGAGTGGAACGACGCTCCATCCATACGTAAACTCCTCGATCGTACCGGCGCCCTGAAGCAGAAAGAAGACGATCAGGTTCGCGGCGATCAGGAGGTACGTGATGTACGCCGGCCGAACGCTCTTCAGGTTCTCGTCGCCAATCGGAAGGAGCATTTAGGGGCTGGAATCTACATGGAGGGAAGGCACGAAGATAGCGACCGCCATCACAGGCGCGGCGACATACCGCGTCACTATCGGCATCGTTACAGAGCTTTACAAGGATGATCGAACGAATTGCGATACTGGGGACGGGACTGATCGGTGGCTCGCTCGGGCTGGCGATTAAGCGCGTCCGACCGGAGATTGTTATCACGGGCTATGATCGGCCGGAGCGTCTCGAAGAAGCCTCTGCACTCGGAGCGATCGATGAGCTTGCAGCCACGCCAGAGTCGGCCGTGCAGTCGGCGGACCTGATCGTGCTCGCGACGCCCCTCCCATCGATCCTCTCACTTCTGGACATTGTCGTGGCGCATTGCCCGAGCCTTGCAATCGTGACGGACGTTGGTTCGGTGAAGCGACCGGTGCTGGAGCGGATGCGCGACGTCGGACCTGAAGGAATGACGTTCGTCGGTGGTCATCCTATGGCGGGAGCTGCAGCCGGCGGTCTCAAGTATGCCGATCCGCTCCTGTTCGAAAACGCGGTGTACGTTTTGTGTCCGCCGGACGGCGAACTTCCGGAGGCGTTCGCACCCGTCACTGAGTTGCTCTCCCAGATCGGTGCGAGGCTTCTGGTGATGGATGCCGCCCGCCACGATCGTGTGGCAGCGGCCGTTTCCCATCTCCCGCAGATCCTTTCGGTTGCGCTGATCGAGGCGGCTTACGATACCGGTTCGGATGAGGAAGCCGTTCGCACGCTCGCCGCCGGCGGATTTCGCGACATGACACGTATCGCGGAATCGCCGTTCGACATCTGGGAAAGCATCTTCGCAGCGAATCACGGCAACGTGCTGGACTCGCTCTCGACCATTTCCTCCATCATTCAACGCATTCGCAATCGGCTCATCGAAGAAGATTACGACGCTCTGGAGGAATATTTCGAGAGAGCCTCGCGGCGTCGGAACGACATCCCAAGAGACGTGCGCGGCTTCCTCCACCCGCTCTTCAACGTCATCGTGCATGCGGAAGACCGAGCCGGTTGGCTTGCCGAAGTAACCCAGATCCTGGCGACACACGACATCAGCATCAAGGACGTTGAGCTACTCAAGATTCGCGAAGGCATCGGAGGTACCTTCCGCTTTGGATTCGCCACGGATGCGGAGATGCGTGACGCGTGCGACGTGCTTCGAGATGCCGGCTACACTATCCGCAATCCATAATCGTCTGCAGAATCATTTCCACTGAGATTTCGACCCATCACATGAAAGAGTCACTCAAGCACACGCCGCTGCATGACGTCCACCTCCAACTCGGTGCGCGCATGTCACCTTTTGCGGGTTTCGACATGCCGGTTCAGTACAGCGGCATCATCGACGAGCACATGGCCGTCCGCGAGCGCGCCGGTCTCTTTGATGTTAGCCACATGGGTGAGGTGTTGGTACGTGGGCCACGCGCACTGGAGTACGTCCAGAAGCTCGTCACCAATGATGCATCAACACTCTATGACGGCCGGGCGCTCTACACCGTCATGTGCAGGCCCGACGGAGGCATCGTCGATGACCTCCTCGTTTATCGCTTTGGTGCCGAGGATTACATGCTCGTGATCAATGCCGCCAACACGGACAAGGATCTGGACTGGATGCGGGAGCATGCGATGAGCGGCGCCGACATCATCGACAGCACAGAAGACCTCGCGCTGATCGCCATCCAGGGGCCGGCGGCGCAAGAGATCGTGTCGGACGCTTCAGGTGTTGATGTCTCGGAGATCAAGCCCTACCACTTCGTCCAGTCAGATGACTT
>CAZKDQ010000132.1:4190-5773 GCA_964551345.1 uncultured Rhodothermales bacterium
GGCATTCCACGAACCGGGCTCACGATCGCCGATGAAAATGAGAATGAGATCGGCACGGTCACAAGCGGTACGCAGTCTCCCGTCCTGAAACAGGGCATTGGGCTCGGTTACGTCGGCAACGATCCCTCTTTCACCAGTGACGGCTCATCCATCCGTATCATAAACCGTGGACGCGCACTTCAAGCGACGGTCCGGCGCCCGCCATTTCATAAGAAATAGGGCCGATCGGTTTGGGGCGGGAGCGGTCGTGCTTTAACTTGTGTGGCTGTCCCGATTTGTGGGGCGGCCAATTGACGGATTTGTGTCGTGTGACTGGTTCTGACGAATGAAAATCGAAGTATTCCTTACCGGCTGGAATCTGGATGAGGAGGATGTAAAGGGGCGTACGGTCATCGTCATCGATGTGCTGAGGGCATGCTCGACAATCGTTACGGCCCTCAACAACGGCGCAAGGTCGGTCGTACCCGTGCTTGACATGGCAGAGGCCGGTAAGATCGCTTCGAACCTCGATCAGCGCAGCTACTTGCTGGGCGGCGAGCGGGACGGACAGCGGATCGAAGGCTACCACCTCGGCAACTCACCGCTGGAATACACGCAGCAGCAGGTAAAGGATCAGACTGTGATCCTTAACACGACGAACGGTACGGTTGCCCTGTCGCATGCACGCGCCGCGGAGCACCTCGTCGTCGGCTGCTTCCTGAATGCGAAGCGGGTTGTGGAATTCGTTCGTGAGATGGCTCTCGACACGACCATCATCTGCGCCGGCTGGCGAAATCGCGTCTCACTTGAGGATACGCTGTGCGCGGGGCTTTTCCTTTATGAGCTGTGGGACGGCGTTGAGCCTGAGTCGGCATCCGACACTGCGCACATCGCGTTTACACAGTATGCGACGGACCGAAACGATCTCGCAGGCGCACTTCACCGCTGCAACCACGCACGCTGGCTGTCACAGCAGGGATTCGCCGATGATGTCGCATACAGCTTCCGGCTCGACGCCGTGCCGGTGCTTCCCTACTACGATGACAGCCGTCTCGTGCTGAAGGAGCATGTGCGGCAGCCCGTCTGAGCAGTAGTTCGTTTGGCGAAGGCGCTCTGCCGCCTTATTTTCGCACTATGGCTACGTCACCCGTCAAGAAGCGCCGCCGTTCGAAATCCACTAAACGGCCCGCGTTCGTTTCCGCTGAGAGAAAGCGCGAGGTCCTGGGCCTCATCATGATGGTCCTGGCGCTGCTGTTGACGCTCGCCATCGTCACCTACTCCCCCGACGATGCCGCGGTCACGGAAGGCGCGACCGTCGGCATCGCACTCGACCCAACCGCGGACCGTGCCGCAAATGCGCTTGGGATCGTAGGTGCGGCAATCGCATCGGTTCTCGTTCCGGGCTTCCTCGGCTACGTGGCGCTGCTCATACCCGGGCTCGTGTTCGCTTGGGGATATGTCGTCTTCCGGCATCGTGAGCCGGGCCATCTGCCGCTCGTCACCGTTCTCTCCGTGTTGTCGGCGTTTGTCCTCGCGACGCTTTTCGGATGGTTCGCCGTCGGTTCGACCACGTCGGGCCTCGAGACGTTTAGCGGTCAGGTTGG
>CAZKDQ010000132.1:5873-7858 GCA_964551345.1 uncultured Rhodothermales bacterium
CGGGCCTGCGATAACCGTACGCGAGCGCGTCTCCGAAGAACGTGCCGACCCCGTTGAACGGGATACTGACGTACCGGACGAGGAGCTCGAACTAGCCTATGACTTCCCGTCGATCGACCTGCTCGATGAAGCGGAAGATTCGGATCCGAAGATCGATTACGAGGAGATCGAGGACAACAAGCAGCTGCTTCTCGAGAAGCTGCAGACGTATAACATCGAGGTTACGGGCATCAACGTGATCGTCGGGCCGACGGTCACGATGTACGAGCTAACGCCGGCACCCGGTGTCAAGATTAGTCGCATCACCGCGCTCGAAGACGACCTCGCAATGGCCCTCGCAGCGCGAGGAATCCGCATGATAGCGCCGATCCCGGGGAAATCGGCTGTCGGTGTGGAAATCCCCAACCGTCACCGCGAGCTCGTGCGTTTGTGCGACGTCATCGGAACTGCGCGTTTTCGGGATGCGAAGATGGAACTGCCCGTGCCGTTGGGCAAGAGCATCGAAGGCGAGGTCTTCCTTCAGGATCTGACCAAGCTCCCTCACCTTTTGATTGCCGGCGCGACGGGAGCGGGTAAATCCGTCGGTCTAAATACGATCATCGCCGGTCTGCTGTATTCATGTCATCCCGCGAACCTCAAGTTCGTGATGATCGACCCGAAGAAGATTGAGCTGCAGCAGTACGCGCAGATCTTTGAGCACTTCGTGGCGATGCCGGAAGAGGCGCCGGATCCGATCATCACCGATTTCAGCCAGGCGCTGGGCGTCTTGAAGTCGTGCGAGAAAGAGATGGAGCATCGCTACGATCTCCTTGCAGCGGCAAGTGTTCGGAGCATCAAGGATTACAACAAGAAGCTCGCGGAAGGCAAGCTCAGCCACGATGAGGAGCACCGGCACCTTCCCTACATCGTCGTGATCGTCGATGAGCTCGCCGACCTGATGATGACCGCCGGGAAGGACATCGAAGGGCCCATTGCTCGGCTCGCGCAGATGGCTCGTGCAGTCGGAATTCATCTCGTGCTCGCTACGCAGCGCCCATCGGTCGACGTGATCACCGGTCTCATCAAGGCTAACTTCCCGGCTCGTATCGCCTATCAAGTCGCATCGAAAATCGACTCGCGTACGATTCTCGACCAGAATGGGGCTGAAGGATTGGTCGGGAATGGCGACATGCTCTTCATGCTCGGAAGCCGAATGGTGCGACTCCAGGGCCCGTTCGTATCGGATGATGAACTGGAACGCATCACCTCGTGGATCGCGGGGCAGAAAGGGCGTGGCCCGTATAAGCTGCCACCGATGGAAACGGAGGACGGGGATGTCGATGAGCTGATGGGTGTCGAAGACGCCGACGATTTCTTCGAAGAAGCCGCCCGGATCATCGTCCGCAGCCAGCAAGGATCGGTATCGCTGTTGCAGCGCAAGCTTTCGGTTGGATATACGCGTGCCGCCCGCATCGTCGACCAGCTGGAGGAAGCCGGAATCGTCGGCCCGTTCCAGGGCTCGAAGGCGCGCGACGTACTCGTGGAAGACGAGATCCAACTCGACCGCCTTCTCGCGCAGAACAACGAACCGGAAGCCTGATCCCTACTCACGTCTAACTTCCCTTACACGTGCTTCCCCCACTTCTCGGAATCCTCGGTGCCGGCCAGCTCGGCCGGATGATGGCGATCGCCGCGATCCCGATGGGCATTCGCGTCCGCTTCCTCTCCCCCGGCCCGTCCGGTCCGATGGAAGGGCTCGGTGAGAATTTTATCGGGAAGTGGGATGACCCGGTCGTGCTCAGCAACTTCGTGGATGGCTGCGATGCCGTCACCGTCGAGAGCGAATGGGCGCCGCTTGAGCAGATTCAGAAGCTGGAGGTCGAAGGTCTTGGTCTCTGGCCATCACCCGCGACGCTACTGACGATCCGTCACAAAGGCCGCCAGAAGGATGCGCTTCGAAAGGCCGGCCTGCCTCTGCCGGATTATCAGAAGTGTGAGACAAAGGA
>CAZKDQ010000133.1:0-4717 GCA_964551345.1 uncultured Rhodothermales bacterium
GGATGCGTCAGCACTTACTTCTGGGATAGCGGCTCGGAGATGCGACCGACGGCCGCTCCGACAGGCTCGCCAAGCAGTTTGCTGTAACGCTCGCCGAAATGATCGAGAGTCGCTAGCGGTGGTAGTACACTTCGAGGCAGGGCAGCGGCATGACTTTGAGTAGCTTGTAGGCGCGGATCACAAGCGGATGACGTAGGCTTTTACCTTCGAGTCACCTACCGCTTCTGACGCACCGCATCATAGTCCCCACCGTAGAACATGCGGGCGATGTCCTCGTCCGGGGTGAGGAAAATCCGGTCGATCTCCTCGGATGAATGGAGATCAGCCTGTCGGAAGCGAGGACCAATGATCGACCATGGGTGAAGGATGCCTTCAAACCAACGTCATCATGAACATGGAAATTGTAGACCGCCCCGGGCTCCGCGTTGGTGGCGTCCCTCACGTCGGACCGTATCACCAGCTACTTGAAGCCTTCGAGCGGATGGGCGCCATTCCGGTGCGTCGGGAGTCTCCCGCCAGCCGAGCGTCGCAGTCCTCGGCGTCTACCACGACGGTGCACACGGGCTCATACGACCGGCTGGCGCAGACGTGGGAAGAGCTTCTGCGCGCCATCTCCGACGCAAGCACAATGTGCGCCACAGCACGTGCTACGAGATCTACCGCAACCAGCCCGGCGCCGTCCCGGACGACGAATTGCACACCGAGCTTTTCGTGCCGGTGATGTAGAGGCGTGGAATGCAACGTCTCTACGGGGCATGACCGCCGGATCCCAGCGCCCGTTGAATCATCCGCTCCGCGAACGCCTGGAGGATCTTCTCCTGCTCGAGCCTAAGCGTCCGCCCTGCAACGTGCCTAAAAAGCCGCGTCTCCTGGAGTGAAAGATGAGGGAGATTATCCGTCGAAGAGAGCGTGCCCTGTGCGACGGATTCGGCGTGCGCCTGCAGGGTGACCTCGTCCATCATCAGCGACTCGACGTGCGGAAATGTCGCGCGGAAGTGGGAGAGAATCTCGAACCCCTGCGCATCGATGTCGCCCCAGTAGAGAATCCGGCAGGAACGGAGCCACCGGGCGTGCCGGAGGAGGCCGACCGCCTTCCCCATCCCCAGAATTCCGACGCCGTTCTCGATGGACGGAAGGGTGAGGAAGTTCATCTTGTTCTCCGTCACAACCACCGTCGAGCCCTCGAGCGCCAGCCGCAAGATTTCACCGACGGGGATGCTGAGGTCCGTCAGCGGCAGGCCGAGTTCAGTCGAGACCGCCAGGTCGAGCAGCCGGAGTCGGATCAGCGGCTCGTCGTAGCGCAGACCATAACGCTCCTCGAAGCGTGACATAGAGGTATCGACAGCGCTTTCGGGGAGGATCTCATCGAGCAGCCGGCGGAGCGTTCCCTGGTTCTCCTCGATGAACTTGGTGTGGACGGGGATCGGGAGCTGGCGGATATAGAGTCCGGGCCGCGGATAGTCAACGAAGTACCGACAGACCGCCAGCAGGTCGCGCCAGCGGCCGCCGTGCTCGACGACGCGCAGGACGTTGAGCCGCGCCCAGTCGCTAAGCGCGGAAAGCTCCGTATCAATGAGATCGAGGTCTGATCTAAGCTGCCTGACCTCTATGTGCTTGCCGAGGTAGCCGAGGAAGTCGTCCTCGCACTCGAAGGCGATGCGCTTCGGATGGTGCTGAATGCCATAGCGACGCGTGTTGATCGCTTCCATCTCTACGGTATACCCGCTCTTACCCTGCTGGCGCGAGCCCGCCAGCAGGGCCTCCACGTCCTTCCGCACTCTGTCGAAGGCGTCGTTCGCCTTCACCTTCCTGAACGGAATGTCGCACGGAAAGAATGGCTCGCCCTCCGCCACTGATTTCAGGAATCGGGGGTACAGCCGCTCGGCCTTCGTGCGGATGTCGGAGGGGGAGATGAGCAAGGGGCAGTGGTCTGTATTCAGTGGCTAGAAGCGTGCAACGCGCAGAAGAAACCCGGACCGCGACTGGTTGTATGACGGGCGTCACACAAATGGTAATGGGGTGATGGGCAAGACAAGTACCGTTTCAGCGAGGATCGATCCGGAGACAAAGGAGAAGGCGGAACGGATATTCGAGGTGCTCGGTCTGTCGGCATCACAGGCCATCACCCTGTTCTACAGGCAGGTCGAGTTGCAGCGCGGATTGCCGTTCCCCGTGGAGATCCCGAATTGGGCAACGCAGCACGCTCTGGACGAAGCGGAGGACCGCGAAAGCCTACCTCGTTTCGAAACAGAGGACGCCCTGGTCGATGATCTCGAGATCTGATGCGGACGATTCGGCGAACGACTCAGTTCAAGAAGACGTGAAGCTCGCCCGGAAGCGAGGGAAGGACTTCTCAGAGTTCAAACGCGTGATCACGCTTCTAGTAGAAGGAATGCCACTCGAACCACGACATAACGATCATGCGCTCGTCGGGAATTGGTCGGGCACGCGTGACTGTCATATAGAACCGGATTGGTTACTGCTATATCAGATATACGACGAGGAACTGGTGCTTGTCCGAACAGGATCACATGCTAACTTGTTCAAGAAATGAAGGATCGAAGCAAAAAAGAAGGGCCATGAGATGCGCATCGCTCGTTCAACCTTGCACGATCTCGACCGGCCGGTGCCGATACGCCTTCTTCCGTTCGTGGTATTCCTCGATCGTTAGGTTGAACATCTTTGAGCAGTTCTCTTCCTGAGTATTCGTCACGAAATGGCAGGCTCGGATGAACGGCTCGACGACGTGCGTCTTGTCGAGCGGTGAGACGACGAGCAGTTGCAGGTCGAGCTTCTCGAAGAGCTCCATTGCGTAGCGGGCGTTCGTCTCGTCGGAGCGGCTGAAGGCTTCGTCGATCACCACGAACCGGAAGGACTTGCTGCGCGCCTCGCCGAAGTCCAGCCCGAACTGGAAGGCGATGGCCGAGGCGAGGATCGTGTAGGCGAGCTTGGCCTTCTGCCCGCCCGATCGGCCGGATGAGTCCGAGTAGTAGCTCTTCTCGGTGTCGTCTTCGCGGTAGCGCTCGCTGGCCGAGAAGTCGAGCCAGTTGCGTACGTCGGCCACCTTGTCGCGCCAGCGGGGCTCCTCGTCGAAGCGCTCGATGAGGGCCTTGATCTTCTGGAACCGGACCTCGTTGGCGGCCTCGTCGGTGCCGATCACGCCCGAGACGCAGTCGCGCAGCATCCCCTTGAAATCGCGGATCTCCCGGTCGCCGACCGCCTGCGTGTTGAGGCGGATGTAGGTCGACGGCGTGTAATCGATGGCATGCAGCGAGTCGTTCAGCCGGTCGATCTTTTCGTTGATGTCCTTGACCTGCGCCTCGAGCCGGCTGCTGAAGAACGCGATGTCGGTGACCACCTTTTCATCGAGCAGCTCCTTGAAGCGTTTCTCGTAGCGCGGGAGGTCGTCCTTCGCGATGCGCGCGTGCATGCGCTGGAACTCGGGGATGGCATCGACCGAGGCGTCGGCATCGGTCACGTCGGGATTGTCGGTGAGGTACTGATGCATCCGCTTCACGATGCTCTGCTCGAGGCGGGCGCGCTGCTCCTTGCGTGCATCGAGCGCCGACTGGACCTCCTCTGCGACATCGTTTCGCAGCGCGTCGACCGTTTCAAGCACCGGCACGCGCTTGCCGAGGCGCTTCTTCACGTCATCCGAAAAGCGTTCGATATCATCCTCATCAAACATATTGAGGAGGGAATCGCAGCCGCGCAATCCTTCCTCCACCTCCTTCAGATCGCGTTCGAGGTTGCTGATCCGGCTGACGAGCGCCTCCCCATCCTTCTCGGCGGCAGCGATTTCGCGCTTCACTTCGTCGAGTTGCCGCCGGAGGTCGTTGAGCGCGTCTGAGCTTTCCTCGAGCCGGCGGCGCTCGTTGTTGAGGGCCTGGATGGCGAGCGTCGGCTCCTTCCAGTTGATCTCCGAGAAGTGCTCGATGCGCAGCGCGTCGTCGAGGCGCCGCAGATCGGCCTCGATCTGTGATTTTCGGCTGCGCGTCTCGCTGATCCTGCGGCCGATGTCTTCGAGCTCCTCCCCCAGCCGATTCCGCTCGGCGGTGATGGCGGCAATCTTCTCGCGGTTGCTCCAGCCGAGGACGTAGCGCGTGCGGTCGTTCAGACGGTGGCGGTCGTCCTTTTCGTGGCGCGATTTGCCGGTGCGGATGAGGCCGGTTTCGGTGATGGCGTAGCGCTCTCGCTGGAACCGCTCGAGGTCGTCGCAGCAGACGAGGTCGTACTGGCGGATGAGCTCTTGTTCGATCCACGGCTTGAATGTGGAGCCGGGCTTGATCTCCAGCTTGCGCACGGCCGAGTCGGGTTCGAGGTCGGTCGTGACGCGATACGACTGCTCTTCCTGCACGCGGTGGTAGACGATGCGCCCGCGCAGGTCGGTTCGATGGATGTAGCGGCTGACGCGTGCGTAATGCCTCTCCGGTACCAGCAGGCCGAGCGCAAACCCGTGCAGGAGCCGTTCGAGGGCGCCTTCCCAGCGCCGCTCGTCGTCGCGCACCTTCAGCACCTCGCCGACGAACGGTATCTCGGATTCTTCGATCTCGACATCCTCCAACAGACGTGCGCGCAGTTTGAGATTTCGTTCGGGGATCTGACTGCGGCGTTTTCTCAGCGATTCAAGCTCGGCATCCAGTTCGGCCGCCTGTTCACGGAGTTGCCGTTCCTCGAGACGGACGTCATCAAGCGCTTCCTCCGCCAGCCGGGCCGC
>CAZKDQ010000133.1:4817-6190 GCA_964551345.1 uncultured Rhodothermales bacterium
GCGCGGTGGTCGCCGTCCTGCTTTACGTTGCCGAAGGCACCCAGCATATAGGTCTTCTCGGAGCGCTCGCGCTTGCTGCCGGAGCCGGAGGCGAGGTTGTAATTCCGCTTGACCGTCGGCACGAGCAGCGTCAGCAGCGCGTCGACGAGCGTCGATTTGCCCGAGCCGTTGGCGCCCGTCAGGAGCGAGGTGTTGCCGCCGGGCTCCATCGTCCAGATCTGCCCGTCGAACGTCCCCCAGTTGAGGACCTCCAGCCGGTGCAGCCGGTAGCCGGCGCGGCTGTTGTCCTGCTCGAACTCAAGCGTCGGTAGCTGCACGGTCACTCAGGGTTTGCTTGAGGTCGGTGAGGATGTCGGCCGAGACGCGGGCCTTGATGATGCGCCGGACCTCGTAGCGGGCCTCGCCGGGCGCGTCGAGCTTTTTGAGGAAGCCGAGCGCGATCACCCGGCTCACGACCGAGTCGAAGTTGCGCAGCATCCGCACCTCGTTGGCCCGCTGGCGGAAGAACGCCCGCGTCATCTCGAATAGCTCGTCGTGGGTGATGACGAGGCGCGACGAATCCATGCTCTGCGCGTCGAACTGCGCCAGCCGTTCGCGGAGGAGGACGCAGAGCAGCGTCTGGTCGTAGGTCAGCTTTACGCGGCGGAAGAGGCGCGGGAGGTCGGCCGCCGGATCGTCGTCCTCGTCAGCGCCCTGGCGCAGGAAGGCATAGCCCTCCGATTCGTCGACGACGAGCTCGATCCCGAGCCTTGCGAAGTGGTCCGTCACCTGCGACTGATGTGAAAGGAGGAGCTCCCAGTGACGGTCGTCGGCATCAACAATGCCCTGAAGGAGCTTGATGATGGCTGGCGTATAGGGATGGATCGGGGCGGACATCATTCCCTCCGAAAGATCAAGCGCGGCACCGACACATGGCGCGGCGGTGCGATGCCGTCGCCGGCGGTCGCCACGAGAATCCGCTCGCGCTCGTTCGGATCGATGAGTGCCGAAGCGCGCGCGCTCGCAAGGCTGAAATACGCCACCACCTCGCCCAGCCCGCGGTCGATGGGATGCAGATCGACGATTTCACGAAGCGAGACCTGGGGCCGCTGCTCGAGGAGGCGATCCACGCGGTCCGAAAGCTCGCGCGGATCGATGGCGAACGGACTGAAGAGATCCGACAAATCCAGTTCCTCATCGGCCTCGGCGGCCACGAACGCCGTCTCGTCGAAAGCGGTCTCGATGGATGGACTCCAGAGCGGGCGTTCCATCGGCGCCTCGATGTGAGGACGATCCTCCATCACCATAAAATCCGATTCGGATGGAGGATCATCCGCCATTTGAAGTGCCATCTGCTTGATCTCGGCGATGACTTCGAGGACGCGCCGGTTCTC
>CAZKDQ010000133.1:6290-7842 GCA_964551345.1 uncultured Rhodothermales bacterium
TGGACCTCGCGCGTGATCTGCTTGAAGTTCTGCTCGACCTCCCGGAAGTCCGCCAGAAGGGTGCGCGACAGGTCGACGGCTTCGAGGAAGCGCTCGCGTACCTGCGTCTCGGTCAGCGTCTCGACGTGCCCGGTGATGCGGATGCGTTCGACCTCCCGCCGGATCTCCTCGATCTGCACCTCGAGTTGACGGATGCGCTCCTCGGGATCCTCCTCACTTCGCGTCACGAGCTCTTCGAGCAACGAGAAAATCCGCTGGAAGCGCGATTCGGTACCCACAAACTCGCGCCGGCCCAGATCGTCGATCCATTGCAGCGCCCGCTCTGCGTCCGGCGTGAGCTCGACCACCGGATCGTCGCTGCCCGTTTCGTAGAACATGCGAAGGCAATGGTCATCCTCGCACCACGCATTCAGGTAGGTATCTGCGCTTTGCGGATATTGGTCCGGCTCAGCTGCGCGAATGTCGTCGAGGTGCCGGTTCAATAATTCAAGCAGTTCCGTTCGCGGAACTGTCAACAAGTGTCGCTTCTTGAAGGCCTCCTTCAGGAACGACAGCGTCATCGCTGCGTGCGGGCTCCGTAACAGCCGCACGGTGGGCGACGTCTTGAGCGCGGATCGAATGTGGAGGTAACCCTGCACGGGGGCTTGAGAGTGGTGGCGGTTCTTCCTCGGACGAACATCAAAATATGGAGGAAAAGTGCCAAAGCGCCAATTCTTACTACCGCACTGATCAGCAGGGCATGACAGCGCTATTCAATGTCATCCGATCATACCTACAAACGATGACGTGGTACCAGCCGCCCGCGCCAACCTAACCCCACTTAGGTCCAGACCCTCAACGGAGACTCCGATGCTGAGATTAAGATCGACCTCCTTCTCGTTGAGCTAGCGCTCGAAGACGCCTCCGGCGCGGTCGAACGGCGGAAGGGTTTATTACCGACCCCGCAGAGGCAGTAGCAGCATTGACGGACCTGATCCATGGCGAGATGGAGCGGCGTACGGACGTGCTTGAAGAGGAGATGTGTCTCAACATCCGCTCCTACAACGACGACCACCCGGACGCCCCCATCCCCCTCATGGTCGTCGTCATTGACGAGTTCGCGGACCTGGCCGACATTATGGATTCGAAGGAGCAACGAGATGCGTTCGACCTCGCCCTGCGACGGCTCGCTCAGCGCGCTCGGAGCGTCGGAATCCACCTCGTCATTGCTACCCAGCGGCCCACGGCTGACATCATCAACGGCACCATAAAGGCGAACCTTCCCGGCCGCGTCAGCTTCCGTCTCGGCTCTGGTGTGGACAGCCGGACGATCCTTGATGAGGGAGGGGCTGAACACCTTATCGGGAGTGGTGACATGCTCCTCAAGACTGGGGATCAGACTTCTCGCCTCCAAGGGTTCTTCCTTGATGAGACCGACCTTTGCACACTCGTTCGTCGGATATCCCGGACGGACTAGAAGGCTATTTGAACACTCGTATAGTCGGTAGACTGTTGCGAATCGGTACGGTCCACATACGCGAGAATCGGCACCTGAGACTCTCCGGTGTGTCCA
>CAZKDQ010000134.1:0-3665 GCA_964551345.1 uncultured Rhodothermales bacterium
TTACCGTCCCACGTAAACACCTTCCGCCAGTCACGAAACGGCACCTGCCCGCTTTCGATCAGCTCGCGCGTGTAGGAGACGGCCCAGTAGTCAGCCCATCCTTCGTGCAAAGCCTGCCCCTCTATCGTGCCCAGAAGACCCGGAGCGGAGGCCTGTAGAAGCGCATGTGCATATTCATGCAGGATGACGTGCGCATCCTCGGCATCGTCGATTCCACCCGTTCCGAATTGCAGCGCATTGCTGGCCGGCAGGTATCGCGAGTTGTCCTGGTTGCCCATGCCGTGCGGGTTGACACGGATAGGGAAGCGATGGATGTCGAGGTTAGGATCGAGCTGTTCCTGGATATAGAGCTGGCTCTCGTGGATGTGATAGTATGAGTTGACGGCCTCGAAGAAGTCGTTGCCGCGCCCGAACCGAAAGCCATCAGCCACTGAAACGAGCGGCAGTGTGTACGATGCGCCGATTTCATTGCCGGAGACGATGCGCACATACGGACCCTCCAGCCGATAAAGGCCATCAACGCCGCGTGTGATTTCGCGCAGCGCGACTTCCTGCCGCTGCGCATTCAGCTCCGGCACGTCGGCATCATTGGCATCGATGTACGGCGGACCATAGTCAACGCCTGCCGTCGTCAGCGGGTCGGGGTCGAAGACGAGGCCGCGTCCAGTCACGGTTGCTGCTGACTCCACGTTCGCCTCCGTGGATCTCTTCCCATTCGATGGGTGAGTCTCGTTGAAGCTGGATTTCGCCGGTCGTGCGTGCGTGCTCTGGTCCATCCACCGGATCGTCTCTCCAGTAGCGGCATCGATCAGGATCGACCATTCCGCCGAATCATCCGGCGGGCGCGCGATGATGTGCCAGGCGATTCGAGGTGCATCCGAAGGATAGATGACGAGCTCAGGCTCTCCGACAAGCGTGATCCTTCCACCCGCACGAGTCGCAGCGGCTTCGACCGCCGCCTCGGAAGAGAGTCGCTGTTGCGGCAGCGCAGCATCCGCCACATGCGGCCGATAGTTGCTGATCACCATCGTGGGGCGGCCGTCGGCATCCAGGTTCACTTTGACATTCCCGCCCAGGACAGGAATACCATCGCGCGTTTGCTGAAACGTCAGGTGCCGGCTGTGCGAGGTCTCCGTCAAGCGAATGCGCGTGAGGTCGGAGGTATCGTCTCCGAGCCCGAACTCCTCTCGTCGAAGGGTCAGGTATCGGCGCGCGGCTGCTTCGGGTTCGCCGCCGGTTACCTCATTCGGATCGATCCTATATCGCGCTCGAACGACGGAGACGTCAGGATCGAACCTTCCGCGTTCAATCGTGATGCTGCGCGGCGCAATGAGAGTGTCTGCCGGCTCAATTCGCTCGACCTGCATTGCGGCGGCCGGTACCTCGATCGTTCGCTCCTGCGCACGCAAAAGCTCCGGCCACATCGAAAATAAAATGAGGCCGCCGGCGAGAAGCAGGAGGAGACGCTGAAACCGCATGTGACGGAGGTCAGGAGGAAGGCTGCAACGGCAAAGATACCACAATCGTTAAGACGGGCTTTGCCGGCTCAGCCCTCGAGGTCGAATTCAGACGAAAGTCCTTCAATTACACGGCGCTGCTCTGCCGTCAGATCTTTCGGAACGGTGACCCGGATCTCGACGAATAAATCGCCTTTCGCCGACTCCGTCTGTACGCCCTGCCCACGAATGCGGAGTTTCTCGCCGGGCTGTGATCCGGCGGGGATATCGATGCGGATTTGCTTTCCATGCGCAGTCGGCACGCGGCGGCGAGTGCCGAGCATAGCCTCGAACGCGGTGATGTCGACCGTCGCGTACAGATCGTTGCCCTCGCGTCGGAAGTCAGGATGCGGCTCGACCTCAAAGGTGACGTAGAGATCTCCGCGTTTGCCGGACGGACCTGCCTCGCCACGGCCTCGCAACCTGATCTTGAAGCCGCTTTCAACGCCTTTCGGAATCTCCAGCCGCACCTGCTCGCCGGTCGGAAGCGTCACCTCGGTCTTTCCACCCTGCAGCGCCTGGTCGAACGTCAGACGCAACGTCGTCCGTATATCGCGGCCGGTTGGAGGCTGCCGCCTTCCCGCGTATGGATCTCGCGCCGCTTCCCCGCCGCCGAAGAAACGACTGAAAATATCGCCAAAGCCACCTCCGGCACCGCCGAACGCATCCTCAAATCCACTCGGCCCATCTCCCTCGAAGCGAACGTACGTGCCATCGGGCGATCGGTAGTACTGACCGCCGCTGCGCGTTCCAAATCCCTCTCCAAACCCAAACGGATTCTTGCGCCGCGCATCATAGTCGCGCCGTTTCTGTTCATCGCCGAGTGCTTCGTAAGCTTCCTGAACTTCCTTAAACCGATCCTCGGCATCGGGCTTATCAGGGTTTCGATCGGGATGATATTCGCGTGCGAGGCGGCGATAGGCTTTCTTGATCTCCTCCGCATTCGCATCCTCCTTCACCCCGAGGATCTTATAATAATCTTTGACTTCAGGCATATCAGATTCGCAGATTCTACGACGAAATAGCAGTACAACAGCCTAACTGGCAGCATTATCGCCTTCTGCGGATGTTTTCCAGCAGAAAAAATACCCTCTACATCTAATCGAACATCGTGCCACAGGATATGAGCCGAGGCAGAAAGATCCGCAAGATTCTCATCGCCAACCGCGGCGAGGTTGCCGTGCGAATCATACGAACGTGCAGACAGCTCGGCATCTCATGTGTGGCGGTTTACAGCGAGGCAGATCGGACGGCACCTCACGTGTTGATGGCGGATGAGGCGTATGCGATCGGTCCGGCGCCGTCGTCGGAGTCTTACCTGCGCGCGGAGCGAATCGTCGATGTAGCCCTGGAGTCCGGCGCTGACGCCATTCATCCGGGCTATGGCTTTCTCTCGGAGAACGCCGCCTTTGCGCGAACTTGCCTCGATTCCGGCCTCACGTTCATCGGTCCACCGCCGGAGGCGATCGAGGCGATGGGCGATAAGACGGCTGCGCGCACGATGATGGAGCGGATCGGCGTCCCCTTGCTGCCGGGCACGACAGGTGCAGTAGAGGATCCGGATGAGGCAGTGCGGATCGCGATGGAGATCGGATTTCCGGTCATCATCAAGGCGGCGGCCGGTGGCGGCGGTAAAGGAATGCGCATCGCCGAGGGAGATGGGGATTTCACGTCGATCATGCAGCAGGCGCAGAGCGAGGCGATGTCAGCCTTTGGGGATGGACGTGTCTTCATCGAGAAGTACGTCCGCGAGCCTCGGCACATCGAGATTCAGGTTCTGGCGGATGCTCATGGATCGATCGTTCACCTCTTCGAACGCGAATGCTCAATCCAGCGTCGGCATCAGAAGGTGGTGGAGGAAGCGCCATCAGCCGCTGTCTCGCCGGAGCTTCGCGCGGCGATGGGTGCCGCGGCCATCGATGCTGCCCGCGCTTGCGGATATGTGAATGCGGGAACGGTCGAGTTCCTGCTCGACAGCGACGACAGCTTTTACTTTATGGAGATGAACACGCGCCTGCAGGTTGAGCATCCGGTCACGGAGGAGATCACCGGCCTCGATCTCGTCGCGGAGCAGATACGGATCGCAGAAGGGGAGCCGCTCGGATATGAGCAGGACGACTTGTCTATCGACGGCCACGCCATCGAGTGCCGGGTGTTTGCGGAGGATCC
>CAZKDQ010000134.1:3765-7710 GCA_964551345.1 uncultured Rhodothermales bacterium
CTCGAGTGATCTACCTTAGGAGGGCGAAACCTGCAGTTCCCACGCGTCGGCGATGTCGTTGATGAAGGAGGTCTCGCCGGCTACGATCGTGCCGTCTGCACGGGCGATGTCGAGGAGGTCGTCGAGGATCGCCTGGAGCAGATTCTTGCGAAGCTGGCCGCCGAGCACGTGCACGGCCTCATGCAGGCGCTGATCATTCGCACCGTTGAGGTAGGTGAGCGTGGCTTCCCGGATGACGTGATCGATGAGGGCCGGATCCTTATCGGGCTGCCACCGCCGCAGCTTGGCGGCGATTTCCATCGTCTCCTGCGGATCGAGATCTTCATCAGCACCGTGGGCAAGGCCCAGGTAAAGCAGCGCGAGATCGTGCAGGAGCGTAAGCGTGATCTGACCTCTACTATCCATCGGCTTCAGGGATACTCGGTGGCGAAAAGTGCGAGAGTCGGACGGTGGTGGACGGAGGAAGAGCGAGATCCAAGGACATGTTCGCCTCCTGTGAACGGCCTACGACGTTGGAAGGAATCCCTGCCTTCGAGGTTCCTGTCCACATGAGCCGCAAGAAACGTCACGCGGTAACGATGTGGTAGATCGTATTGGCTCAAACGGCATGCGCCGGAGACGCGTCGTTCACGACTGTGGCGGACACCGCTTCGGACGCGCGATGCCGTATATTCTGCCACCACATGTCATCAGAAGAGGCACCAATGGTTACGGCAATCGTCCTGTTGAACACCGCTCGTGAGGCCGTCAACGATGTTGCGGAGAAGCTCGTCGACATGAAAGGCGTCTCGGAGGTTCACTCCGTCGCGGGCCGCTATGACCTGGTCGTCGTCATCCGTGTGCCGACGAACGACGATCTCGCGGACATCGTCACGGATCGCATCCGGCAGGTCGACGGCATAACTGCATCGGAGACGTTGATTGGCTTCCGCGTTTTCTCTCGGCACGACCTCGAACACCTGTTCTCTGTAGGGCTCGAAGACGCAAGCTGACGCCAGTCGGCGCCTTGTCAGTCCGCGCCGCGACGTGTGTCAAGAGGTGCGGTCTCTCGCGGAAGCGGAGGCCCTCGCGATCCCGCGCGTTCCATATTCCTATATCGTCACCGGGCGTCGCTGTCCCGTCGAAAACAACCTGAAGCCATACGTATGTAAGGGAATGCCTTCTCCGTATTCCTTTGTCTTTATGCCTCTTCAGGGGCCTTCATCATATGGCGATTGACGGTGACCCTCGTCTGGGTGCCTCCTCGGGCCGGGAGTCGTACGTGGCCAGACAACGGCGCCGGATTCGCGACCGGCTTCAAGATCGTGATACGCGTCCGATCACGATCGCATTGCTTTCCGCCTGCGTGCTGCTTCTTGCGGGGCTCGTAATTTGGATCTTGATCATCAGAGGCTTGCCAAGTGATGTCGAGGTCGAGCGCTCGCGGTTCGAAGAGGCCTCGATCGTCTACAGCGAAGATGGCGAAGAGATCAGTCGCTATCAGGACAAGAACCGAACGTGGGTCTCGATCGATGAGATGGCGCCGGAAGTCATCGAGGCGCTCGTTGCCGTTGAGGACCATCGCTTTTTCAATCACTGGGGGATCGATGTTCGCAGAACGATCAGCTCGATCTTCCAGACGATCGGTGGCGACGCCCAGGGCGGCTCGACTATCACAATGCAACTGGCGCGCAATGCCTTTCCGTCACTGGCAGACGACCTCACGGCTGCGCGAAAGATTAAGGAATGGATCGTCGCGTTGAAGCTTGAGGGACGCTACGAGAAGGAGGAGATTCTCGAGATGTACCTCAACACCGTGCCGTTCATGTACAACGCGTTCGGCATCGAGGCAGGCGCCAGGACCTACTTTCAGAAACCGGCATCGGCGCTGGATCTCGATGAGGCGGCAACGCTGATCGGGATGTTGCGCGGGACGTCGTATTACAACCCGGTCCGGAACCCGGAGCGGTCTCACGAGCGGCGAAACGTGGTTCTGTCGCAGATGGTCAAGCACGACTACATCGACCAGAGCACGTATGACGCGCTTCGCGACGAGGAAACCAACCTCCGATTCCGCCGCCTGAGTCGCACGGATAACCTGGCGCCGTACTTCTCGGAGTACCTCCGCGGCTGGCTCGACGAATGGGCGCAAGACAATGACTTCAACCTCTACACGGACGGCCTGCGAATTTATACGACCATCGATTCACGTTTGCAGCAGGCCGCTGATCAGGCTGTCAAAGAAATCGGGGAAAATCTCCAGGCAGTAGCGGATGTCGACTGGAGCGCTCCTACGCCGCCATTCGTGTCAGCCAATGCATCGGCATATCGGAGCTATCGAGATAACGTCACTCCGTTTGCCTATTACTGGCAGCAGAATCAGGACGCGCTGGATGATTTCCTGACGGGAACGGATCGCTTCCGAAACCTTCGGCAGCAAGGGATGGACCAGAGCGCGGCTCTTGATTCGCTTCGCGGAAATACAGCCGTTGTAGATTCTGTCAAGGCGATCTATCAGCAGCTCCAGGCGGCTTTCGTTGCGATTGAGCCCGGCACGGGCGAGGTGAAGGCGTGGGTCGGCGGGCGCGACTTCAACGTCACCCAGTTCGACAATGTCGCGCAGGCGAAGCGCCAGCCGGGATCAACGTTTAAGCCCTTCGTCTACGGGGCCGCACTCGAGCAAGGCTATCGCGCAACCGACATGGTGCGGGATCGGGCCGTGGATTTCGTTGATCCACAGACGGGCCGGCGATGGTCGCCCCAGAACGTTGGCTCGATATCAAACGACCTGATGACGCTTGCCGATGGACTCGCCTATTCCAAGAACACGATAACGGCGCAGGTGACGATCGACGTCGGCGCCGACCGGGTTGCGGACCTGGCGCATCGTATGGGCATCGAGAGCGACTTGCTGCCGTATCCGTCACTCGGCCTCGGTACGAGTGAGGTCTCACTGTATGAGCTGACGTCGGCCTATGCCACGATCGCCGATCTCGGTCAGTACCACGAGCCGGTCTTTGTCCAACGGATCGAGGATCAAAATGGACGTGTGCTTGCGCAGTTCGGCAACCAGGAGACGCGTCGGGCAATGGCGCCCGAGACGGCGTATGAGCTGGTCGAGATGATGCAGGGCGTCATCGATCACGGCACCGGCGTGCGCATGCGCAGCTATGGCGCAGACAGCAGATTTGCCGGCAAGACAGGCACCTCGCAGGATGGGGCCGACGGATGGTTCATGTTGATGCACCCTGACCTCGTCGTAGGTGCGTGGGTCGGCTTTAATCTGCCGTCAATCACCTTCCGTAACAATTACTGGGGACAGGGATCGCGGACGGCTCTGCCGATCGTCGGTGAGTTCTTCCAGGAGGTGCGCTCCTCGGACTCCAACGTCTTCAGCGGATCGTCCTGGACGCCGCCGCCGGGATATTCCGCGCCTCCGCCGCCGGATCCGTTCCGCATCGCGTCCGATGACGATCGGTTCGACAGCCTGGTAGATTCGCTCCGCGCCGTTACCGACTCGCTCCTTGCTCGTGGCGAAGTGGATCCGGATCCGCAGCCACAAACGGAAGACGTGGTAGAGGCCGACTCGCTCAACCGCCTCGAGCGCGGGCTTGAACCTCTTCAGACGGATGATTCGCCGGAAGAGACAGCGGACGTTCCGGCAGATGACGAAGTGGAAGGCGAGGAGCAATCCGATGATGATCTATCGGAAGCCGACCGGCTAAACCGTCAGCAGCGCTCGGGAGGCCCTGAGGACGAGGAGGAATCCGACGAAGATGAAGGCAACAACCAGCGCGGCGGCTGGTGACGGCTATCGACTGCCCGCGCCGGCCATGAAGACCGCGTTGGCGAACAGCAGCTTGCCGCCGTACCAGAATCCGCGGAAGAGCGGGCTGTCCACGAGGTAAACAATTTCTCCGCGACCCATCGGCTGCTGGCCGAAGACGAGCGTGTTTTGCAGCCTCG
>CAZKDQ010000135.1:0-1549 GCA_964551345.1 uncultured Rhodothermales bacterium
CGGCGCTGGGCGACGACGGAAGCCATCCCACGGCATCCCTCACCATCGACAATCTGCACGTCAACAGCACGATGCAGCAGGTGATGTCGGGATCGGTCGAAGCCTCGATCAACCAGGCGCTCACCGAATCGCTGGGCATTCCGCTTCATCTGCAGACGATCCGCTACGCCCGCGATGGCGACGGCGCCTATGCCCTCACCACGGACGGCCGCATCGATCTTCCGGCTGAGCTTGGCGACGCCGTGATCGACTTCGCGGACCTCGGCTTCACATCGTCCGGATTTACCGGCGAGATCCTCGTCGGCGAGGCGATGCAGGGCGGCACATGCAGCATGATCGATGATGCATCCTCGGCGCAGGCGATTACATCCATCGCTTACGCAGGTGGCGGGATGCAGCCGAACGCCACGCCTGAGCAGCTCTCGCAGGCCGATCTCGGGCTCGCGCTCCTCGGCGTGCGCCTGACGTTCGATCCCGATGGCGACCACTCGTTTGCCGTCCTCGGCTCGGCATCGAGCAGACTCACGACGTCCATCCATGAGGATGCGCCGACGCAGCTTCCCTTCTTGCTCGGTTATGAGGAGGACACCTGGCGCGCCGAGATCTGCACGGACGTGCTGCCGAACGGCGATCACGGCAACGACAAGTTGTCGCTGATGCTCGCCGAGTTGTATCTGGATGAGGATAACGGCGGCAGCGCGGCGCTTGAGATCGGCGGCGGCGAGGTCGACCTCATCCTCTCCGGCATGCTGGCGCTTCCCGAAGTGATGGGCGGCGAGTTTCGCCTGACGGTTGAGGATTTGCGGATGGGCACCGGCGGCATCACCATCGGCAGTGCCGGTGGCGGCCTTTCCGGCCAGGAAACGACGCTCTTCGGCGACGTGCTGAAGCTGCGCAATGATGAGCTCGGCGTCACGTGGGACGCCGATGCCGACGCGCTGGCGCTCACGCTCGCCGGCTCGATGTGGCTGACGCCCTTCATGTGCGAAGACGGCAACGCGACCGCATGCGCCGATCAGGACGCGGTCAGCTTCAGCGACCTGCGCATCGACACGCGCGGGAACGTCACGCTGGGCGGCGGCGCCGTCAACCTGCTGGCGGCGCGGCAGGAGCCGCTGGCCGTCATCGGAAACAACCCGCAGCCGACGCTCGGCATCGACGTGCTGGCACTCCGCAAGCCCGCCGACTCCGACGCGCTCTTCCTCGACATCGGCGGCGAGCTGAACCTGCCGGACGTCGCGGACGGCGTCTCGAGCAGCTTCCTCTTCTCCGTCAACCATCGGGGCGAGATCGCTTCGGAGGACGCGCTGCACATGCGCTTCGTCCGCGAGTCTGCGAACGCGGCCGACCAGGTGGATGAGCGCGGCGACAACCCCGCGACCGAGATCGACTTCGGCGGCTTTGCCCTGCTCGACGTCAAGGAGGCCGGGCTTGCCTTCAGCGGCGGAAGCCTGCTTCAGCCCGCCGTCTACGCCAACGCCTCGATCTACATCCAGGAGGGCGTCGACAACCAGATCCGCCTCGGCACGCTCGGCGGGAATTCGGCCTC
>CAZKDQ010000135.1:1649-7547 GCA_964551345.1 uncultured Rhodothermales bacterium
CGCCAGGGCATCGCCGATTACGGACGACTCGGCTCCGGCGGATTGAACCTGACGATCGTGGAAGTCGTCAGCCTCTCGATCGGCGCGATGGACTATGGCTCGGGCACGTTCGACTACTTCAATCCGGAGACCGAGGAGACCGAGCAGAAGACCGCGGAGACGTACTTCGCGATGACCGGCGCCGAGGTCTCCCTGACCGACGCGATGAGCGGCGGCGTCGACGCGATTTATTATTACCGCAACGGCGATGACTCGGCGTTCGAGATCTACAACGCCAACATCAGCCTTGCCGGCACCGTCGAGGCCGCGCTGACGATGCGGTACGTCAATGAGCAGGGCAACGTGTTCCTCAGCGCCGCAGGAAAGGCCGACGTCGAGGGCATCGGCGCGCTTGCGGTGGCGGGCCAGATGGGCAGGAGGATCGTCGACTCGAATCCTGTGACGAGCTTCGGGCTGTTCGTGAGCCTCGAGAGCACGACCGGCGTCCCGATTCTGCCGGGCATCATCACGCTGACGTCCGTCGGAGGCGGCTTCTTCAATTATCCAGACGCCGCGATTCTGTCCGAGGTCGAGAACCTCGTGGGCGGATACGACCTGGTGCCGAGCGATCGCAGGCCCGACCTCTCCGGACTGCGGTTCGCGGTGCTCCTGCACGGCGGCGCCGGCATCATCGGGCAGAGCACGTACATGCTGGAAGGATCGCTGCTTCTGCGCGTCACCGATCAGCACTCGTCGGTTTTCGCCGAAGCAAAGTACCTGAGCCTGGATGAGATCCGCGCCGGCTTCTACCTGAACGTCCACTACGGCGGCAACGCGGGCGTCGAAGGCGGCGCCGCGCTCGCGATCGACTTCCCCAGCATCCTCGAGGGCCAGGCGGGCGTGAACTTCGCCGCGTACGACCGTCCCGAAGGCATCCTGTGGATGATCGACGGGAGGCTCGGCGACGGCGGCGACGGGCCCGTCAACGTGATGCGCGGCATGGCCCAGGCCCGCGGTGATTTCCTCGCCTCGAACGACGGCGTCTTGCTCCGCGAGCTGAGCGTCAGCCTGAGCTCGCCCAAGATCTACATCGTGGAGGTCAAGGCGGATGCCGAGATGTCGTTCTGGTACATCCCCGAAACGGCGCTGGGCGGTTACGGAGAGCTTGCCGTCGAGGCGTCGGTGCTGGGTGGACTCGCAAAGGCCGGTGCTGATCTGAAAGGAGCCTATTTGCGCGAGGATGAACTCATCTACATGGGTGCCACGGCTTATCTGAGTGTGCTGTTCGTCTTCGAAGGCGACATCGGCATCTGGGCGAGCATCGAGAAAGGCAGGCTCAAGGCGGGCGAGGGCAGGAACGCGCGCTATGACAGGATGGTGGCCGATGCCCGGCAGCAGGCCGAAGACATGATCACTCGCGCCAACGAAATGGCGGCGGCGATGGAGGCGGCCCGATCTGCGCCGTTTGTGTATGACGCCGAGATGCTGAGCGAAGCCGGCCTTCAGCTGGTGAGTGCCTCCGCCAATGCGCGCGCGGGGTATGCCCAGGACTTGTTGTGCAACGAGCAGCGGCTCTACACAAGTGGTTGCTCCACCCCGCATCACGGCCGGTTCAACCGCTTGCAGAACCTCACGCGCTACATTCTGACCGGTACGCGCCCGAATGTCGGCGCCGATCTCGATGCGGAATTCCGCTCGATCGAGCGGTCGATGCAAGCACTCCAGGACCGCGCCGCCGCGGTCGAGCAGTACCTGCGCGATCTCGAGATCCAGGCGATTGAATGGAGCGATCAGGCCGCGACGCAGCTCGATCAGATGCAGTTGCAGTCGCCGCTCACGGCGTATCAACCCGCTGTTTATGCGGGGGAAGGGGAGGAGCGTCGGATGGTCGCGGCACCATCCTTCCACATCGACGAACAGCGTGATCAGGCGCAGACCGAAGCACTCGCAGGGTTGAAGCAGGACATCGACGCGCTCGACGAGCAGTACCGCAGCGCCATCGCGAGCGCCGCTCACCACCTCGGCCAGATCACCGAGCTGATGTCGGGGAGCATCTTGTACAATCAGACGTCGTGGATGCGTTACTCGACGTCCATCAACCACGTGGCCGAGTCCTACGCCGATCTCACGGCTGATATCCAGTATGCATTCGCCGTCCGTGCGGACTCCCTGTGGAGGAACCGGGCGTGGGCCGAACAACGACGTTCCTCCGTCCAGAGTGGCGCGTACGCCCGGCACCACATCGAGGCGATAATGGATGGGATGATCAGCGATTATACCGGCGATGGCCGCGTTGCGCACGCCGTAGCCCTGACGTGCAACCGGTTCTTCTGGATCCAGCAGTTGAGACGCCTCGGCGACAACGACTTCAATATCTCTGACCAGAATGAAGCGACCAATCCGTTTTGCTCGCAGGTCAGGGGCTATCAACAGCAGGGCCGATATGATCTTCTGGCACAGGAGTTCAAAAACGCCGGCATCGCGCTCTGGCACGACGTCCCACGCGAGGGTCTCACAGCCTGGAGCCAGCAGTTGCGGACGGAAGGGCGAGCCAACCGCACGTTGATGAACGACGTGTTGCAGCCGATCCGTAGCAGTCATCTGGCGCTGACGGCCTCCACCAACCGGATCTTCCTCCTGCAAACCGAGATGGCCGCGACGGTGCACGGGATGCTGGAGGAGTACGTCACGTGGCGGCGCGGATCGCAGGGAATCGCCGAGGACGAGACCGACGCAGTGATCGATGCGCACGAGTCGATGCGTCAGGCGCTGCTCCGTTCGCTCGAGGCGCCGACGATCTCCGGCATGAGCGTCGAGCGCCAGTCGACGGGGCATCGGGCGCAGGCGAGCGTTACGGCAACGATGAGCCATCCGGAGGACGTCGCGCAGGTGTCCTACTTGTTCCGAAAAGGCACCACCACGAACGTTTACGTGCAAGGTGATTACGTCAGCAACGGACGCGCAGGGACCGTCACCATGCATACGTTCGCGGAGCGGGAGGACGAGACGAACCAGGAATGGACCGCTTTCGTCCGCGCCCGCGGGCCGCTCGGGAACGCCGTCACGCGGGCGGTGAACTTCAACCTTGCGGTAGCCACGGCCGGACGCAGTGATGCCCCGAACGGTGTCATAGCCGGAACGATGCCGGAGGATACGTCGCCCCCGACCCCTCCGATTATCGGCTTTCCCGATTATTCCTCCGCACGCGACCAGAACTCGGTTCGGCGTTACTGGACGAACAACGCCGGCCGCCTTGTATTCAGCGTGTTGACTGTCGACCCTGAGTCCGACATCTCCAGGTTGGAGTACCGTATCGGGACGACGCCCGGCGGCGATGAGGTTCGCGGCTGGAGTGAGGCCGTAGGTGTTCCCCTCCTCGACTCCGACCAGGAGGGCGTAATGGGCAACGCCGCACGCCGGATCAGCGTCCACGGCCTCGCGCTCGAGGAAGGCGTCCCGTACTTCGTGAGTGCGCGCGCGACGAACGGTGCCGGCTTGACGAGTAATGTGGGGTCTGACTCGAGAGGCGTCGTGTTCGACCCGACGCCACCTACGGCGCCGGGCGAGGGAAGTCCCCTTGCCGACCTGGGCACACCGCCGGAGACGTCGTCGAGCATGGGTTATGCCGGACAGATGGTGGCCTCACCACCGGCGTATCTTGGGCCGATGCCGACGAACATGCAGCCGGAGGAGCCGCAGTTTACGGTTCGATGGACGGCCGCCTCAGACGATGAGTCGGGCATCAAGGAGTACGAATACGTCGTCAGCAGAGAGGCAGACGCCGAGGGAGCGTTCGAAGAGTTCCCTCCGCCGCCGCCGGGGGCGATGTATTTCGGCCCGATCACCCGCTCCGGCATCAAGAGCACGACGAACACCAGCGCCACGATCTCCGGAGCGCCCGTCGACTATATGAAGGATGTCTACGTTCACGTTCGAGCGGTTAATAACGCCGGCACTCCGAGCGACATCCTGACGATCGGCCCGGCGCGACCCATCGACCCGACACCGCCCCGTCATCCTGATCTGAAGGCGATGATTGTTGATGGCAAGGTGCGCGTGTACCTGCCACGCCCGGGCTACGACCTCGAGACGAGCGTCAGCGGCTACCAGTACGCGATTGCGCAGCGTTCCTCCAGCGGTGCCTTCTTCGGCTGGGTGCGGCCGTTCCCGAGCAGCGGATCGATCGACTTCTCGCCCCTCTGTGGCACGCCGCCCGGCGGAGTTTTTGCCCTCAACGTCGACGCGTTCGGCAATCCACTCCCGCCGGATCAGACCGGCTGCCACATCGCCTACGATGAAGATGATGCGCCGTACTTCGACGTGAACGTGCTGCAGCAATTACACTCACGGCGTCTGCCGTTAGACACGGAAGTGTACCTTTACCTGCGCACGATCAACCGGCAGGGACATCACTCGATTCATCAAAGTTCGGTTGGGCCGATCATATTCGATGACACCGAACCGCTCGAGCCGACCGTTGCAAGCTCGATCGCAAGCGGAACCGGGAACAGGCGGTTACTTACCGTGACGGTCAGCGACGTTCATGATCCCGAGTCGGGTATTCGAAGCGTCGAGTATCGTCTCTCATCCGGCACAACCTGGGGTTCCTGGCGAACGTTTGCCACCGCCCAGAACTGGAGGCGTGGACAGGATTATTCGAGGACGATCAGTTTTGCCTCCGCGGGCGCCGTATCGAAGGCCGTTCAGATTCGCCTGACCAACGGCTCTGGCCTGCAACGTGTCACGGAGCATTGCATCCGTGACTGCGTCCCTCCGATCACCTATTACCCGCCCCCGCCGAATGTCATTATTCCGGGAGGCACCCTCCTTGGCCCGGGCTCATTTATTACGTTTCCGTAGTATGTCTGATCGAAAGCAGTTTCCATTGTGCACGTTGAGATTTCGTGCGGCGCTATCTCTTGTTGTGATGTCGATAATGTTCGGCAGCATGACGGTGGAGGTATCGGCCCAGACCGGCCCTGAGGTGCGCGTCGTCACGCGGGGCGACAGCGCCTACGTCTACCACACGGAGCTGCTGCCGCCGGGATACGGCGTGAACCTGTACCGCATCGAGGGAAGCGGCGAAGCCGTGCTCGTCTCGGAGGAGCCGGCGACGGCTGTACAGACGGGCGAGGAGTTTGCCGTGGCCGTCGGCGAGCGCTTTGAAGCCATCCGACAGAATCTCGATGCCACGACACCTTTCGAGGTGCTGATGCGCCTGCGCGGCGACCGCACGCTCGGCCTGCTGACGACGTTCGCCTATCCCGACGTCGCCCGCGCCTTTGGAAGGCTTGTGGTGGATGGAGATGCGCCGATCGGCCGCGACGTCACCTACCGGTTTGAGATCGTGGATGACTTCCGCGAGCCGACGGGCGATACGATCGAGGGCCGCGCGCGGCTCACCGAACTACGGCCGCCGCTTCCGTCGCGGCTATCGGCCGATCACGAAGGGAACGTCGTCACGCTGTCGTGGCAGTACCCGACCACGCGCGAGGACGACGGCATCATCCGCTTCAACGTCTACCGCGACACGGAAGCCGGCCCCGAGGTGCTCAGCGACGACATCATCCTGCTTAGAAACGCAGCCGAATCGGAGTTCGAGTTCCAGTTCAGCGTACCGGAGGTCGGCGTCACCGAGACGCTGCGTGTGGCGGCCGTCGCCGTGACGGGGGAGGAGTTTCTGAGCGAGCCGATCGAGTACTTCGTGCGCGACAACATCCCACCGGCGCCGCCGGTCGGCGTCACGGCCCTGCCCATCGATGCGGATGCAAGCGTCGAGCTGTCGTGGCGGGTCTCGCCCGAGCCCGACGTCGTCGGCTACCACGTCTACCGCGCGCCGCGCCTCGAAGCCGAGTTCACGCGCCTGACCGACGAGCCGCTCGACGCCTTCGACAACGTCTACCACGACACGACGACCGT
>CAZKDQ010000136.1:0-7532 GCA_964551345.1 uncultured Rhodothermales bacterium
CATCTTCAGGGCGATGTCGGGCGGGAGCAATCCATCCAACGGGCTGCTCGACGAGCTTATCATACCGACAATAGCGCTCCTATGGCGTACGAATTCTCCTTTCAGATCGAATTCATAGCTACCGCGCCGAGTCCGAGGAAGCCGAAACAACTGGGGGAAGGTTTGCGACGCCGTCTGGCGCCACAACGTCTTGTCTCGCCGAAGCGCAGTCGGCACAGTCGTCATGAACTCAAGGATATCCGTGTCCAACAGAGGGTTTCGTACCGGGGCGAACCTACCGGGGAAGCAACGCCACCACGGCATGTTGTGATGAACGAGCCGCTGGTCCAGATAGACGTAGTCTTTGGCATCGTAGAGGTTTTCCTTGAAAGGGCATCGCTCCCATACCTCATCGTAATCATTCTCCAATCCTGACCGCATCTCATGAAAGACGGCGTCAGGCAGCATCTGCTGTACCCAGCGAACCCGACTGAAGTCGTACATGCCCGCACTCTGAAGCACGTCTGCAGGCTGGCTCAGACGCAGCGGTGCCCAGTCCATGCAATCATCACCAAACCACTCGCTGCCGGTGAAAAACACGGGATTACCGTGTTGATCAAAAGACCTCGCGATGGTGTCGTAAGCGGACACCTCATCGCATGGATTGGCAAACGCACGAGAGAATTCACCATTCAGACGGAGATGTTGAATAAAATCTCCCTCATAAGATTGCACCAGTCGGTGATCGTATCCCATGATGCGCGCCATTTCCTGCGCGCGGTGCTCGTCCGTACCAGGAAGTGCCTCCCCCATAGCGTAAGAGAAACACGTCACGCCGTGGTAATCCAGATCAAACCGCAGTGCTCCGCCTATCGCACTGGCATCATATCCCCCCGAAAGTGACAAGAAAACATCGGGATCATCTTGTACGCATCGGCGCACTGCCTGCGCGACAAGTTGAGCCAGTGTCGCTTGAAGCTCTGGGAGCGATGATGACGACGGAGCCGAATCGAAATCAATGACCCAGTACTGACGTGCAAGATGGCCGGCTTGATTGAATGAGATGACGGATGCACGCTCCACCACGTGGACGTCCGTGTATACGGTTCTGCCGTTGTGAATGGTACCGTTCGCAAGATACCAGGCAACCGCGGTCACATCGATTCCGTCCGATGCCGACGAAAAATCGGCGGGTGAGGGAGAGAAGTGTCTTGCTCGGCCGGTTGTGCGCTCGAACAATCGGCGACCGTTCACCCGGTCCGTAATCACGTGGATGGCGTCACGCTCCTCGTCGATTATTAGAACGACAAACGCACCGTTAAGCGATCTCGCAAGCGTATCGGGATCGCCGTAATAATGGTCGTGCACGAAACGAGCCGGACGAGCGAGATCGTTGAGTAGCTCCCCGTGAACAACAACAGTAATCCGACCGTCGTCACTGACGAATACATCGTCATTCGCATCTGGTTGTACGCGAACAACGTGAGAACGCGTAGCGCGCTCGATGATCGCTTCCGAAGGCACAGTCGAGTCACCTGCACGAAAGTCGTCCCTCCCCTGGATAGCGATGCGTAACCCCGGCTCTACTCCGGGTCGTTGAGAATCACTCACAAATCCCTCAGAATATTACTGAAAAAGACCTCGCCCATCCGTGTGGCAGAGTGACTGCGACCGTATTCACGCGCTTCCAGTTGATCGAACGGTATCTGATCGCCATCCTGAACGAGCTGTCTCAAACTCAAAGCAATCCCATCTGGATCAGTCGAATCCATTGTATCACCCAGACGATGTCTGATGATTAACTTCCCGATGAGACCATGATCCGTGCCGAGAACCGGCACTCCAGCTATAGCGGCGCGGGCAAGCATATTGCTGGATCCAACATGATCCCGCTGATAAGGGAGCAGCACCACGTCCGATGCTTCCACTAGGCTCTGCACCTCGCTGTCAGGGACATATCGGTTGTCGAGAAGAACGTGCACTTCCGTCCTCTCGCATACTTCGGCAATCGCTTCACGCAAGACCGACTCATCTGCGGTCTTGACCGGCCCAGCGAAAACTAGGGTGAGTTTCCGCTGGGCCTCCCGTTCCAGCCGTCTGACGGCTTCCAGAACGATGTGTACTCCTTTTCGCGCATCAAGTACACCGAGCAGAAGTGCCACAACCCGACCTTCTTCTATGGCCCATTCCGCTCGGACGTCAGAGCAGGGCGTGAGACCGGCACCAACGCGAACCCCGTCGGGTAGGTGGACCGATTTCACATCGGGCGCCATTTGCGCGAGTGTCGGAACTACGAAAGGATCGAGACAGAACAGGTGACGAAAATGTGGATTCCGTAAAGCATGCCGCAATACTGCTTTTTTCCGGAGATCAGTTAACCGCGATCGCAAATCTCCAGGTCTTTCGTCCAAATGAAAAGTGGGCCGAAAATAGATGCCGGAGAATGACACAGCCTGCGGCAGGCGTAGGCCAAATGCAAGCGACAGCTGGCAGTGGTCGAAATACATTAACGCAACATGGTCAGGCCGATGCTTATCGATGTGGTGCCGTAATAACCGCCCGTGGGCCTGATCTGCCTTGACCAAACCGACTGTTGAAGACGCTGAGGGCGTTAATTGATCGATTGACACATAGCTTAGCCCCCGGTCTTTGTACTCACGGAGTAGCATGTCAAGACTATTGCTCGCCTTTCTCAGTTCATCAGGCGCGACGATAGTGAGCCGACAGGTGACGGAATTCTCGGCCCAATACTCAACCAGGTTAAGGATGTACTGCGGATGGTGCCCTGTCGCATAAAGGTCCAACAACATGACGTGCGGCATGGCGTTAGTACGTACGCTGCGGCTTTCAACTAATTCCATTAGGCCTGCCCCTGTCTTGCCGGCCGTAGCCCCAACTCGATCCACTCAAAGATTTTCTTGCGTACTGGATGGCGCCAGGCAGCCGGCCCCTGTACAACGGCGAGAATAGTCAGGGCAACTCCTGTTGATAGTGCAACATGCCATGCATCCGCGACAAGCACTACGAATAAATAAGAGAGCGCGAATCCAAGAGCTGATGCGCTGCCAAGACCGACGTTATGTCGTTCTATAAAAACCGATAGTGATAATCCTGACTTCCTGTGATATGAAAGCATCACAGCAGTTGCCGCAAGTAAGATGGAGATGGCAAAGGCAGACACGACGCCGATTCCACCGAATACCAGACCGAGCGCGATACCCAAAGCGGCCGTGACACCGCCCTGAATCCCTTGTGCAATGACGTTCCACCACAGATCCCCCGTACCCATGTTCGCGAAGTAGGAAGGCGTAGACAAGACATTAACAAACCATGCGATGACCAACACCCCTGCATACAGAATAAACGTTGACTGTACTTCGCCGAGCCATGCATACGATATCAGCGGAACCAGTAAGAGGAGTGGCGGGATGATACACATCACGAGATAATGTACCAGCCGTAGCGATCCTTGGTAGACTTCACGTACCCGATTCTGGTCTCTCTCCTGCAGATCGGCAATTGCAGGTACCACAGCCTGGTACGCCGTAACAATAAGTGCACGCAACTGCATGACCATACGATTCGCCATCTCAAAAAAGCCGGCGGCGGCGGCGCCACCGAATCGGGCGAGCAGTGACTTTGCAAGAGGCTCGAATAATAGTTGCGCAACCGAGATCAACTGAAGTTTCAGGCTATAGTCGATGATCTCTTTGAATATCGATTTCCTCCATCGTGCAGGTAGGATACCGAGCTCCGGCAGCAATCGCCGGACGTAGATCCACGACGCCACCAGCATTACAGATCCCTGAATTACCTGCGCCTGTGCCAGTCCCACGACTCCGTTCAGAGGAACAAGCACAAAGCTCAGCACCAGGTACAATAACGTCGCCCCAATGATCAGAACATGACGAACATCCACCCGATGAAAGCCATCTAAGCATGAGCCAAGCAGGCCGGCCACAGCCGTGATCCAGAATGAAGCGGCGGCATAAGGCAGAATGCTGAGCGCGACGAACCGCATCTCGGGATTGAATACTATGCCGGTTAACCACGCAAGCAAAGGGTAGATGACCACCAGCGCGACCGCGAGAACGACCATTAGCGATACGGACAGCGTCTCGATAATACTCGCGACATGTACCCGCTCGTCGCGGGCCAGGTACTTTGAAACGAACTTGACTGCACTGCCAGTCATACCGAGCCCGGCAATGCTACTCATCGACGTCCACGACAGCACAACCGACCAGACGCCCAGTTCCGCAACACCGATGGTGTCGTAGAGAAAACGATATAGCAAGAAAAATCCGACACCCGACACAATGACCTGTACCGAGCCCAGAGAAGCATTGCGTATGAGTTGCCGCTTCCTCACAAAACCGCAGGAGTGGTCAGTTAGATAAATGATACCATCCGAAGTTACAGAGACGCTGTTCAGAAAGCCCCTGTCTTCATTCTAGATCGTCGCAGCTCGTAGAGCATTAAGATATGAAGCGACCCAACCGGAAAAGGCCTCCGTCCCGATCAGACTTAAGCTCCTCCGTGCTCTCTAAGGGACCGCTCGTATGTACCTGCACCAAGGCCCGCTGCGACACCAAACATGAATAGTGCATCCATCAAGAAGAATGGGTTTGACGCATTAGCTGAAAGCAAAAAGCCCGTCAGCGCTACCGAGGCAACCAAAGCACCTACACGGAGACTGCGCCGCTGCGTCAACTTCCTGGCAACGTGGACGGATCGAGTAATTACTAACAACCAGAATGCCAGCATCAACAAAAACCCGATCAGCCCGAAACGATACAGCAATGACACATATGCATTATGAATAAAAGTACGAACCTTGGTCACCTTATCTATTACGTCAAAAAAATCAAAAGACACCCCGACACCATGACCCATGACTGGGTTTCTTATGATACGCTCAATAACCGCCAAAGCTTCGTAACCTCGACTTCGCAAAGAAATATCTGACTCAGCCGCTGACCCGATTGTCGCCATGCGGTCTATAAGTGCAGTGAGTATCAGTGACAACAAATCTCCGAACAGTACTAGTCCGGCTGTGAGGAAGCATAAAAGACCAGCTCCTAACAGAACAGCCATACGTCTCTTGTACTTCATCTCAATTATGACGAACAAAACCATTGCGCAAAAAACAAACGTCACCCAGAAAGCGCGACTCTGAGTGAAAACCAAACCCATTAGAATAACGAGGAATATTACTAAGGTGAAACCCCTGTTTCTTAGCCGCTCAGAGAACAATACCAATACCAGGCCAGCGACTGACGCTACCATCAGCACATTGTCATTGATTATCACCCTTCCAGTCATAATCTGATACATGTGCTCGACATTACCCAGGCGAGTCGTGTAGATCATCAGATTCCTTACGGCGACAAACACACCTATGGCAGCAATAATCCAAACAATAGTTCGTGCCCCGTGATAATGTTCTCGGCAGAAGTCCCTCACTGGGAAGTAAAAGCCGAGCATTGACAGCGCTACATACTCGCTGATCGCCGTCCGCAGATCGCCTCCAAACAGAAGGGTCAGAACAAAAGAGGCGGCCACATAAATCAAAAAACCAGTCAGCAGTACGTCCGCCGTCGATCCGATGACGCGCTTCCGCGGGTCGAGTGCCGTTCTGGCGAACCAGACAGCCATGAAGGCGGCATAGTACAGCCCGAACAGGACCTCTGTAAGTTGAAAACCCGGTTCAAAGTTGAGCGCAAGTACAACGCTGCAAAGAAGAACGACGAGATTGGCAACCGGGTATTGGAATAACAATAATATTCCGGCAATCCCCAGGATGGCGAGGGGTACGAATAGTAGATATTCCTCCGCCACGACGGCGACGATATAAACGCCTGCGATGGCGATGAATGCGATTGCCGCTCCAAACACCACCCCCAGTCTCCATATCGACTCGGCGAATTCGGAGAGACCGGTTGACTCAATGAATGATGTAGAATCGGACGACACTAATGCAGGAAATAATACCGGATCATGGCTCTGGTGTCCGAGCTGCTTCCATCGGTCGGCTGGAATGCGCTTGTGAGGAGATGCTCACCTGCAGTCTCTGAGCAAACTTTCTGTGGCTCCTTTGCCACCAATCCAGTGCCAGAACGAAAATTATTGCGACAAAGAAGATGGAGATCGTCGTTACGATCACGATCAGGCTCCTAGTCGGCTTAGCCTTCTTAGCGGGCGGTACGGCTGGATCAACCACTTGAACGGCCTGCACTTCCTGCTCTTCGTTAAACCGTGCCTGTTCGAGTATCGGCACAATTACTTCGATGATGGCCGACTGAATAAGAATCTCGCGCTCCATACCGATATACTCCCGCATGACAGCTGACATCCTCTCTTGCGGCACCGGCAGTACTTGCTCCTGTCCCTGCAATGCCCGTCGATATTGCTGATTTGCTGCCGAGACCAACTCGCGCATACTTCGCACCTGCGCATTATCGTCCCCTAACTGAGCTCGAAGTGCATTGTACTGAATCTCACCCTCGACGGCCCTGGCTCTAAGGCTCCCCATTTGCTCAAAGAAAGCCATCGTCTGCGCCGGGAGATCGAAGACGCCATGTTCACTCTGGAAGATCTGTCGAGCGTCGAGCACCGAGTCTAGGGTCGCTGTGGCCTCAGCGTAACGACTTTCTGCAAAACGCCGAAAAAGACTGGCATTCTGGGATGTAAGGGCTGAATTAACGGCATTAAGCCTTCGTACGAAGAAGTTCGCCATGTCAGCCGCCCTTTCCGGGTCCTTATCGTATACCGTAACAGACAGGTATTCGTACTTCTCGTGCACCGGAAAATCAACATTCGACCGCAAGGTCTCGATAGCATCTTCGAGTGGATACCTACTTCTATTCGTTTCGTAAACACTAACCAGATCGAAGGAATCGACCACGCTCACGAACATGCTGCGACTTGTGAGGATCGTCAGGTACCGCGCGTAGTCACCACTGGGTCCTCCGAGCAACATCGAAGCGGCGGAAGGAAGATTTCGCATGACAGCGGATGTTAAACCGCCTCCGCCTCCTTCAGGTGCCAATACACGCACAGAAGCAGCATACCAGTTCGGAAGCAACAGGCTGATCCCAACGGCCAGAGCGGCTGCGCCGGCTGTTACCCCGGCGATAAAACGCCTCCACCTGAAGACAACACTTAGTGCCGCCCAGAGGCGGTCCTGTGCCGTTCCGGTAGTAGTTCTGGTTTCTGTCGGCGCCGAATCACCGAGCGTCGAATTATTGCTCATACTGACTTCATCTGGTTGAAGCTCTTCAACATTCTATCGCTTTGGAACTGCGGTCCTTCCTGATGACCAAAACGGACGCGCTAAACTCTGCACCTCTACTCGCTCACCGTCCCGGGCACGCCGCGCTACCGGTGATCTACGTCTGTCGTCAATACCAATGCTTTTTCCGGATGACGTGGCACCTTGGAATCGATAAGTGTTACTTCCTCACCCCCCCATCACCTCGTTATCGCCACGTAGGCGGTGATGATGCTGGTGATGGCGGAGATGCCGGTGATGATCGTCTGGGTGGTTGCAA
>CAZKDQ010000137.1:0-7463 GCA_964551345.1 uncultured Rhodothermales bacterium
GAAAGCGGAGCAGTTTCCGCGCTGGCGCCCTGACCAACATCAGCCTGCGCGTGGGACGCCAACGATAATGTAGCGAACGTGAATCGCGCAACGGCAGCTACATCATCAATCCAAGGCAGGAGACAGGAAACGCCTGAAGACGGCGTCGTGAGTGCATGAAAGACCGGCAACGTCAAATTACGAGCGGTAATGGTTCGCTTTCATGGTGCCCATCATATAACAACGCCTCAGCGGTCGATTCTGAGATGTTCGAGCGGGTTGCTCTATTAAGATTCGAATCTGAAACATCCTGATCCGAATATGAGGCATTGATGTGCTATCCCCACCGATATCGATAGGTCGACTGGTCATAATTCCACTCCCATATCCGTCGATGCGAGATACCTACTCGCCTTCCCATGGCACGTCACCGTCGTCTGCCGGCGAGCGCGGGTCGAAGCAACGTACAGCAGCGAGCGTTCCGAGGCTTCGGCGTCCCGGATCGCATCGACCGAGCCGTTGACCATTGCCTTCTCATGCGGAATGACGCCGTCATTCGCACCTGCGATGATGACGGTATCGAATTCGAGGCCTTTGACGCGGTGCATAGTAGCGAGACGCAAACCCGGCCGTGAGCGATCTTCCGCTTCGCTTCGGCTGATCGGATACGTCGGAATTCCAGCGGCTTTGAGCGCACCATCGTATTGCTGCAGGAGGCTGTGCGTCCGCGCGACGAGGCACGTCGATCGCAACTCTTCGTCCGATATCGCTTTGAGACGATCTGTAAGGAATGCCATCTCTTGCGTAAAGTCGTCGAAGCAATGGACGTCCGGTTCAGTGCCCTTGAGTAACGATCGCTCGCCTTTCAGGTCGTCGATGGCGCCGTCGAGATCGTCATATTTGATTCCGTGCAGTAGGGACGTCGCCCAACGTCGATTCTCCTCCGTCGTTCGGTAGTTGATTCGCAGTTTGCGTCCGCGCCCGACGATGTTGATGCCGCAGTGGCCGAGTATGACCCGCCTGCCATAAATCCGCTGGTGCGCGTCGCCGACGATGAACAGGTCGTTCGGCCGATCACCGCCTGGTATCATCTGTCGGAGCAACCGGAACGCCTCCATGCTGAAATCCTGCGCCTCATCGACGACAATCGAGGAATACGGCAGCACATCGCCCCGTTGCTCAAGGATTACGCGTGCATCTCGGAAGGCGCCATCTGGCTCCCTGAGACCATGCTCCGTTAGCAGTGATCGGTATTCGGCAAACACCGCCCAGACCGCCTTCCGGTCCCTTCGTGCGAGTGCGTGGCCGCGCCCGGTGCGAGGCACGCGCATATACTCGCTCCACTCCGTAATACCGTTCGCCTGAATGACGGACTCCCACTCGCGCCGGTAGAACGAGCGTGGAAGGTCGAGCTCTTGCGGCGCGACGTTGAGGGCGCCTTCCCAGCATTCACTTGCTCGATCGCCATAAGCGATCTCGAAGCGATAGCCGTTCCGTTTGAGAAAGTCGCTAACCCACTGGTCGAAGTTGACGACTTCAATTCGGTGCAGAACCTCGGCGGAGCATAGTTTGCTGAGGTTCTCGCGAATGTCCGCCGCGAGGTTCTTCGTGTACGTCGTGAAGAGAACCTTATCGTTGCCCGTCAGCACTTGTGCCAGGCGCCGCGCCCGGTGCATTGCAACAACCGTCTTTCCGGTGCCGGCTCCTCCCAGAACTCGAACGGGACCGTTCGCCTCCATATCGACCAGCTTCTGCTGCGTTGGATGAAGGAACACGCGCCACTGCTCGAGCGGAGCGTCAAGGATTTCCGCCAGCTCAAGTTCGTTCTCGACGACAACGAATCGGCGTTTGGACTCGGGATGGTCGAGTGCCGAAGCGAAGTCGGTCGTGTCCACCTCCTCGCGTGAGCGCTGGTCCATTTCCCGCCAGACTTCCTCGTAATCGAAGCCAGCAGCAAGCATAAAGAGGGCCTCTGACGCTTCGCCGGGAAGATACTCGTCCGCCGCGTCGAGATCCGGCTCCGACTTCAAACTCCGCACGAGCGGGAGGAGCGGCTCCGGAATGCCCAGCTTGACGAGCTCCCGGTCGCGATAAACATCAAAGAGGCCGTCGGACTCTGGTTGCTCGGGAGCAGGTGCCGGGCGGACGGCCTCCTCCGCTCGATAAACCTGAAGACTGCCCGTTTCCGGGTGGATGTCGACGACTTTGTTCTCTGCCCACTGATAGGCTTTGTCGTGGTGATCGACCCAGAGCAGAACGTAGACGTTGCCCGTCGGCGGCTTCAAAATGATCGCCCGGTACGCCTGGTCGATTCGCACCGATCGCAGCTTCTGATCTTTGAAGGTGTCGATCTTCTCGAAGTTGATTCCCGACGAGGTCGGATCCTCCCTGAACTTGTCGATGAAAGAATGGACCTTCGATTTCTGCGCCTTCGGAAGGGCGTCGAGCGCCTTCAGAAAATCTGCTGACAGGGCGACTTTGACATCCATAATTATTCCTCGATAATCTCGGACCCGGCATTTCGCTCGACATCGGCGAAGAGAGCTTCCAAGACGGCGTTCGGATCGTCCGCCGGGGTAAACAGGGTCCATCCTTGCGCCTCGAACGAGACCGCGTGGTCCGCCTGGTCATTCGTAAGAACGGCGATGCGCTCATCGGGCCAGGCCAGTTCGGCTTCGGCCAGTACGAGCCCGTCACCGTCAGTCAGTTCGAACCCCGATACCGGGACGGGGGCGGCTCCCTCGGCGAGTGCAGTAACAAGGGGATGCACATCCGGCAGAGATAGCTCCAGCAGTTCCTCCCAGGCGGCATCGGCTACGCGTTCGCTCGCAGAGGACGGATCGATGTATGTGCTCTCCCATCCGCCATAGAGTTCCTCACCCAATGCCGATTCAGCGACCGCCACAAATCCGGGGATGAAATGCAGGAGGTTCGTAAGGCGAAGAAAGCCCGTCCAATGACGCTCAAAGCCGTCGTTGCCTGATCGAATCTCCTCATCGTCGAACTGTGCAAGGCAGCGCAGGTCCGCCGTATCGCCCCGAGTTGCGGCCTCCTTTCGCCATGCGAGGACGAGGCGCATCACGGGATCGGCCTCGTTGGAGCCACGAAGTGCTGGATCGTCTACTTCAAGATGCTTGACGAGCTCTTGAGGAAGACCAACCGTCGTTAATGGCTCATTTTCGCTCAGGCTTCCAATGGTCGCAAGCAGGTGTGCAATTGCCGTCTTTCGCCACTCATCTTCATCCGGCTCCTGAAGAAAACGAACGAACCACGCGAAACTACCCTCCTTGGTAAGAGCCTGAGCGATCGGCGAGGTCTTTCCGCCATAAAATTGGGCGTAGATGCTCTTTGCGAGGGTGGGATTGGCGTTCAAGTAGTTGGTACACGCGTTGGCCTCCCCGGTTAGAACGCTCACTACATCGCTCCATGTCAAAGACCAGACATGGTACTTGCCCGAAGCGGCGATAGCAGAACGCTGAGCAAGATCCAGCGCAATCCGGTCGCGATGAAACTGGAAACCATCAGTGAACAGCGCTATCGGCTTTTGCCCATCCCGGGTGGGCCAGATGACGAAGTCGGCCCGGCTCTGTAGAAAGACGCCCTGCTCCGCGCCAAGCTGAACCTGTGGCTCGATTCGATAGGAATGGTCACCAATCTTCAGGAGCCAGCCCGGCTTGCCGCGGACAACATCATTCTGTAGCTCCACGGCCCCTTTTTCTATCCTTACCCTCCGCAGCCCCTCGATGAACATCCCCTCAAGCTCGCTCTCTACGAGCGCATTTATAGAGATACCCCGCAGAGCCGGTACCCGTTCGATACTGTCCTTGTGCTCCAAAATCGACCGCAACAGCTTGCCCGCGACCGACCGCGAAGTATGCGGCATATCGAAGCTATTCCGATACGCATAGAGGCATCGATAGCAACCATCCTTGTCGGTACCATTGCACGAGCATCCCTCGAGAATATGCAGGGCTCGCTCCAGCACATCCATCATCGGGTGGCTGTCTTTCATGAGCTGCTTCAGGTATCCCGTTCCGCCGGGTACGGTGTCGTATAGGACGAGATATCTTTTTCGAATGGCCGATCCCGATACCGGCTCTTCCTGGAGCGTCGTCTGCAGGTGGTCTACGCGTCCGAACCGCTCTTTAAGACCCAGCTGTAGCGCCGCAATAAAGGAGTGAAGCTTATTGTCCGCACCCTCGAAGGATCCGACGGGGAGCAAGATGCGAATTGCCTCCGACGAGAATTCCCGGTAGAGGTAGAGAAAATCAGCTACGTCATCCTTCTCTGACTTTCCTCGCGACGGACACCACCCGGCGTGCTTGATCTCGCCTTTCTCGGACTGCACCTTACCGCATTGGCTGCAGAGGCCGAAGCCTTTAGTAATTAGCTCCTGGCCCGCAATCCGCACGCGACCGTTGGATCGTGCGTCCTGTTCACCAAAGTTGACTTCCCGGAAGGTGGCCTTCCCGAGAAACTCGAAACCGAACGGCAAATCATCAGCATCGATTCGGAAGGCGTCGGTGATGACGTCGTTCTCAAAGTCGACGAGCATCTGCTTCTTATAAAAAACCGGATCCCGATCATCCGAGTCATCACCGAGGCGGCTGTCGCGGTCCGATGTCGTCGCGATGACCTGGCGCATGCGGATCATCTGATGCCGCTGCCCGACGTCGGACCACTGGCCACTGCCGCACCTCGGGCAGGATTTCTTGTGGTCGTGCCCAATGATGCGTTCTGCGTAGGTGCACTGGTCACAAAACCGCCAGTCCTCAGCCTCAGATACCTGCAGGTCTATCTGATCGACGCGGACCTTGCGCCCCTCGGCGTAGAAGTGGCTCGAGGGCGCAAGCTCATGAATGGCGCTTACAGCAGGCCGCTCGTATTCGTAGGCGATGGTTTCAAAGTTCTTCTCGCCATCACCCTTCGTCTTGCGCCAGATCAAAGACCGCAGGGTGACGCCTGCCTCAGGAAAGGCGTAGTTCGGGAGCAGGCCTTCGTTCGTCAGAAAGTTGTACGGGCTCTGGTCCCGGATGAGGCTGACGACCTTGTTAAGAGCAGCTCGCTCGTGCCGAAGCTCCTTCGCCTCGTCCGCGCTCTGTTTACCTGCCGCAGGATCCTTCTCGATTTTCCGAATTAGCTCGGCAAGCGACTTGACCTTCCGCCGCAACGACTGCTGCTCCTGACGCATCTCATGCAGCGCATTCGTCATCCGGTACCAGAGTCCCTCCTTCTTCGCCGTGTCACCGCGGAAATAGGCGCTCAAGAGTGAAACCGCATCTTCGCTCAGCTCGCCTCCAAACATTCCGACGAAGCCGTTGAAGAGAGCTTCGTGATGTTGCTCCAGGAACGATAGAAAATTGTACGGGAAACGATCTTCAGAGTAAGGCTCGAGGTTGTCGAGGACGCGGCCGAGTTTTTTGGGTACGGCTGCCCCAGCGTCGTCGGATTCGATCCACCGGTCGAAGCAGTAGGCCGTCAGCTGCCGCTGGAGTACGGTCGGCGCTTGCAGGTAAACCTTCGGCGTCTCAACGTGCCCGGCAAGCATCTCCTGTGGCTCCGCGAAGAAGTACAGATCGTGTGGCCGACTGTTGGCTACCGTCATGTTCAGCGCATTGCCGTCACGCCGGCCAGCGCGGCCGATGCGCTGCAGATAATTGGCCCGTGCGGGCGGTACCGAGCACAGCACGACTGACGACAAGTCGCCTATGTCGATGCCCATTTCGAGCGTCGGAGTGCAGGATAATAGGTTAGGATCCCACGGCTTCCGTTCGCCTCCCATGAAAGCTTTCTCGACCGCCTCCCTCGCGTCGCGCTTGAGCATGCCGGTGTGCTCTGCCGTGAAGATGCGCTGGATGTCGCTCGTGGCGTACAGCTTCCGGTAATAGTCGTCCTCCTGCGCGCCGTCGTCAACGTACGTGCCCGTGCACCGGAATCGAAGACAGGAGGTCGCCTCCCATGTTGGCTCTTCGTGACTCGGCACCGATACGTTATGGCCGCATGTATCACAGCGGAGCTGGCTTACATCGAGATGGACGCGCAGTGCGTCCGGGCGCAGCCCCCAGACCAAGCCATTCTTCGTTGAGCGGGCCTCGAGGATCCCACCTTGCACAAGCGCACCGAGCGCGAGCGGATACACCTCTGCCGCGCTGTCTTCCGTGACTGCCGGGTGGTTGCGGAAAGCCTTGATCATCCACTCCTCATACCACGTCCGGCTTCGCCCCTGAGAGAGGAGCAGATCGAACTTGGACCCCGGCCGCGACGTGAGGAAAATCGGCGTTCGCGACCGCGGGCCGAACCCGGGCATGTACGGCTTACGACCGAGCAAGTATGCTCGTCCGCCATTTTCCACGTACGCTCCGGCCTCCGGGTGGAAGATGCCGCCCTCGTTCTTCAGCCGAGCAACGAGCCCGATCAGGAACGAGCGGAGTTCGGCCTGGCTGATGTCTCGCAATCCGCCGACTTCGTTCTGCAGGGGCTCTAAGAGCGCCGAAGCAGTTTCCGACAACAGGTCCGCGTCAAGACCTATGACGGACGAACCCGTGCGTTCGAGCGTTCGGCCGATGCGAGAACGGAAACCGTACTCGCTGAAAACCTCCCATGAGAGGCGACGATTAACATCCTCCTTCAGAGCCGAGCCAGCTTGCAGCGAACCTTCATTGATCAGGTTCTCGTAGTCATCGAACCATGTCATATTCGGTGCGATGAATGTCGAAAGGTACTCGAGGTCGGTCAGTTTAGACCACCAATAGGACGTAAAGGCGGCGGGTAGCTCCGAGAGTTGCAGTCCTTGGCCACCCGCCTGGACGAACTGCTGAAGAGCGCTCCGGAAGGTAAATCCATACGTTCGTGCGCCGAAGAAGCCAGCGCGATGCGCGGCATCCTGCACAGAGTCAGAAAACGTCAGAAGCTTCTTATCATCGTTGTAGGTCGACGAGAAGAGCTGAGCGATGAGAACGCTCGTCAGGCTTGCCGCTCGGGAGCCAAGTACGGTGAGGCCGGCCGGGGCATCGCAGAAGGGGCATTTGTTATCGCTGAATGACTTACCACTGCGAGTGACACGGATGTTCGGGAGAAACACCGGGCGTAGCCGCTCGCTTCCGCACGCAAGGCAAGCATTGCGCCCGGACGGCGAGACGGTCAGGCAGTCTGGACAGAGTTCGCCCGAAGTGCCGTCCAACCCCAGTGCATCTCGGGCAGACAGCGGAAATACGAAGGCCAGAGTGGGGCCGTTTCCGAAGAACGTCTCGTAGAACTTCTTCAGGTCAGGATCGAGGTGGTCATCATGACTGCGTTTTGTGGCGCCCCAGCCCGTACTTCCGCACTCGCGGCAGTGAATCAGCGGAAGATGCCGCTTACGAGCGTCCGAGGTGAGGTCGTCCGAGAACTCGAGTTCGGGCGGTGCATCGAGTGACGCAACCATGCGCCGAAGCTCGCGCAGCCAGAGCTGAACCCGAACATCGAGAAATGGCCGGATGATCGCG
>CAZKDQ010000138.1:0-7417 GCA_964551345.1 uncultured Rhodothermales bacterium
TTTACGGTGAAGCTCGCCATCGTGCTTCCGAAACCTGTGGAGCGCCACACCGCGCGGTAGGTGTCATTCTCCCAGTGCTCCAGATCAGCCACGTAATCGGGTGAGTACCGGAGTACGAGGTCTCCGTCTTCCAGCTGAATGTGGACGTCTCCGTATAGGCTGTCGGAATAAACGCCCGCGTACTGCGGTGTGTTGAGGGAAGGCCTGGTGCCGGTGGTTCGCTGCGTACCCGAAGATCCGGATGAGCCGCCCGCGTTTGCGAGATACTCCCCGCTCCAGTCACGCTCGGGGCGCCCCAGGAGAGCATCGAATACCCGATACATCAGCGCCGTCTGCAGCGAGGTCGAGGTGAAGTTGCTTATCGCGACGAAACCGATTCCTTCCGACGGAATCATGCCGACCTGCGTCCGCATGAAGTTGACGGTGCCGGTATGCTGCACCACGTCATGTCCTTGGTAATCGTGCAGACGCCATCCGAGGCCGTAATCGGAATAGGTGCGATCGGGAAACATGCGGCGCGTGCCGGCTCCGATGCCTATCGATTCCTGCGGGCTATGCATCTCCCGAATTACCTCCTCAGAAAGAATCCGCTCTCCCTCGTACATCCCCTTGCTGAGGTGCATCCGGACCCACTGCGCCATGTCATGCACGCTCGACAACATCGATCCGGCGCCGCCGAGTGCATCGTAATTGCGGCGCGGCACGGGTGTGACTTCTCCTGACACGCGCAAATGAGGCGAGGCGACGTTGCCGCTCGCTTCGGCAACCGCGAGACGCGTCGTAGTGCGAGTCATCCCGAGAGGTTCGAAGATTCGCTCTTCAAGGAGATCGTCCCAACTTGACCCGGCCACCGCTCCCGCAACCTCGCCGGCGGCAACATACATGTGGTTGTTGTAGCTGTAGCCGGAGCGAAATCCGTTCGCCTGCGGAAGGTACCGCGCGCGGCGCACAAGCTCCCGGCGATCGAAGGGCGCGGCGATCCAAACATTGTTATGCGATCCGACACCTACACGATGCGTCAGCATGTCCCGGATTGTCATCTCCTGACTCACATAGTCATCCGCCACGCGGTACTCCGGCATGTGTTTGCGTACGGCATCGTCCCAGTCGAGCTTGCCCTCGTCAACCATCAGGCCCAGCGCCGCTGCGGTAAACGCCTTCGTCGTGGATGCAATCGCAAAAAGCGTGTGCTCATCCACCGGCTCATCGCTACCCAGCGCGGTTACGCCAAAGCCGCGCTCATAGATGATCTCGTCATCCTTTATGATGGCGATCGCCAGCCCGGGCTGCTCCCAATCCGCCATCGCAGCTTCGATATAGGCATCGAGCCCGGTAAGTTCGGCGGGCTGAGCTGCAGCCGGAGCCGACGCAAAGAGCAGCAGGATGAATACTGCGAGGGATAAGCCGGATCGCAAAGCGGATCGTAACGGGGAAGGGGCGTCGACGGAATGCGACGGGACGGATGGGATCATCGGTCGGCGAGGTGTGAGGAGCTGTTGAAGGACGCTTCTACCGACTGAAAATGAAGGCAGGGTGTTCCGCGGCAACGCGTTGCTTGCGCATTATCTGATTCGCTACGTTCGCTGATTCAGAATCACTCGCCGTAGAATCTGCGATCGCGCGACGCTCGCAGCGCTGCAACGTCTGCCTGTAACCACGTACATTGGTCGAATATGGCATGCCAATTCCAACCTTGCTGTATGCGCAACGTTCGATCGAAAGCCTCTGAAAGACTGCTGATTCCAGCGCTGTTGCGCCTCGGCGCGGTCGTGTTGTCTTTGGTGATGATGATGGTGGACGGTGCCGTCGCCCAGACCGTTGAGAGGCTGACTGAACAGAAAAGCGTACGGCAGGGGATGGAGCACAACCGACAGGTGCAGGCGGCGCGTGCCGATGCGGCAGAGGCCCGGGCAGCGCTCGGGGAGGCGCAATCCGCGCGGCTTCCCTCAATCGATGCGCAGGCAAGCTACATGCGCCTAAGCGATGTGCCGGAAGTGACGTTCGACTTCCCCAGCATCGACTCCTCATTCACGCTGCTTCCTTTCGAGCGAAATCAGGTTCATACGGAGATCAGCGTCGAGCAGCCGCTGTTCGCCGGGTTCCGCATCTCGAACAGCATCCGCGCAGCACGTCGACAGGCGACTGCGGCCGAACATCAAGCGCGACAACGCGAAGCGGATATCGCTCTCCAAATCCGCGAGGCCTACTGGCGATTGTACGAAGCGCGATCCATCAGCGATGCCACGAGTGCCGCCGTGGCAACGGTCAATGAATATACTCGGCAGGTCGGCAACCGTGTGGAGGCCGGCGCCGCACTTCGCGCGGATCTGCTCAGCGTGCAGACGCGGCGCTCGGAAATCCGGCTCGAGCAGATCGACGCCGCCAACGCTGTGCGGCTCGCCGAACTCGAGCTGAACCGCCTCACGGGCTTACCGCTAGACGCGTCCATTATTCAGGTGGATGAACCGAGCGAAGAGGCGCTCCCATCAGCCGTCGATCTTCTTGAGGATGTGCGAGCCGGGAATCCAACGATCCTCGCGCTCACGGCGCAGGTCGAGGCGCTTGAGGCGCAGCTTCGCGCGACGCAGGGCCAGTGGCTTCCTGAGGTCGCAGCAGTCGGCCGCTATGCCTACGCCCGCCCGAATCCGTACTTCTACCTCGAGCAGGATGAGTTTAAAGGATCGTGGGAGGCAGGCGTCGCCCTCCGGTGGAATTTGTTTGATGGAGGTCGGCGAAGTGCGGAAGCCTCCGGCGCGCGTGCGCGGCTCAATCGGGCGCAAGCCGAACTTGCGGATGTGGAGCGCCAGGTGGAGCTAAACCTGCGTCGCCGCTATCTGGAAGCGGAGCGCGCCCGTGAAGCGGCCGACGTAGCCGAGGTGGCGGTGGAGGAAGCGCGTGAGTCACTGCGCGTGGTTAGGCGGCTGTACGAGGAAGGCGCGGCGCTCACCTCCCAACTGCTCGACGCCGAGCAGGCATATCGCCAGGCCGAGACGCGGCGTAGTCGAGCTGTGGCGGATCGCCGGATCGCTCGAGCCGCGCTGCTGAATGCGCTCGGGAGGGTCTGGTGATGGAGCAGGAAGTCGTATTCCGGGTGCGCGGCCTTTCCAAAATCTATGACATGGGTGAGGTGCAGGTGCATGCGCTGCGTGGCGTCGACCTCGATCTCTTCACCGGCGAACTCGTCGTGCTGCTCGGCGCGTCGGGAAGCGGGAAATCCACCCTCCTCAACATCCTTGGTGGACTCGATACCGCCACCCACGGGCACGTTCGTTACCGAGACATTGACCTGACGAACGCCGATGAGAAAGCCCTCACCGATTACCGCCGTCACTACGTCGGCTTCGTCTTTCAGTTCTACAATTTGATTCCCAGCCTCACCGCGCTCGAGAACGTGGCCATCGTAACGGAAATCGCGCGCGAGCCGATGACGCCGGAGCAGGCGCTGGAGCTTGTCGGGCTCGATGATCGCATGGATCATTTTCCTGCGCAGCTTTCGGGAGGTCAGCAGCAGCGCGTGGCCATCGCACGCGCCATCGCCAAGCGCCCGGCCGTGCTGCTGTGCGATGAACCAACCGGCGCGCTCGACTCATCCACCGGCATCATCGTCCTCGAGGCGCTCCAGCGCGTCAATCGAGAGCTGGGAACGACGACGGCCGTCATCACACACAACGTCGTTCAGGCCGAAATCGCGCAGCGAACCATCCATCTGAGCGACGGTCAGGTGACTCAGATCGATCACAACGATCATCCGAAAGAAGCTGCGGATCTGGAGTGGTGATGCGGGCGCTCGATCTCAAGTTGTTGCGGGACCTGAAGGCCATGCGCGGGCAGGCGCTCGCCATCGGCTTCGTCATCGTGGCGGGGGTGTCGGCTTTCGTCGCGATGACGAGCATCACCCATACGCTCACGAACACGCTCGATTCCTATTACTCCGAATACCGTTTTGCAGACGGGTTCGGATCCGTCACCCGAGCGCCGGAGCACATTGCCGATCGACTGCGGATGGTGCCGGGAATGAGCACGGTGCAGACGCGGGTGGCGGCCGGCGTGAACCTGGAAATCGCGGGCTACGACGAGCCGGTTTCGGGCACGATCTATTCGCTTCCGAGCGAGGGGCAGCCGGTGCTGAATCGGCTGTTCGTCCGCGAAGGTCGCCTCGTGCAGCCGGGGCGCGAAGACGAGGTCGTACTCAACGAGGTTTTCGCCGAAGCTCACAACCTCCGACCCAACGACGAGATCGGAGCGATTATCAATGGTCGCCGCCGTACGCTGCGGATCGTCGGCATCGCGCTCTCGCCGGAGTTCCTGATGCAGGTTCAACCAGGCGCGCTCTTCCCCGATGCCGAACGGTATGGGGTGATGTGGATGGGCCGCGATGCGATCTCGGCCGCTTACGACATGCAGGGCGCATTCAACGAACTGGCATTCACGATCGCACCCGGCGCGCGGATCGATGATGTCGTCGATCATGTGGATGAGATCCTGCAGCGCTACGGAGGGCAGGGTGCCATCTCGCGGGCGGATCAGGCGTCGCACACGATGATCGAGGAAGAGTTCACGCAGCTCGAGGCGATGTCCTCGATGCTTCCGATGATCGTGCTCGCGGTGGCGGCCTTCCTGCTGAACATCGTGGTGGCACGCCTCATTGCTCTGCAGCGCGAACAGGTGGCGGTGCTGAAGGCATTCGGCTATTCGAATGCGGCCGTGGGATGGCATTTCGTCAAGCTCGTGCTCGCCATCGCCGTCCTCGGAGCCGCGGGCGGGCTCATCCTCGGCGCCTGGCTGGGCCGCGCCATGGCAGACCTCTATCTCGAGTACTACCGCTTCCCGTATCTCGAGTACAGGCTATCGATCTCGGTGATGGTGACTGCTGTGCTGCTTACCACCGGAGCCTCGCTCGCGGGCGTGATCACCGCGGTCCGGCGCGCGGTGAAGCTTGCGCCGGCGGAGGCCATGCGTCCCGAACCGCCCGCATCCTACCGACCGACGCTCGTGGAGCGCCTCGGACTCAAGCGGCTCTTCGATCAGCCGACGCGCATCATCATGCGCAACATCGAGCGGCAGCCGATTAAGTCCGGCCTGACTGTTCTGGGGATGGCCGGGGCCTGTGCCATCATTATCGTGGGCAGCTTTTTTGAAGGCGCGCTCGATGAAATGATCCGCGTTCAATATGGTCTCGTGCAGCGTGATGATTATACGGTGACGTTTCAGGAGCCGACATCCACCTCCGCCCTGCACGAGCTGCGAAGCCTTCCGGGCGTTCTTCATGTCGAGCCGTTTCGTGCCGTCGCGGTGCGCTTGCGTAGGGAGCATCGCGAGTACACGACCTCCATCCAGGGGCTGCCGACGGAGCCATACCTGATGCGCATCGTCGACGCTAATCTCGATCCGACTCGCGTGCCGAACGAGGGCATCGTGCTGGCAGAGCGCCTTGCCGAAATACTTGGCGTCCGTCCCGGAGACTGGCTCGATGTCGAGGTGCTCGAAGGCCGCCGCCGCACTCGGCGTGTGCCCGTGGCATCGGTGACGCAGCAGTACGTCGGCCTTGGCGCGTACATGAACCTGTCCGCCGTGAACCGGCTCGTCGGCGACGGCCAGGCCATCTCCGGTGCTTTTCTGTTGACGGATCCCCTGCACGATGAGGCACTTAACGACGCCCTGCGCGATCGTCCGCGCGTGCTGAGCAGCGCCTCGCAGGAGCGCGTCATCCGCAGTGTGCTCGATGGTGCCGCTTCAATGATCGTTACGTACACACTCCTGCTGTCGCTTTTCGCGGGCGTCATCGCGTTCGGCGTCGTCTATAATTCGGCTCGAATATCTCTCTCGGAGCGAGATCGCGAACTCGCGAGCCTGCGCGTGCTCGGCTTCACACGCGGCGAGATATCATACATCCTCCTCGGAGAGCTTGCTGTCCTTACGCTCCTGTCGATTCCTCTCGGAATGTTGCTCGGAACGTGGCTCGCTCAGCTGACCGTCGACAATATCCAGATGGAAATGTACCAGATACCGCTGATCCTCAGCCGTGCGACCTACACACGGGCGGCTCTCGTCGTGATCGCTGCGGCCGTCATTTCAGCCATCATCATCCGACGCCGGCTGAATCGGCTCGACCTCGTCGGCGTCCTCAAAACGCGAGAATAGATGCCTCGATTGACGCGCAGGCAAATCATAATGCTGATCGTCGGCGTGCTGGTATTGATCGCCGTCATTTATGGACTGACGCCGTCTCCAATAGCTGTGGAGACAGCGCAGGTGGTACGTGCGCCGCTGCGGGTTACGGTGGAGGAGGAGGGAGAGACGCAGGTCCTGGAGCGGTACGTGGTTTCTTCGCCCGTCGCAGCGTTCGCCCGGCGCATCGATGTTGAGGTTGGGGATCTGGTTGAAGCCGGCCAGGTGCTTGTGCAGCTTGAACCGCCGCGCTCGCCGCTGCTCGATGCGAGATCACGAGATGAAGCGCGGGCACGTGTGGCTGCGGCACGTGCCGGCGTGGAGCAGGCGGAAGAGCAGGTGCGGTCGGCGGAAGCCGTTGCCGCACGCGCCTCGGAGGCGCGGGCTCGCGCCGAACGCCTTGCAGCGGATGAGTCGCTGACGGCGCAGGCTCTCGAGGATGCCGTGGCCGATGCGCAGCAGGCAGAGGCCGCAGTTGCCGCCGCCCGCGCCGGCGCCGTTTCCGCGCGCGCCGAACTTGCGGCAGCACAGGCGGCGCTCGCTGGATCTGCCGCAGCAAACGCCAACCTGGGCGTTCAATCCGTGCTGACCGCGCCTGCCGCAGGGCGCGTCCTGGCGATCCACCGGCAGAGCGAGGGACACGTGAATCCCGGCGAGCCGATCCTCGAGGTGGGAGATACGCAGCAGCTAGAGGTACATGTGGATGTACTCTCGCAGGATGCCGTGCGGATTCAGCCCGGCACGCGCATCGAGATCGACCAATGGGGCGGGGAGGAGGTATTGGAGGGCACGGTCCAGCGCGTCGAGCCGGAGGCGTTCACGCAGGTGTCGTCGCTCGGCGTGGAGGAGCGACGGGTGACGGTCGTGGGCGGCTTGACGTCGCCGCTCGGGGCTTGGGAGTCGCTCGGCTCCAACTACCGCGTCCTAGCGCGATTCATTGTATGGGAGGGAACCAACGTACTGCAAGTGCCGACGAGCGCACTATTTCGCACCGAAGACGGATGGGCCGTTTTCGTTATAGAAGCCGGTGAAGCCCGCCGCCGCGACGTCTCCGTCGGGCATCAGGCAGGTCTTCGATCACAGATAATCGCCGGACTCGAAGAGGGCGACCGCGTCATCGTTCACCCCGCGAATGAAATAGAGGATGGGGTTGCGGTGGATGGAGACGGTTGAGGTGGGCTGAATCTAAATGGTGGATCCCCGCACAACCCCCTCCGCCCCGCGCGCTCCGGGCGTTGATCTCAGGCGC
>CAZKDQ010000139.1:0-7346 GCA_964551345.1 uncultured Rhodothermales bacterium
TGAGGTCGTTCCATTCTTCCGGTGTGACGTACGTGCCCGCCTCCTGCTGCGGATCGACCGACAGCACGCCCATCGTCACGATCTCCCTCTTCAAACGGATTTTCAGTCGACGAAACGGCATCGCGTCCGCGTCGGAATCGATCGATTTCAAATCAGCAAACCGATCATCCTCCCGAAGCCAATCGAGAACTGTGGTTACACCGGCCGTGTCGCCTGCAATCGTGGCGTTGATGCCTTCGTCGGCGAGCAGGATCGTGCCGCGGATCCCGGCATTCCGGCAGACGGGAAGCAGGCGCTCTCGGATCTCAACAAAATCGGGAAGCGCGACGAACCGGTAGAATGTGGAAATGCGGACGGAGGCCATCTTCGGGAGGGATTGTCGATCGGAGTGCACATGAAGGCGCTCGACGACGATTCGTTTCCAACCTATCCGTTCCTGACATCAACGACGTCGGAATATCCCGTTCCCACATCAGCTTCGGACGCGAACGTCAGGCCGAGGTCCTTCAGCAGACCATCCCGAAGGCTGTAGATCCATCCGTGAACGACAACCTTCTTTCCTTCACGCCACGCTCGTTCCACAACGCTCGTGGAGGCCACGTTCCGCACCTGCTCGATCACATTCAGCTCACACAACCGGTCGAACCGCGCCTGACGGTCGAGGTGCTCCAGTTCACCGCTATGGGTGCGCCGCACGTCATGGACGTGGCGCAGCCAGTTGTCGATAAGCCCGTACTTCTCATGATCGATGACTGCCTTGACGCCTCCGCATCCATAATGGCCGCACACGATGATGTGCTCGACGCCGAGCGCCTCAATCGCATACTGGATTACCGACAGGCAGTTGAGATCGGTGTGCGCTACGATATTGGCAACGTTGCGATGCACGAAGATCTCACCCGGCGGCTGATTGACGATTTGATTGGCGGGCACGCGACTATCCGAGCAGCCGATCCAGAGATGATTTGGCGTCTGCGATGCCGCAAGGCGATCAAAGAATAGTGAGTCCTCTTCCAGGCGAGCTTTGACCCACGAACGATTGCCGCGCAGAAGGTCTTCGATCGATCTCATGGACATCCCGATTACTCGTTACACAAGACGCGGCGCAAGATACGGTGCTGCGACACACGGTTGCGAGTTCGCTCCGCTTCGTGCGGAAGTAAGCGGCAACGAGACGGTGATCAAACGAGCGCCCTTCCCCCCGAGCCGGTCCTTGCGTAGATTGGGCGCGTCTTCAAACACAATTGTACGAACAGCACCGTGGCGCAAATCATAGACGGAAAAGCGATCGCAGCGGACGTCCGCCGAGATGTCCGGAAAGACGTCGACACCTGGATCGCGGGCGGGAATCGGGCTCCTTCGCTCGTGGTCGTTCTCGTCGGAGACGATCCGGCATCCGCATCATATGTAAGAGGAAAGACCCGGGCGGCGGACGAAGCGGGCATCAAGAGCGAGACGCGGCGTCTGGATGCCTCCATCACCCAGGAAGAATTGCTTGGTTTGCTTGATGAATTGAATCAGGACGACTCAGTCGACGGCATTCTGGTGCAGCTTCCTCTTCCCGATCATATCGACGAGGCGGAGATCATCCGAGCGGTCGATCCCGACAAGGATGTCGATGGATTTCATCCGGTCAACGCGGGGCGGTTGCTCCTCGGACTTTCGGGATTCGTTCCTGCAACGCCGGCCGGAATCATCGAGATGCTCAGTCGAAGCGGCATCCCGACATCAGGAAAGCGCGCCGTCATTGTCGGCCGGTCGAACATTGTCGGGAAGCCCCTTGCGAATCTGATGATGCGTAAGGGGATCGACGCGACGGTCACCGTCTGCCACAGCCGCACTCAGCAGTTGAGCCAGGTAACGCGTGAGGCGGACATCCTCGTGGCCGCCATCGGCGTTCCTGAGTTCGTGAAAGCCGACATGGTGAAGCAGGGAGCCGCCGTCATTGACGTGGGCGTCAATCGCGTCGAAGATTCCACACGCGAGCGAGGTTACCGGCTCGTGGGCGATGTGGATTTCGACCGCGCGTCCGATATCGCGGGCTGGATCACGCCGGTGCCGGGCGGCGTCGGCCCGATGACCATCGCGATGCTGCTCAAGAATACACTTGAGGCGGCACAGGGACGGGCAGCGTCGGGTTCAGAATGATTCCCAGAGCCTACTTCCAACCACGGATGATTTCTATGTTCGATCAACCACGCCTTTTGCATCGACATGCGAACCTCTTCCCAATCATCCTGGTGCTGATTTTCGCCGGTTGCGGCGAGCCGGAATCGCCGCCGGATGCGGTTGAAGAGCTTGCAGAGGTGCAGCAGGATCCAGCGGCCGGGCTTCCTGAACAGAAGCAGGACACGCTCTACGTTGAGGGTCAGCCGGAAGCGGTGACGTTGGAGCTGTTTCACGATGAGGCGCTGCCCGCAGTGACGTACTTACCCGAGGGTGAATTCGACCCCGAGGTTGTGGAGTCGAGCCAGGCGACCGCGCTCCATCTGGTCGCCTCGTTCGGCGGCGTTCGCAATGAGGACGCGTGGATGCGGCTGTTCTTCCCCGCCCCCCACTCGGCACTGAATGATGCCGACCAGCTTCAGACACTGGTAACGGAGCCGGATGGGATTGCGGATATCGAAGGGTTCACGTTGGAGGAAAGGGAGACGGGTTCGCCGTGCCCGATGGCGTCCCGCATGTGGATGATCAGGACGGAAGACGACCGCACGGGGTTCATGTGCATCTCCAGTCGCGGCGACAGCTGGTTCCTCGCGATGGCGGCTTACCCGCTCGAGTATGGAGATGGCTTCGGCCCGCGTGCGGCAGTCGTTCTGCGGGAGTTGCAATGGCTGAACGGGCGTTCTGATGGGGATTTTTCTGCTGAATGACGCACCCGCACAATTTCTTCATACTGATGTGCCCGACGCAGGAAAAGCGCTTCTTCATAACCGATTTCCAAGTTGTTTTGCCGACGTCGCACATCCGGCACACGCGCGACTTGACATGAGATGATCGTTTTGATTATCGTTCAAGCCATGCACACACCAGCTGCTCATAACGCCAACCCACGTCTCCGACGAGTCCGACGTAGCCTTTCGCCTACGTGGATGGACCGGCGTATACGAGCAGTATTGAGGAAACCGTAGAACAGACCTCACTGCTTGCATCCAGGCGCTGATTCCATCCGGAGTCAGCGCCTTTTTTTGTACCTGCGAATCACCACACATCATGTCGATCATTCTCGCATTTAGCGGCGGCCTCGATACCTCCTTCTGCGTCCCCTACCTCAAAGAGACGTACGGCATGCCGGTGCACACCGTCACGATCAACACGGGCGGTGCCACCCCATCAGAAGCGATCGAACTTGAGCGACGTTCATGCGAGCTGGGCGCAGACTCGCACCAGACGATCGACGGGCGCAGCAGGCTCTTCGACCAGACCCTGAACTATCTGATCAAGGGCAACGTGTTGCGGGGCAACAGCTATCCGCTCTGCGTCGGACCCGAGCGCATCACCCAGGCCGCGATGATCGTGGAAGCCGCGCAGCAGATCGGTGCGACGGCGATTGCACATGGATCAACCGGCGCCGGCAACGACCAGGTGCGCTTTGATGTCGCCCTTCGGCAGCTCGGCGGCGAGTTCGACATCCTCACGCCCATCCGGACGCTCGGTCTCTCCCGAAGCGAAACGACGGCGTACCTGCTCGAGCGCGGCATCTCCATCACACAGAACACGACGACGTACAGCATCAACGCCGGCCTCTGGGGAACGACGATCGGCGGCGGCGAAACGCATGACCCATCACGGCCACTTCCAGACGATGCCTATCCATCCGTCCCTCCGGCGGAGGCACCCGACGAGGCCGCAACCATCACGATCGGCTTCGAGGCCGGCATCCCGACGAGCATCGATGGCACGGCGATGGACCCTGTCGCCATCATCGAATACTTGAACGACCTCGGCGCCGCGCACGCCATCGGGCGGGGCATGCACCTTGGCGACACGATCCTCGGCATCAAGGGCCGCGTGGCCTTCCAGGCGCCGGCTGCCGAGATCCTGATCGAAGCGCATCGCGAACTCGAGAAGCTCGTCCTGACGCGCTGGCAGCTCTTCCAGAAGAACCACCTCGCTGACTTCTACGGCATGCTTCTGCACGAGGGCCAGTACTTCGATCCGGTCATGCGGGATGTGGAGGCGTTTCTGGATTCATCACAGGACGTGGCTGAAGGCGAGGTCACGGTGCGGCTCTTCAAAGGCAACATGAGCATCGGTGGATGCACGAGCCCGTTCTCGATGATGAACCCGGACGTCGCCACCTACGGCGAGACCAACCAGCTCTGGAACGGCCGCGACGCGGAGGGCTTCAGCCGCATCTATGGCCTTCAGGGCATGCTGGCCGCACGCGCCCGCAACTCACAGCTCACTTCTTCTTCAACCGCACATCTCTAATCCGCCATCCCGATGACACGGATTGACCAGATTTCCCTGGATTACGTCGCCTCGAGTGCGGCGCCTTGCAAACTCGATGACGTCGTCATGACGACGCCATACCTCGTGGCGGAAGAAGGCTACTGCGTGGTCGTGCGCGCGCTCGAGGAGAAGGAAGTTTATAACGAGATCGAGGATGACGGCGGCGTTCTGCGCACGATCCGCAAAGGTGATGTCTTTGCCGCGGCGCTTGGCGAGCGGCAGGCCCTCAAGGGCTACAGCGGCCGGATCCCCCGGCGAATCACGCAAGGAGACACGCTGCAGATCCTGAACATGGGCGGCATCATCGGTTTGTGCTCGTCGGATCATCCCGATCTCGGGCCGGCGCTCAATGTGGAGGTCGTCGGCGCCGTCCTCGTCGACATCCACGGCGGAATGCGCCATGCGCGCATTCAGGACCACGCGCTCGAGCCGCTGTTTGCGCTCAAATGTTCGGCACCGCTCATCATGGTAAGCGGGACGGCGATGAACACCGGCAAAACGTATGCAGCGGCCGAAATCGTTCGCGGGATGACGGCGCGCGGGATGCGCGTTGCCGCCGCGAAACTCACCGGAGCCGCGCTGATGCGTGACGTACGGTCGATGAAGGAGTGCGGCGCCATCGAAGTCGCGACGTTCCTCGACGCGGGCGTCGTATCGTCGACGGGCAAGGACATTACGCCGCTTGCGAAAGCCGTCATCGCGTCGCTCGACAAGGCGGCGCCTGATGCCATCGTGCTCGAACTCGGTGACGGCTTCATCGGCTACTACGGCGTTGATGATCTGCTTCAGGACAAGGAGCTTCAGCGTTACACTTGTGCGCACGTCGTTGCAGCGAGCGATCTCGCTGGTGCGTGGGCGGCGGATCAAACATTCCGGCTACGTTATCAAGCACCGATTACCTCCTTCACCGGGCCGGTAACGGACAACCTCGTCGGCAAACAATACATCGAGAAGTCGCTCGGCGTGGCGGCTCTGAACGCGCGAAGTGATGCGGAGGCGCTGGTAGACGTCGTCTGCCAGGCGGTTCATCATGCTGCCGCGGCAACGGTCCGGCAGCAGTCGGCTCACCTTCCGATGGGGATGGTGGTCTGATGATGACGACGCACAACGCCCCTATGCTCCGCGCTGCGGTTCTTCACGGCGCCGGGTATGTCGGCCGCGAGTTGATTCGGCTGCTTCATGCGCATCCACTCGTTGAGCTGGCGCAGGTCACGAGTCGATCGCACGCCGGCCAACCCCTTCACGATGCCCACCCGGCATTTCGCGGGATGATTCCGGGATCGTTCGTTGACGAACTGAGCGAGCTGGATGTCGACATCGTGTTCATCGCCGCCGGTCATGGACGAGGAGCGGATGCCGTAGCGAAGCTTCTGAAACAGGGGTACGACGGCAAGATCATCGACATGAGCGCGGACTTCCGGCTTCAGTCGCCGGAGCTTTATGAGGCCGTCTATGGAAGCGAGCACCCACTTCCGGACCTGATTCCCGATTTCCGATATGGTCTGCCGGAAATCACGGGTGCACATCCGCCAGGCACGAAGTACATCGCCAATCCCGGCTGCTTCGCCACCGGAATCGCCCTGGCGCTGCATCCGCTGGCGAACATTCCATCGCTTCGAGCTGTGGTAACGGCCATGACGGGCGCCTCCGGCTCGGGCGCGCTCGCCTCATCAACTACGCACTTCCCGAATCGAAGCGGCAACGTCCGTGCCTACCGGGTGCATTCTCACCGGCATACGCCGGAGGTTGAACAGACGCTTAGCCTTACCGGCGGCATTGTCTTCACGCCCGTCTCGGGGCCATGGACACACGGCATCTGGGGGACGGCCTCGGTTCAGATTCCGTATGATCTGGATGTCGCTTCCGCGTTTGCTTCAGCCTATGCGGACGCCGCGCTGATTCGACTCTACCAGGACGAGCTGCCGGAACTGGCACCCACCGTACATTCGCCGTTTTGTGATATCGGGTGGATCAGCAATGGCCGCGAGCTCGTCATCGGCTTCGCGCTCGACAACCTCATGAAAGGTGCGGCTTCACAGGCCATCCAGAACATGAACCTGCTCTTCGACATCGACGAAACCGTCGGCCTCATCCCATCCACATCATCTCATATTCAGCCGGAGCATGCCTGAGTCCACACTTTCGATGATGGAGGTGGAAGATGCCTACCTCCTCCCCACTTATAATCGCCTGCCAATCGCGCTTGTGCGCGGCGAAGGCTCATACGTATGGGATGAGGAGGGGAATCGTTATCTCGACTTCTATGGCGGGCACTGCGTTACGGCGCTCGGCCACTGTCCGCCGCGCGTGACGGAAGCCGTTCGTGAGCAGGCCGGTACGCTGATGTTCTATTCTAACGTCGTCTACAGCCCGGTTCGGGCGCGTGCGGCGAAGCTCCTTGGCGATCTCGCGCCCGAGGGCATGGCCAACATTTTTTTCGGCAACTCGGGTACGGAGGCGAACGAGACGGCGCTGAAGCTCTCGCGGACGGCAACCGGCAGAAACGGCATCATCGGCATGACGGGCGCTTTCCACGGACGAACACTCGGAAGCCTCGCCGCCACCGGCATCGAGCGTTTCCGCATGCCCTATCAGCAGGTTCTTGCACCCGCTCGCTTCGCAGACTTCGGAGATATCGATTCGCTCGTTGGGCTCCTCGATGACGATGTCGCTGCCGTAATTCTTGAGCCCATACAGAGCATGGCAGGAGTGCAAACGGCACCGGATGAGTACTTCCACGCCGTCCGCGAGGCATGCGACCGCGCGGGATGCCTCTTGATTTTCGATGAGATCCAGACGGGCGTCGGCCGAACAGGCGCCTTTACGTTTGCCGATCGCGTCGGTGTGCGACCGGATATGATCACGCTGGCGAAGAGCCTGGGCTCAGGCAT
>CAZKDQ010000140.1:0-7331 GCA_964551345.1 uncultured Rhodothermales bacterium
GCAATCGCCGAGTGCATCGAGCCGAAACTGTCGAAGATCGTCAGTGCGCCGGTGTCATCCTGAAAGCGCAGGTATCGTCCACGTGCCCGCGTCACGATGCCTTCCACCATGACCTGCTCGCCATCTTCGAGCTCGCGTGCCTCGCCCATCGGCATCGGCTCCGGGACCTCGAAGTCAACGGTGATGCGCTCGGCGAGCGTCGAATCGAAGATGAACGGGTTTGCGTTGCCCTGCCACTGGCTGACCAGGTAGGTGCGGCGTACCTCCGACGGACGCGGAACGAACTCGCGGCTCCAGCGGGAAGCCGTCTCGGCCTGCTCGGCCATGAAGACGTCGTCCGCGCTCGACTCGTAGATCGTGTAGAAGTAGAGAATCGCGCGTGCGGCGGCGCCGGCATGCACGTCGCGAGGCTGGAAACGCGAGGCACCGTTGCGGCTGTAGCTGCCGAGATCATCGCTCGGCGTCTGGCTCAGCTGCTGCGTGCCGCGGTACCAGCTGATTGTCTCTGCCGGCGTTAGCTCACCGAACGGCTTGTTGCCGCGCGCCGAGTTGACGTTCGACTTCGACGGAAACAGGTGATGCAGGTCGCTCCGTGCCATACCCGTTCCCGCGCCTTTGGACTGCGGCCACGTGTGCTCGGCATCGATACCACCCGCGGTCATCGTGGCTCGCGGCGGCTGGCCGTCTTCGAGCAGCACGGCGTAGCCCGTGTAAACGCCGCGTACATAACCGTCGTCGCCGCGATGGAGCACGGCATACATCGAATCCCGTGCGAGATCATATCCAAGAACCTGGCTCGGGGTGTAGAGCTCGCGCAACTCCGCCCGGAGCTCTTCGCCTTCGAGATCTCCCAGAATCAGCCCTCGCACGCCGACGATGGCATCCGACGTAACCGTCGACATCCCGTCACTCACGACAACTGCCACGCGGTAGGCACCGGGCGAAGTCACCGTCCACGAAAACGCACCAGATGAAGCGTCGAATGTGACGCCTTCAGGAGCATCGATTATCTCCACCGTAAGCTCGTCGCCGTCGGCATCGAACACCTCATAGGTGAACTGCAGGTCATCCCCAACGCGCACGAGCGTATCGGGAAGTGCGGCGGTGAACTCAGGCGCCGCATTTTCGGGATAGGCAACGACGTGCAGCGTGGCGGAGGTCGATGTGCTGAGGTCTCCATCCGAAGCCACGATCGTGACGACATGATCCTGATCACCCTGTGCAATCGTCGGCGTCCAGCTGAAGAGGCCGGATACCGTATTAAGGGATACGCCAACGGGTGCCGTCTCAATGGAATATGTGATAGCATCTCCGTCGGCATCCACAGCCTCGTACTGGAATTCGAACGCCTCGCCGGCGTCGATCTGCTGGTCTTCGAGGGCGCTGGTGAACGTGGGAGGACGATTGGCACCGGTGGCGAAGCCCGTCACCGTGATGTTATCGAAGCGGTTGTTGCCGTTGTTGCTGGTGGCGCCATCGAGAGCAATACGCACGATGAGGTCGGCGTTGTCCGCTGCCTGCTCGATACCCGTCAGATCGACCTCTTCGACCCTCCACGTCGCCGTCCGGTTGGCATCGCGGGTGGCGAGCTCGACGAAGTCCGTACCATCGAGGCTGTAGCTGATGGTGTGGGTGCCGAAGCCGCTGCTGGTGCCGCGGGTCGCGTAGCTGAGCGAGACCTGGGAGTATCCTGTTGATGGGATGTGCAGGTCGAAATGCTCGCCGTTGTTTGATTCGCCGTTGCCGCCCTGGATGGAAAGGCTGCCGCCGCCGGCGTCACCGCCGCTTGCGTTGAGGCCGGTGCCGCTGAAAGACTCCACGAAGGCCGGATCAAACGAATAGGTGAGTTCGCCGCCGCCGACGGTTATATCGGCCGGATGTGGCGATGAGAAGGCAGGTGGACTTGCTTGTGAGTTGTTGAAGTTCCAGTAGTGAATCACCTCCTGAGCCTGTGCCGGCACCGCGGCAACAAACAGGAAGACCAGAAGCAGGTATCGCATGAGACAGATTGGCGAGTACGGATGAAGTGGGCGACGGCAAGATAGAGGGAGACACGGTCGGGGATCGTCAATTGTCGATGAGGGATGGGTGTGTCTTGATCATGGGTCCGCGCTGCTAACGGAGTGAGGATTGGTGGTCGAGGATCGTTATCTCGTTGATGGATGATGTTGGATAATGCCGCCTGTTCATTGTGTCCATATCGTCCAGGAATCTTCGCTGTGGGCGAGAGATCGTAAGCCGGCGCTTGAAACGGAGCGAGGCGCGATCCTCGATTTTCGACCATCCATCCTCCTCGCCGCCCGAAGCGTCGATTTATGGACACAATTCATCATCGCAATGGATACCTTCCGCAGGTCCCATTCAAAAGGTCGCGCCGTGCGTCTGATTATCCTCTTACTTCTCATCCTTATGGTGCCCAACGCCGCCGCACAGAAATTACTTGATTTCGGCAGCGATCCGTCCTTCGACGCGGCACTGGCTCAGATCATCGAAGATGCAGGGCTTGCCGGCGACTTCGACGTCGGCGAAGACGGCATCGAACAAGTCTCCTTCGCTGTCATCGATATGACAGAAGATGCGCCGGTTTTCGGCGGAGTCAATCCGGACAACTTCATCTATCCCGCCAGTGTCTACAAGATCTACGTAGCCGCCGAAGTGCTGAGCCAGATCTCTCAGAACGAATACGATCTCGACACGGAAGTCGTCGTCGCGGATCACAATGAGGTCGGAGGAAGCGGAATCCCGTCAGATCCTCGTCCGCCGCTCTCTGCCGGAGACACGATCACCGTCGGCTACGGCATCGATCTCATGATTACGCGCAGCGACAACACGGCGTCGAATGTGATGATAGATCAGGCAACGCGGCCGCGCATCGATTCGATGATGCACAGGTATGGATGGCAGGGCAGCGAGGTCACGCGAAAGTTCTTGCCGCGGTCGGTGGAGGATCCCGGTTATGCCGACATTCGTGGAACCGAGACCAACGCGCGTCATGCCGCGGAATTCCTATATCGCGCCGCGACCGGAACGCTGGTCAACCCGTGGGTGAGCCAGCAGCTGATGACGTACCTCGGCCGGCAGCTCGACACGCGGAAGCTCCGGTCGGGCCTCCCGCGCAACGCCATGCACTACCACAAAACAGGCTGGTTCAGCTTCTGGACGAACGACGTCGGGATCGTCGACGATGGTGAGGTCCGCTACGTCATCGCGCTCTTCACACCGGTACCTGAGGCTGAGGTATGGCCTGCGATGGAGCAAATTGCCCGGGAGGTGCACGCGCTGATCAGGAAGCGTGCGGGGAAGCCTTGAAAGGTTAGACGCGGCAGCTAGAGCCAACTCAAAACCATGTAGCTAACATTGCATAGCGCCGGTATGGCGCGACACTGAGTCAGCGTCGCTTATCGGAAATCAGCGGCGAAATTTCGTTGGGAAGCCGGCAGAGGATGCGACGAGATTAATAGTAGGAGCCTACTCCGGCTTGTTCATCATCGGATCGCGGCCGCAGGCGCTGCAGCGGTAATACAGATCGCGCTCGATCCACTCGGAATTGCGCTCGCAGTTGTGGCAGAAGCCGGAAAGGAATCGCCCCGTCAGTCGGCGAATGAAACGGAATGAATGTGCCTTCATGATATCGATCGTGAGTCTCTTGTTGATGCTCCCGACCATGCCGGCGCCCGCTTGATCCGCTTCTACTGCAGCGGAAGCGCTTGCCTCGCCGATTCTTGATATAGAAGCGTTTCCAGCAGGTAGGATCTGCACAATCCGACGCACCGTTCCTGCTCAGGCGCCAAAGACAGGAACGCCCGCATACGCTTTGGGATAATAGATCCGTTACAAGCTTTGGCGTCGAATCATGGCGCACTACCGCTTCAGATCCCAAAAACATTTATGCGGATTAACATGCGTTTATCATTTCCATTTCGGGATGCAAACCGGCTTATCGCTGCGCTCCTGATAATCCTCGTAGCGTCGTGGACACCGCGGGCAGAGGCACAGTCTTCCGAGGGAATCACCGCTCTTCAGGTGGCGCAGATTCAGTCGGTCACCAGCGCCGTAATGGCTCCCGACGGGCGGCACATCGTGTTCACGCGCAGCGAGCCTGCAAATCCGCTCGAGGCTAACGAGCGCGCCGCCACCCGTCTCTACGTCTATGACGTCGAAGCGCAGCGCGAGCAGCCACTTTATCATGAGGGAACGGCATCCGGAGTCGCATTCCGGCCCGGCCGGAACGTGATCACCTTCCTCACGCGCCGCGACGGCGACAGTGGAAACGCGCTCTATGAACTCGACCTGAACGGCGGCGAGCCGCGCCTGCTCCACGCGCACTCAGGCTCGATACGTTCCTACGCATGGGCGCCCGACGGCGAACGCTTCGTTTTCGTGGCGAGTGAAGAGCTGGATCTGCCGGAGACGCAGCTTCCCTATCAGCCTGAGATCTTTGAAGAGAACGTACCAAACCGCCGCGCCTTCATCACCTCGGTCGGCGCGAGCAACCTCGTGCCCATCGCCGTTCCGGGCTCCTTCTACGATTTAAGCTGGAGCCCCGACGGAAGCGCACTTGCCGTAGGCGTGGCACCCACACCCACGGTTGACGACTCCTATATGTCGGTTCGGGTTTATGTCATCGATCCGGCCACCGGCCAGGTCGCGGCGGAGATCGATAACGAAGGCAAGCTCGGCCAGGTCGAGTGGAGCCCCGACGGACAGCGCCTCGCGCTTCGGGCCGCCAACGACATCAACGACCCGATCGACGGACGCATTTTGATCGTCTCGGCAGACGGCGGCACGCCGCAGAACCTGCTGCCGGAGTTCCAGGGCAAGTTCGAGCAAATCGCATGGACGCCGGATGGCCTCATCCACTTCATCGCGAGCGAAGGGTCCGAGCGCTCCTTCGGCACGGTATCTCCTGATGGAAGCGACCTCACGCGCATCATCGAACCCGGCCGCCTCATCATGACGCGCTTTACGGAGCCGCAGTCCGGGCGCATCGCGTTTGTCGGCAACACGCCGGCGCATCCGGGCGAGCTCTTCGTGATGAACGTCGGCTCCCGCTCACCCGAACGTCTTACCGTATCGAACGACTGGCTTGAAGACGTGCGCCTTGGAAATCAGGAAGTCATCACATACACAACCCGTGACGGCGCGTATGAGATCGAAGGCATCCTGATCCATCCCCTTGATCATCAACACGGCGAGCGCGTTCCGCTGATCACGGTCGTGCACGGCGGCCCCGAATCCCATTACAATAACGGCTGGCTGACGAGCTACTCTATGCCGGGTCAGCTCGGTGCCGCGAACGGTTATGCAGTATTCTATCCCAACTATCGCGGCAGCACCGGACGCGGTCTCGCATTTGCGATGAGCAGCCAGGCCGATCTCGCGGGCGCCGAATTCGATGACGTCGTCGACGGTGTGGATCATCTGATAGCCGAGGGCATCGTCGATCCCGATCGCGTGGGCGTCACGGGTGGATCATATGGTGGTTATGCAACCGCCTGGATGAGTACCCGCTACTCGGATCGGTTTGCGGCTGGTGTGATGTCTGTTGGCATTAGCAACAACATCTCCAAGTGGGGCACGAGCGATATTCCGGAGGAGCTCTACCACGTGCACGCGCGCACGCGCATCTGGGAGGACTGGCAGGGATACCTCGAGAGCAGCCCGATATACTGGGTTGATAATGCGAACACGCCTATCCTGATCATGCATGGAAAGGAGGATACGCGCGTACATCCGGGGCAGTCGCTGGAGCTGTATCGGCACCTGAAGGTGCGGCGGCCCGAAGTCCCGGTTCGCCTCGTCCTCTACCCCGGCGAGGGGCACGGCAACGCCCGCGCGACGTCCCGGTATGACTTCAACCTCAGGATGATGCAGTGGTTTGACACGTACCTCAAAGGTGAGGGAGATGCGATCCCGCACTCGCACCTGGAGGCTGATGCCGAACTGCAACTTTCGACGCGTTGATCAACTCGCTCATTCAAGTGGAAACATCCCCGGTCGTCGTTCGCGGCCGGGGATTTTTTATACGCCGCGGTCAGGCGTCGCTCCTGATGGGTCGGATGCGGTATCCGGCTCAACGCGTCCGGCGAGCAGCCCGCCGATAAGTGCGCCGGCGAATCCGACGATGCCGATTGTCGTCGGATACCACGTCGGTTGCCCGAGCAATGGCCCCGAGATGATCATCGGGAGTGACAGCAGAAACAGGAATACGCCCAGCCCGATGGCGTGTGCCAGCGGCTGAGACGGCGCCATACGGCCCGTCAGGTAACCACCAACGACGGCAGCCAGCGTACTGATAATAAGATTGACGATGATGTAGGCCATTGTCGGCTCATTGGCAGGAACGCGCATCAGTTCTGACGCCGTCCATGTGAACACGACGACCAGCACCATTGAGACGCCAAGCCCTGCAAGAACCGCCAGAAATCCACGTAGGAGCATTAGAGATAGAAGTCGGGCTTCGGAGTTAACAGAAAAAGTGAAGGGGTCCTCGCACGATCGTGAGAACCCCTTCCTGGTCTGCATTCAGTAAAACGATCGCAGCGTGCGTCGTCATGCCTGTTGTACGATCAATATATCGTGGGCAATTGATCCTCTGCTACTAGCCGGCATGGTGAATACGCAGGCGCTGCAAACGGCAGAAAGATTCCTGATTCTCTGGAGCGAGATCTGAAGATCAATCCGCCCATCAAGCCGCGATCTCAATAAGCAGCGGGGAGGATGATGCTGCGGAACGTTTCAGCCGCCTGCGGATCGCCTCAGTTCTTGCGCGTGATCAGCAGATCGTACAGGTTCTTGTCCCGATCGACCTTCGTAGCCTCGATCTTATACTCGTCATCGAGATGATCACGAAGTCGCATACGAACGCCTGTGACTTCCGAGTAGGTGATTCTTTCGACCATGAGTGCTTTGCCGGCGTCGAGCTCTTCCGCCTTGGCGATTACGGTGTCATACTTCGACCCGCGGCCGCGCTTGCGGTTGAACATGCGGCGAGCCTCCTGCAGGTCCAGCTCCGTGACGGTGAAGTCCGAGGAACTTGATCTCCTTTTTTTAGCCATGATGAACGATGGATAGTTTCTGGTTCCGATTATGACATCATCAAACTAAATCATTTGCCTGCAAGTTGCGCCACGGGTTAATAGCTAATTCAATAATCGTTTCAAGAATTGACAATTCTTTATCCCTCAAATAAAAAGCTATTTGACAAGCATCCTGTCGACTTCCACATTGTTTGATGCGCGCTGCTTTGAGCGGGACAGCGGAAGTAAGGCATGACGGGGAATTACTATCAGGTTTATGAGACTGTTGAACAACTGACCTTTGCACAGGCC
>CAZKDQ010000141.1:0-1564 GCA_964551345.1 uncultured Rhodothermales bacterium
GCCCGGAATCCCGCCTCTGGCGCATACTAATTCTGAGCGAGCAGACCCCCCGGCCGACTGCACGCAGTACTCGTACGTCACCCCCGCGACCGCAGTCGTGTCCGTCCATGACGTGGCGTTGGCGGGTGCGGTAGCTAGCGAGTCACGCTCGCGAAAGATCACGTAGCGCTCCTCGATCTCGGACGCGTCGATCCAGGTAACGACCGCGCGATCGTCGTATGAGTTGGAAGCATTGACGGAGCCCGGCGGCAGAATGGCCGTGTAACCGATGTCTGAGTCGTATTCGGACTGACCGTACGCGTCAAAGGCGCGGACCCGGTAGTCATATTCGATGCCGAACTCGGGCGTCGAGTCGGTAAATGAAAGACTGTTTGCAGCCGTCAGACCGACTTCGATGAATTCACCGGCGCCGGCCTCGCTGCGTTCGATTCGGTAGCCGTCCTCAGCACCCGAGTTGTCGTCCCAGGAGATTTCCACCTCGGTCTCGAAGGCACCGGAGGAGGCTTGCACGCTCGTCGGCGGCTCGAGCGTGCGGCGGCCGCTGGTTTCCTCGAAATCGCTCTCGCCCCAGGTGTCGTACGCGGCAATCCGGTAGACGTAATCGACGCCGGATGCACCTGTCTCATCGTTGAAGACCGTGCGATTGGCATCGCGCGTTTCGATCAGAGTGAAGTCTGCCTCCTCTGCCGCTCGACGATAGATCCGGTATCCTTCCTCGAACTGCGAATTATCCGTCCATGTGATGACCACACGATCCTCGTACTGATCGCTCGTCGCCTGAAGGCCTGTTGGATTGCGCATCAGGCGCGAGCCTGTGTCGCACGTTCGGGCTGACGGCACACCCATCGCCGTCACCGCTTCCACACAATAGGCCTGATCCGCCCCTGACGGGAGATCGGGATCGGAGTGCCGGCTCTCCGTCGTCGGTAGCGTGCGGATCAGGTGGCCGTTGGCGTAAACCTTGAACAGCACGGCGCGCGTTGCTTCGCTCTCCCACGTGATCTCAACGCGATCTTCGTAGGTCGATTTCGAGGCGATGACGTTCGTCGGCGCCAGGACTTCGCTGCGCGTTCCCTCGGTGCAGCGGGCGCTGGAGGTCGCCCCATCATTCGTGAAGGCTACCACGCAGTAGGCGTAGGATGCGCCAGGCTCTGCATCGCGATCGATGAAGCTGGTTGCGCCGGCCGAGGTCGACGTCACGAGCGACGAATCGGCGGCGTCCACGGCGCGGCGATAGACCTGGAAGCCGTCTTCGGTGCCGGCGGTGATTGACCAGCTGACAACGATCCGATCGTCATGCGTGGCGTCGGTGGCCGCTACATCTATCGGTGCGGCGAGTATTCCGCGTCCGCCGGAGTCGCACGCCATGACCGATTCCATGCCGTCGCCCGAAAGCGTGACGACGCAGTAGTCGTATTCGACGCCGTCATCAGCTGTGGCGTCGTCGTAAGATGATGCACCGGGTGCCGTCGTAGCGATGAGATCCCGCTCATCACCCGATTCATGTGCGCGTCGATAGATGCGATAGGGAAACGTGCCGCCCGCCTGGTCCATCCAGGTGACC
>CAZKDQ010000141.1:1664-4351 GCA_964551345.1 uncultured Rhodothermales bacterium
ACATCCACCTCGGCGACGCAGTACTCATAATCCCGCCCCGGATCTCCATCGAAATCCGGATAGCTGCGAACGCTGCTTGCGAGGACGGAGAGCAGCTGTCCATCCCTCCGAACCTCGAACACGCTCCGCTGATCGACATCGGTGGCCTGCCATGCGATCTCGACACGGTTCTCGAAGTCATCTCGGGATGCATCGACGGTTTCAATCGACTGCGCCGAGGCACCGGCGACGATGGCGATGCACATTCCGAAGGTGAGGACGAGCCGGGCTTGAAACGCGACTCGACGAATGCCACGGCGGACGAACGTGGTAGTCATGATATTGTGGCAGCGAGGGAAGGGAGGATGGAGGTGCCGTCAGTTGCGCCGCGCATGCCGCACGGCGTCCAGCAGCGTTCTTCGGCTGAACGGCATCGCGAGAAAGTCGGCCTGATGGTGCGGCTCGGTACGGCCGCTGATGATCACGAAGGCAATGCCGGCGAATACCGGATCATGCGAAATCGCCTCGCGGAGGTTGAGACCGCATCCGTCCCGCAGAACCAGGTCGCACACGATGACGTCGGGACGAATCCTGCCGATGATGTTCATCGCATGCCCAACACTTGCGGCAGCAACGACCTCGTAATCGAGGGAAAGGCTATCAGAGACATAGCGGCGCATGTCGGCATCACTGACAATGACGAGCGCGTGATTGCGGGGAAATGATTTCGCAGGGCGCATCAACTCGTCGTTGCGGACGCTTCCACCGACGATCGAAAGATTGGTGGCGCCCGAGCTGGATGGGGCCGGCGCGCCGGCAGACTCTGCCTCGTGCGAACTCATTGGGCAATCGCAAAATCAAAGGAGCGTAAAAATCACGCTCCGGCACCCGGCCGCGTTAGCACGTTTCCCGCAAACCCTTGCACAAACGCCGCGAAAGGCGGCGGCAGCCCATTACGCAGCGCGATCCGCCGGGCAATGATTCTGTGGATGAAGATGGGCAGCGTTAGCGGCTATCGAATAAGCCCCGGTAACGTTGCCCCAGCATGCCCTTTGCAGCATTCATCGATTGCCGGGCAGAGCAGCGCTGCTACATTCGTCATCGCGGAATGCCGTGGGCGTCTTGCCGAAGTGCTGCTTGAACGCGCGGGCGAAGTATGCCTGGCTATTGAACCCCGACGCGTATGCGATTTCCGAGATCGTCCCCGCTCGCTGTTCGAGCAGCTGCGCGGCGTGCTCGAGACGCATCCGCCGAATCAGATGCACGGGCGTTTCATCGAGCATCGATCGCAGCTTTCGTTGCAGTTGTGAGGTGCTGAGGCCCACGGCCTCAGCAAGACCTTCCACCGAACATTCGGCGCCGTCGAAAGTGCTCGCGATGTGGCTCCGTACCGCCTCCAGGAACCTGGCCTCGGCGGAGGTCAGCGTCACGCCGGTTGCCTTCAGGGAAATCTCGTTAGAGTACCTGTCCCGAAGTCCCTGACGCAGGTCGATGAGATTTCGGATGCGTACGCGAAGCTCGTCGGCATCGAACGGCTTGGTCAGATAATCGTCGGCGCCGGTTTCGAGGCCCTCGATTCGGCCGGCCCGATCCGCCTTCGACGTCAACATGATGACGGGAATGTGGCTGAGGTCGGCGTCGGCTCTGATCATCCTACAGAAGGCATAGCCGTCGAGATAGGGCATCATCACATCCGAAACGATGACGTCCGGCAGGTGCTCGCGCGCGGCCTGTAGCCCGAGCTCCCCGTCTTCGGCGGTGATGACGCGGTACGAATCTGCCAGCCGGTCGAAGACCAGGCGTCGGATGTCGTCGTCATCATCCACGATCAGGACGGTCGTTCGATCGAGGGCGTCCTCCAGGACCTCGGAATCAGGTTTCCAATTATGGATCAGCCGGTCGTATCGCTCGGCTCGCTCCCGCTCGGCGAGAGGAGCCATCTCTTCGTCAGTGATGAGTGGAAGGCGGAGAGAGAACCGGCTTCCCTCGCCCGGTGTGCTCTCAACCGCGATGCTTCCCCCATGCAACGAGGCCAGCTCGTGCGCCAGGTTGAGCCCGATACCCGATCCGGGCCGAGTTCTCGATTGCCCGGCACCTACCTGAGCAAACCGATCGAAAATGAACGGAAGATGCTCCGGGTGGATGCCCACTCCATCGTCAGCCACCGCAACGATTAAATGCTCTCGATCGAATTGCAGGTCAATCTCCACACGGCCCTTTCTGGACGTGGCCTTGAATGCATTCGAAAGCAGGTTCATCAGGATTTTCTCGACCTGGTCCGGATCGATGGATACGATCCGCTCGGCATCGGGAAGCGCGACCTCGAGGTCCACGGATTGCCGCTCGGCAAGTGGCGCAAACGAGCCTGCCACTCGCATCACGAAGCGGTTGATGTTAACGGCCTGCCGCGCTGGATGTGGTCTTCCGGCCTCAGCACTCGCCAGATCAAGCAGCTGATCTACGAGGAGCTGCAAACGATGGCCATTGCGGACCGCCATCTGCAATTGCCTTCGCACCGCATCGCTGATCGGCCCATGAGCACCATCGAGGATATCCTCGGTTGGCCCAAGGATGAGCGTTAGAGGCGTCCGGAATTCGTGGCTGATGTTGGCGATGAAACGAGACCTGAGGTCGTCCCCATCGACATCGGCGTGCGTTTGCGCATGATTCCCAGCGGATGCCGGGGGCTCATCCACCGATTGATCCCC
>CAZKDQ010000141.1:4451-5955 GCA_964551345.1 uncultured Rhodothermales bacterium
GCGAGAACGTCGATGTCGCCGACAATCGTGACGCGATTTCGTGCGCGGGTGACGGCCGTGTACACGAGCTCGCGGGTGAGGCGCGAAGCGTTCTCTTCATCGGGAAGCACGAGGATGACATCGTCGAACTCGGAGCCCTGGCTCTTGTGGACGGTCATCGCCCATGCGACTTCATGCGGCGGAAGCCGGCTCAGCGGCACCTCGCGGACGCGGTCATGGCCGGGGAAGCACGCCACGAAGTCTTTGCCTCGCTTCCACAAAACACCTACGTCGCCGTTGAAAAGCGAGACATCGTAATCGTTAGCGGTGATGAGGATCGGCTTGCCGCGGTAATGATCGCCCCATGGCCGGACGCGCTCATCGATCAACCATAGATCGAGGTCTTCGTTCAGCGCCTCGACGCCCTGCGGACCCACGCGCAGCGGACTGAGCACACGCATCCGATCCAGCAGCGCGATTGCTTCTTCGGGAGAATCGGCTGCGATGAGCGCCCGCGCAAAATCACGCACCGCTCGCCGAAGCGTCCGCTTCAAGTCATCGTGTGAGACGATTTCGAGGTCGGCGAATCCTCCGGAGGTCAGGATGTCGATCGCTCGTGCCGAGTCGCCGTCGCGAAGTGCATAAGCGAGATGGCCGATGCCGGAATCGGGACCGAAGCGGAATCCACGCTTCAGGGTTACGACCGCATCGCGCTCCGGAGTCGCCGAGGCATCGACCGTTGGAAGACGTTCCATCCCAAGTGTTTTCAGGACTTCAACGAACGCCGCGGATTTCCCCTCTCCGGCGCCCATCCTGCACAGATCGCCAAAGACCGACCCTGCCTCGACGCTCGGAAGCTGATCCGGATCGCCGATCAGGATCAGGCGCGTATCGGCGTCCAGCGCCTGCAGCAGCGACGTGAACAGGTCGTGGTCGATCATCGATGCCTCGTCAACGATCACGACATCGGCGGCGAGCTTGCTCTCCTTGCCAAACCGAAAGCGCCCGCGCGACGGCTGGTAGCCGAGCAGGCGATGAAGCGTGGATGCCGTCGAGGGAATGCGCGACTTCAGATTCTCGTCGTCGAGCCCGAGTGCCTCAAGCTGCTTTGCGATGCTCTCGCCCATCCGGTTCGCTGCCTTGCCCGTCGGCGCCGCCAGTGTGATGTGGAGGTCCGGGTCGTGCGTAAGAAGGAGCACCATCAACCGGATCACCGTCGTCGTCTTTCCGGTGCCGGGGCCACCTGCGATACACAGGAACCGGCTCTGCAATGCGGCCGCCGCAGCAACGGCCTGCCAGTTCACGTCCCCGTCCATATCCGGTTCGAAGAGGCGCCGGAACGTCGGCTTCAATCGTTCGACTTCCTCCGGCTTCAATTCTCCCTGATCCAGGCGAGCCTCGACGCCCGCGCGGATGCGCCGCTCGCCTTCATGGAACCGGCGGAAGAAGAGCAGCTCGCCCTCCAGAATCAGAGGCGTGGGATCACCGGGTAGGCCGACAAGCCGACTCTGCCGTAGCTCATCGC
>CAZKDQ010000141.1:6055-7319 GCA_964551345.1 uncultured Rhodothermales bacterium
AGGAGGCCGTCCATTGCCTCGATCAGGTCAAAGGGCGGGCGCAGGATGTGGAAGCCGCGCTCGGAGTGCCCGTCGATGCCTCGCAGGAAGACGACGCCGGTGCCTCCGATGTGGCGCTCGTAATCATAATCGGGCATGCGCGTTTGCAGATATCGATGCATGCCGAGCGCGTAAACGAGTAGTTGAAAAACGTAATGGCGTTCGAGGGCGGCCGTCGTCAGGTGCTCCGCATCGTAATCCTCGGGGCTTGCGCCGAGGTTGGTGGATTTCCAATCGAGCACGTACCAGCGGCCCTCGTGCTCGAACGCGAGGTCGGCGATCCCTGTTAAATAACCGTCGATTGCCTGTTGATGCAGTCGCTCGATCAGCTTCGGATAGCGGCTTCGGATCGGCTCTGGTGCGTGCGCGCCGATGATCTCGGCGAGCGACTTCGGGGTGATGGCGCCGACGGGCACCATGAAGCTCCACTCACGCAGAATCCGTTTGTGGTGGAGCTCCGGCAGCGTCGCGCCGGCGATCGGGATCGGCGTTCTTCCGAGCCGTCCGAGAAAGCGCACCACCTCTCGCAGCGGATCGAAGCCGCTTCCGCCATGGTGCATCATCGGATCTAGCAGCCCGAAGGCGCGCAGCTTTCGTTCGACGAGGCTCTCGACCTGCTGCGGCGCCGAATCCCTCCCGATCCTCGCCAGCATTCCAAGATCCACTTCCTCGATGATCTCGTGGAGGCAGCTTCCGGCATTGCGACCCGATGCGAAGGCAAAGAAGCCTTTTCTGTCGCGCGTCAAGGCGGGGACGAACGCGCTTTCGGAGTCGCTCATTGAAAGCTGCGTGTAGGACGTCACGCGCCACGGGATGAGCTTCGTCGCCACCCCTTGAGCCAGCTCGCGCGGGGCAAATGTGAGGTCGAGATCGGGTGATGACGTCGCGTACGCAAGTTCTGCCGGGAGTTGCTCGACTGACATCACGCTCGCGTTTTGTGCGAGCTTCCGAAGCTCGGCCATTATCGAGCTGTAATCTTTAGCGGCGGCGAATGCTGCTCTGGCACGATCACCAATATCTGCCTCAGCGTCCGCTGCTTCGTGGCCTTTCAGCAGATATCCGAGCGCCGACATCTCGCTCTGCTTGACGTCGCCAATCACGACGTAGCAGCGATGCACGGCTCGCGTGAGCGCGACGTAGGCAAGCCGCAGATCCTCAGCAAGGCGCTCCGCATCGGCGATGCGCTGACGCCGTTCGGCATCTTCCGAGCCGATGTCGTAGACGA
>CAZKDQ010000142.1:0-5049 GCA_964551345.1 uncultured Rhodothermales bacterium
CAGCGCACCGGCGACCTCTCGACTACCGCCGCCGACCACGCCGTAGCTCTCGATCCGCTTTCGGCGGAACGCATCGAAGTGGTGCGCGGGCCGGCAGGATTGCTTTACGGCAGCAACGCGCTGGGAGGCATTATCAACGTTATTCGCGAAGACGTTCCCCGAAACCTGCCGCGACGCATTACCGGAACGCTATCCGGTACGGCCGAGTCCGTTAACCGAGGCGCGGGCGGCAACGTCGCCGTCAGCCTTCCCGCCGGCAGCTTCGGCATCCGCACGGAGTTCGGCGCACGGCGCGCCGGTGATACGCGCACGCCGCTCGGCACGCTCGAGAGCACCGATATGGACGCCTGGCATGTCGGCGCAGGCGTCAGCTGGATTCGGCCGTGGGGACACATCGGGATCGCCGGTCGGCATCAGGAGCTGCGCTATGGCCTGCCGGGCGAGTTCCAGGGCGAGCGCATTCCCGGCGGGCACGAAGGCGGCGTCGATGCGGACACCCGGCGCCAGTCGCTGCAGTTCCGGGCAACTCACCTCGACTTCCCCGGCTTCTTCAGCACGGCCGAGTTCGATGCCCACCTCACCCACTATATCCACGACGAGATCGAAGGGGCGACACCCGCGGGCGATCCCATCATCGGCGCACACTTCGACCAGCTCAGCGGCGGCGCATCGATCGGTCTCCATCACGAACACGATCTGCACGGCCATGGCGAGAGGCACCTTCGTGCCGAGGGAGCGCTGGGGGCGTCGTTCTTCATGCGCGACCTGATCACGCGCGGCTCGTTCGTCGGCACGCGGCCGGCGTCTGAGATTGCGCTGGCGGGCTTTGGATACGAAGAGTTCTCGCGAGATCGGCTTCGCTTCCAGCTTGGTTTCCGTTACGACTGGCGGCGCATCACGCCAGACAACACGCGCCCGATCGTCGTGGGCACGCGGGAGATCCCGGTTGAAGAGCGTGACTTCCGGGCAACCTCTGGTTCGGCCGCCTTCTTGTTCGACCTCACCAACGAATGGACAGTCGGCCTCAACCTCGCGCGCGCTTTCCGCACACCGGCCATCGAAGAGCTTTTTTCAGATGGTCCCCACCTTGCGGACTTCTCGTTTGACATCGGAAATCCAGGGCTGCAATCCGAAATCGGGCACGGTGCGGATGTCTTTGTTCGCGGCAACACGCGCCGGCTGCAGTTTGAGGCAGGCGCGTTCGTGAATCGGATCAGCAATTACATCTACTATCGCCCGACCGGCGAGCTCGACCCGCGATTTGGGCGGTATCCGGTCTACGAAGCCGCCAGCGATGACGCGCTGTTTCTCGGTGCCGACGGCCGCTTTCAGTGGGAGTTCGCGCGCAACCTCGTTGCAGATGCAACGCTGAGTTACGTGCGAGCCACGCGTCTCGACGAGTCGCGTCCGCTGCCGGCCATCCCGCCGCTCAACGGCGACTTTCGGATTCGTTATGAAACGCGGGAGACGTTTGCGCAGGTAGGCGTTACCGCCGCGGCGCGCCAGAATCGCGTTCCGGGCATCAATTCGGAAGTGGATGGCGCCTTGCATCCGGAGCGCCCGACAGACGGATACGGTCTGATGCACGCGGGAGTCGGCTTCCGGTTCGACAGCGGCAGGCTCTTCCACACGATCTCTCTGCAGGCGAACAACCTCACGGATGCGGTCTGGCGCGACCACCTCTCGCGAATTAAAGACGTCGCTCCGCAGCCGGGACGAAATTTGCAGTTCACCTACCGCGTCCAGTTTTGAAATCCACCAACACATCCAGCTACAAGATTCCGATGCCTACACTTCAGACACCGCGTTACCTGCTGTTCCTTCTCCCGATGCTGCTTCTGCTGAGCGCCTGCGATCGGACGGACGATCACGACGACCACCACTTCATTTCGGTGGATCGTGTCGAGATTTATGACCGGGAATCGGGTGATTTGCACGCATTCTGGCAGAGCGGAATGAGCGAGTTTGATGCGGATGCGATGCCGCTTCTGGAAATCGACGAGCAGCGGGCGCTCGATGTCGTGTTCCTGGATTACGAACGCAACGAGCCTGATCTCGGCGGCGAGTACTCGCTCAATGCGTGGATCAACACCGGCGCGCCGGATGATGTGATCGATCTTGGCGTGCGGGACGATCACCTGATAATTTTCGGCGCGGGCGTCGGCACGACGGAGATCGTCTTCGACCTCGCCCACGGCAACCACTCCGACTTCACGTCGGTGCCACTCGAGGTGCATGTCGGAAATGACCCTGCTCCAGGCAACCCGAATGTCCCGACGATGGTGCGGTAGGTAGTCATTCTACTCGGCCGGCAGCGGCTGCCACTCTGTCGGTTGTTGATCTCCGGCACGGTCTTCGTCTTTATCAGGGACGCGCTGAAGGCGCACTGTAACCTGACGTAATGACTGAAGATCGATAGAATGAACCTCCAGAAGTTTACCATTAAAGCGCAGGAGGCGGTGCAGCAGGCAATGGAGCTTGCCGCCTCGCGCAACCATCAGGGCATCGAACCGCCGCATCTCCTGAAGGCTTTCTTCAGGGATGACAACGGCATCGTGGTGTCCATCCTGAATCGGCTGGGAGCGACCATTCCGGTACTCGATGAGGCAGTCGAGAACGCGATGGAGCGGCTCCCCGTCGTCACCGGTGCGAGCGTCACCGGGCAGTACCTCGGCCAGGACATGAAGAAGGTCTTCGACCGTGCACTCGCCGAGGCCGAGCTGCTGAAGGATGAGTACGTGTCGAGCGAGCACCTCCTCATCGCACTGGCAGAATCGAAGGACGCTGTCGGCCAGGCGCTCAATACTCAGGGCGCGACGAAAGAGACTATTCTCGGCGTCTTGCGTGACGTTCGCGGCGGACAGCGCGCTACGGATCAGCATGCAGAGAGCCGCTACGAAGCGCTCAAGCGTTACTCGCGTGACCTGAACGAGGCGGCGCGCAAAGGCAAGATCGACCCCGTAATCGGCCGCGACGAAGAGATTCGGCGCATCCTTCAGATCCTGTCACGTCGGACGAAAAACAACCCCGTGCTCGTCGGCGAGCCGGGCGTGGGCAAGACCGCCATCGCCGAGGGCCTCGCCATCCGCATCGTGCATGGCGATGTGCCGGAAGGGCTGAAGGATAAGACGGTCGTCGCGCTTGATATGGGCGCGCTGATTGCGGGCGCCAAATACCGCGGCGAGTTCGAGGACCGGCTGAAGGCGGTCGTCAAGGAGGTCGCTGATTCAGACGGCGAAATCATCCTCTTCATCGACGAGATCCATACCCTGGTTGGCGCCGGCGCGGCCGAGGGATCGATGGATGCCGCAAACATTCTTAAACCCGCCCTCGCGCGAGGAGAGTTGCGCGCGATCGGTGCAACAACGCTTGATGAGTACCGCAAGCATCTCGAGAAAGACAAGGCGCTCGAGCGACGTTTCCAGATGGTGATGGTGGATGAGCCGACGGTCGAGGATTCCATCTCGATTCTGCGCGGGATCAAGGATCGCTACGAGGTCCACCACGGTGTTCGGATTCAGGACGACGCCATCGTTGCTGCTGCAGAACTCAGCCATCGCTACATCACGGATCGCTTTCTGCCGGATAAGGCCATCGACTTGATTGATGAGGCCGCGGCACGCCTGCGCATCGAGATCGACTCGATGCCGGAGGAGCTCGATCAGCTTGAACGGCAGATTCGTCAGCTTGAAATCGAGCGCGAAGCCGTCAAGCGGGATCAGGCCGACGACAAGCTGGCGCGCATCAACGAGGAAATTGCGAACCTCGAAGAGGGGCGCACTGAGCTTCGCGCGCGCTGGAAGCAGGAGAAGGATCTCATCCAGGCTGTTCAGAAAGCGAAGGAGGAGATCGACGGCCTCAAGACGGAGGCGGAGAATCTGGAGCGGCAGGGTGAATACGGCCGCGTGGCGGAGATCCGCTACGGGCGCATCCCTGAGCTCGAACGGGAAATCGGTGAGCGACAGAAGGATCTTGCCGATATCCAGGAAAAGGGTTCGCTCCTGAAGGAGGAAATCGACGGCGACGACATCGCTGAGATCGTCTCGCGGTGGACCGGCATTCCGGTTTCGCGCATGCTCGAGAGCGAACGCGCCAAACTGATCCGTATGGAAGCCGAGCTCGAGAAGCGGGTTGTCGGCCAGCGTGAAGCTGTTGAGGCGGTTTCGGCGGCCGTTCGACGCGGCCGCGCGGGCCTGCAGGAAGAGAACCGGCCAATCGGCTCGTTCATCTTCCTCGGAACGACGGGCGTCGGTAAGACGGAGCTGGCGAAGTCGCTTGCAGAGTTCCTTTTCAATGACGACAACGCGATGGTGCGCATCGATATGAGCGAGTACCAGGAGCGGCACACCGTCTCCCGGCTCGTCGGCGCGCCTCCGGGGTACGTTGGCTACGAGGAAGGCGGGCAGCTGACGGAGCTCGTACGGCGCCACCCGTACGCGGTCGTCCTGCTCGATGAGATCGAGAAGGCCCATCCGGAGGTCTTCAACATCCTCCTGCAGGTGCTCGACGACGGCCGCTTGACCGACAACAAGGGCCGCACCACGGATTTCCGCAACACGATCATCATCATGACCTCCAACCTCGGGTCGGATGTCATTCGTGAGCGGATGGAAGCGGTGGATGGAGACATGTCTCCTACCGCTCAGGAGCGCCTTCGTGGCGAAATCCTGAACCTGCTCAAGCAGCGGCTACGGCCGGAATTCCTGAACCGGATCGATGAGATCGTGATGTTCCGTCCACTCGGGCGCGAGCAGATCCGTGGTGTCGTGGACATCCAGCTCGAGAACGTCCGCCGGATCGCTGCGAGGAATCACGCGCTTACCCTTGAAGTCACTGATCAGGCGAAGGACTGGCTGGCCGAGCGCGGCTTTGATCCGGCTTTCGGCGCGCGCCCCCTCAAGCGGGTGATCCAGCGCGAGGTCACGAACAAGCTCGCCGAAGAGATCCTTTCAGGCTGGATCCAGGATGGTGAAAACATCGAGATCGACGCCGCCGAAGATGGCTCGGGGCTGGTCTTCGAACACAGAGTGGAAGGCCGAGGTGTGAAGT
>CAZKDQ010000142.1:5149-7319 GCA_964551345.1 uncultured Rhodothermales bacterium
GGAAGGCCGAGGTGTGAAGTCCGAAGTTTGAAGTAGATCGGACTTCTAACTTCCCACTTCCCACTTCCAACTTCGAACTTCACGGCATGTATTCCAGCGGTGCTCCTGGGCCGAGGGGCCAGCCGAAGGCGATCCAGATCGCCAACACAGCCGTGCTGATGATTCCGAAGGCGATCGAGAACGGCAGCATCACTGAGATGATGCTGCCGATTCCCGCCTCACGATCGTACTTCTGGGCGAAGACGATGACCAGCGGGAAGTACGGCATCAGCGGCGTCAACACGTTCGTGAACGCATCCCCCATCCGATATGCCGCCTGCGTTGTCTCCGGCGAATAGCCCAGCAGCATCAGCATCGGCACGAAGATCGGCGCCATGATCGCCCACTTCGCCGATGCACTTCCCACGAAAAGGTTGATGACGCTCGCCACGAATACGAAGGCGACGATCAGCGGCAAGCCGGTGAAACCGATGCTCTGGAGAACATCCGCACCCGAGACGGCGACGATCGAGCCAAGGTTGGACCAGTTGAACAGCGCAATGAAATGCGCCGCTACGAACGCCAGCACGATGTAGATGCCCAGATCCGCCATCGACGCTGCCGCCATCTTGGCGACATCCTTGTCTGACGTGATCTTCTTCGTCACGATGCCATAGGCAAGACCAGGCAGCAGAAACGCGATGAACATCAGCGCGACGATGCTGCTGTAAAACGGATCGAGTTCTCCCGCCGGCCCACGCAGCGGTGCGTTCTCCGGCACGACGAGCATTGCAATTCCCGCCAGCGTCAGCAGTCCGACGAGGCCCGCGATCCACAGCCCCTTCTTCTCCTCGGGCGCAAGCTTGTCATCAGATTCCACCTCCAGATCATCAGGAGCCTCATACTTGCCCAGGTAAGGCTCTACAATGAACTCCGTCACCGCCCATCCAACGATCACGAACACCGGCACGAGGGCGATCATCAGATAATAGTTTGCCGTAACCGGCACCGAGTACGTCGCATCGATCATTTGAGCGGCGGGCTCGGTGAAACCGGCCAGCAGCGGATCGAGCGACGTCAGCGACAGGTTCGCACTGAAGCCTGCCGAAACGCCTGCGAATGCCGCAGCGAGCCCCGCCAGCGGATGCCGGCCAACGCCCCAGAAAAGCACCGCCCCGAGCGGGATCACCACGACATATCCCGCATCGACGGCAAGGCTCGACATGATGCCCGCGAAGATGACCGCCACCGTCAGCAGAGATCCCGGCACGCTCCGCACGAATGCAGAAAGCGCCGCTGATATCAGCCCCGTCTTATCCGCGATGCCGATGCCGAGCATCACGACCAGCACGAGCCCGAGCGGAGGGAAGGATGCAAACGTCTGCGGCATCTCAACCAGGAGCCGCTGGATGTTCTCGGCCGAGAAAAGATTGTTGGCGGATATGGTCTCGCCCGTTCCAGGGTGTGCAACCGAGACGCCTGCAGCCGCTGCGATGACCGAAGACACCATCACCATCCCGATAAAGATGACGAACAGGGTCACCGGGTCGGGAAGCGCGTTGCCGCCGCGCTCAACCAGATCGAGAGCGCGCGTGGTGAAAGTGCGGCGCTGATCGTCGCCTTTCCGGCGATCGTCTGCTGACATTTGACTACGTGCTGATGGGATGGAAAAGATGCGAGACTGAACGCGCCGGGCTCACTGCTCCGGATGCGCCTGCCTCAGATACGGAATCTCGCGAAGGGCGTCCTCTTCCGGCCCTACGCTGATTCGGATGTATTTCAGGATGCGCCGGTATTCGTCCGCCCAGCTTTCCGGCTCCGTGAAGCCATGATCCTCGATCGGATACACCGCCATCTCCCAATCCTCTTTGCCGAGCTCGATCAGGCGCTGCGCCAGCCGCACCACATCCTGAAACTGAACGTTCACGTCCACGATGCCGTGCGCGATCAGGAGCGGATCCTCGAGTCCTTCCGCAAAATAAATAGGGGATGAACGACGGTACGCGAGTGTGTCCTCAGCGGGCGTGTTGAGGATGTTGGATGTGTAGCCGTGATTGTAATGAGCCCAGTCGGTAACCGAGCGCAGGCCGGCGCCGCCGCCAAAGTGCTCGGCCTCGTTGAAGAGCGCCATCAGGGTGATGAAGCCGCCGTAGGAGCCTCCATAGATGAAGATGCGCTCGGGGTCGATGCC
>CAZKDQ010000143.1:0-5571 GCA_964551345.1 uncultured Rhodothermales bacterium
GGCGTCTTGCTCACCTCTGCTCCCATCACCAATGAAGTCTCGGGCGCATACCTCGGCAATGTTGTGCTGGCACTGCCCGCGACCGCACTTCAGGCTCAGCGGTCCAGTGGCGTTGCCATCGCCGCCGCGATTTCGGTAGTGCTGGCACTGCTGGCAATGGGGATCTTGATGATCGTCCGCTCAACCGTCATCCGTCCTGTCGATGCCCTTCGGCGCGCTGCGGGTGATGTGGCCGGCGGCGACCTCAGCGTACGCGTCAAGATTCGAGGTAGCGATGAAGTAGGCGATCTCGCGCGCTCGTTCAATGCCATGGTTCAGGCGAGCCAGAACAGCCGGGAGAGTGTTGAAGCCGAGTCGCGCCGTGCGGCTGAAGCCCTTGAGCAGACCGAAAAGCTTCAGGCCGAAGCCGACGAGGAGCGTCAGTATCTCCGTAAGCAGTTCGCCGCCATCGCCGATGTAATCAGCGCCGTCATGCACGGCGACCTCACGCAGCGCCTCACACCCGAGCGCGACGACGACGTAGGGAATCTGATGGAGCAGATCAACGTCATGATCCATGACCTCGCGCTCATCATCGGGCGCGTGCACGAAGCAGGCAACCGCCTTTCGGATGCAGCTCGTCGCGTCGCGTTGTCGGCGGAAGAAATGTCGGCCGGCGCGCAGGAACAGGCCAACCAGACGTCGGAAGTCGCGGCAGCGGTCGAGGAAATGTCGGCCACGATTGCCGAGTCGTCCCGCAATGCGCACGAGGCCAACGAAACGGCACGGCAGGCTTCGGATGTCGCTCGCAACGGCGAGACGTCGTTCCGCGAGACGACCGACGGCATGCGCCGCATCGCGGACATCGTTCGAGAATCAACTGAGAAAGTCACCGCCCTTGGCGATAGCAGCGCTCACATCGGCGAGATCATTCGTGTGATTGGAGACATCGCTGATCAAACGAACCTGCTGGCGCTCAATGCCGCCATCGAAGCCGCACGTGCGGGCGAGCAGGGACGCGGCTTTGCCGTCGTTGCAGATGAAGTGCGCAAGCTGGCCGAGCGTACGACCGCAGCCACGAAGGAAATCGCGGACATGATCACGCGCATCCAGCGCAACACGTCCGAGGTCGTCGAATCCATGCAGCGAGGAGACACCGAGGTCGGCCACGGTTTGCAGATCGCCGACGAGGCCGCCAAGGCGCTGACCAACATCATCGAAAGCATCAACGGGATGGTCGCGATGATCGACCAGATCGCGGCAGGAAGCGAGCAGCAATCCGTCACGAGCACGCAGATCGCCCGCAATGTCGAATCGATCTCAACTGTCTCAGACGAGGTCTCGCATTCGACGTCGGACCTCGCCCGCACGGCAGAGCAGATGAGCAAGCAGGCCGCGGAAATGGGGCGCCTCATCGAGCGCTTCCGCGTCGATGCCGAGTGCCAGGCCCAGGCCGCCGAGACCGCCTACGCCGCAAACACGAACTGACGTAAAACCTCGAACCGAAACCACGCCACTATCGCCCACGACGTGCGGCTACCGCTCAAGTGGCAGCAGAACGCGCGCCACGGCATAACATGGAGAAGTCAACCCCCATCGGCATTGCCTCCGGTACGATCCTGATCGGAATCGTCATCTTCCTCGGTGATGGATGGCAGACCTTCTTCGACGTTGCCTCGATCATCCTGGTAGGAGGAGGCACAATCGCCGCACTCTGCGTCAGCTTCAACTTTGCGGAACTGAAGGCCGTGCCCGCAGGGCTGAAGGAGTTCTTTGCGTACAACCCGCCGGACATGGCGCAGTACGTTCAGGATTTCGCCGAATTCGCGCGGACGGCGCGGCGCGAAGGCCTTCTTGCCCTCGATCGTCGAATCGGGGAGGCGGATGACTCCTTCATGCGTTACGGCCTCGAAATGGCCGTCGACGGCATCGAGGAAACGGAAATCGAAGAACTGCTCCGCACCCGGATGTCGGCCGAGCAAAGGGAGCGGATGTTCATGCCGCGCTTCTTCACGACCGCCGGCACCTACGCGCCCGCTTTCGGCATGGTAGGAACGCTTATCGGCCTCATCCAGATGCTCCAGAACCTTACCGATCCTAGCCAGATCGGCGCAGGTATGGCGGTCGCGCTCATCACCACCTTCTACGGCGCGCTGCTTGCAAACCTCATCTTCCTGCCCTTTGCCGAAAAGATGAAGGCGCAGGCGATCGCTACAATGCAGGCGCGTGAGCTGGTGCGAGTCGGCATCATGGCGATCGTCCGAGGCGAAAGTCCTTCGATGATCGAGAAGCGCCTCGCAGTGTACGTCGGCAGCGGCGCGAAGCCAGCCGAGGATGCTGAGCGAGAACCCCTCGCTCGTGCTGCCTGAACATCTCGATCGCCATGAATGAATTTGATCTCGACGATCAGGAGGATGACGGAGCACCGTCAGCGCCGTTCTGGATGACGACGTTCAGCGACATGGTGACGCTGCTGCTGACGTTCTTTGTGCTGATCGTGTCGATGTCGACCGTCGAAATCCGAAAGTTCACCGAGGCCCTGAGCTACTTCCAGGGCCGCACGAGCGTGCTTGTGAATGATGCGGTCGTGCAGTCAACGACGCGCCGCGTCATCAATGATTTCCGCACGCGTGAGCAGCTGGATCGATACGAAGAATTGCTGGAGTATCTGCGCGAGAACGAGCTCGAGGATAAAGTACAGGTCAATCTGACCGATAATGGACTACACGTGACGATCACGGATTCCGTGATGTTTGCTTCAGGATCAGCCGAGCTGATCGATCCATCGAGGACGGTTCTTCGGCGGATTCGAGCGGTGCTGGGTTCGGATGTGGAGTCGGTGATCGTTGAAGGTCATACGGATGATCGTCCGATTCGGACGGCGTTGTTCCCATCCAACTGGGAGCTGTCTTCGGGTCGTGCGGCGTCGGTGGTGCGCTTCCTGCTCGATGAGGAAGAGGATCTGCCGCCGTCGCGTTACCTGGCGGTCGGATACGGCGAACATCGTCCTGTGGAATCTAACGCGACAGCCGCGGGCCGATCACGTAATCGCCGCGTCGAAATACTCTTTAGCTGGGAAAAATGGCAGAACAACCGGACCCTCAGACCGATCCAGTCGGCGCCGAACCTGTAGCGGAAACGCCGAAGGAGCGACGGGGCCTCCCGATGTGGCTCATCATCATACCGCTGTTGCTCCTGCCGGCGGGCATCGGCGCGTGGATCGCACGCAGCCAGTACGAGGATCTTTCGCGCATCGCCACTGAAGCACGTATGCGCTTCACATCCGATACCGAGCCGGATGCCGGGGCGCGCGAGTACGGGCAGTTCGTCAAGCTCGAAGGCTTGATCATCAACCCCGCAGGCAGCGAAGGCAAACGTTTCCTGTTGATCGACATCGGGATGGAAAGTCGCTCCGCAGATGTCTTGAGTGAGCTCGAGAATAAAGACATCGTGGTGCGAGATACGATCCTCAAGGTGCTTGCGGGCGAGACCGTCGCGGACCTCTCTTCCCTTGAAAGACGGACGGAACTGAAGGCGGAGCTGCGTGACGCCGTTAACGGCGTCCTGCGCAGCGGCGCAGTCGACTATCTCTACTTCACACAATTCGTTCTTCAGTAGGTGCTGGCATGGATTTGGTAACCGGGCCAGGGTCGATCCCTCCACCAGTATCTGTGTCCTTCATGGCCAAGCCGCTCAATCAAGAAGAGATTGACATTCTTCTGCAGGTTCGCAACCAGATGGGCGAATCGGCGGAGTATGATTTCGCGGCGATCGAAACAATGATGGCGGCGGACGCCGATCGCCGCATCAATCCATACAATTTCAAGCGCCCGCGCCTCTTCGCGCAGGACCAGATGCGCGTGTTGACGCACGTGCACGAGGCATTCGCACGCGAACTCTCGGTCTATCTCTCGGCACAGCTCCGCACGATCGTCGACATCTCGCTCGGCGCCGTTGATCAGGTGATGTACTCAGAGTTCGTGATGTCGAGCGCGCCGCCATCGGCGTTGTATGTAGCGGAAGTCACGAACCAGCGCCAGAACTTCGTCTTCGAGCTCGACCCGCGCCTGGTCATCTTCACCATCGAAAAGCTTTTCGGCGGACAAGGCGTCTTCCTCAAGAATGCGCGCGAGGTCTCGCAGATCGAGCGGCGTGTGATGAGCAAGGTGATGAATCGCGCTTTCCAGGCACTCGAGAAAGCCTGGGGCCAGGTGCACGAAATGGAGGTCGAGGAGGTCGCATTCGAATCGAACGCCGAGTTCGTGCAGATCATTCCAGGCGTCGAAGCGGCACTCGTTGTGACGTTTGAAGTCGTCATTTACGAACAGAAGTCGTTCATCAACATCTGCTATCCGTACATGCTGCTCGAGCGGATGCTTGGCCGCAGCGGGATGAAGCAGTGGGTCTCGAGCGCCACGACGCAGGTCAGCCCGCGCGTGCGCGAGCGGTATGAGGACACCGTCCGCACGATCATGGTGGAGCTCCGCGCCGAACTCGGCAGAACGCGGCTGAGCCTGCCCGACCTGAACGAACTCCGGCCTGGCGACGTCATCCCGCTGAGCCGGCGCGTCAACGATCCGCTCAGCGTCTTCGTTGGTGAGAAAGAGAAATTTACGGTAGCCGCCGGCCGCTCCGGCAAGCATCGCGCGCTCCGCGTCATCGACGTTACGGAACCCCAATTGCCTCTCGAGGAAGATGAACAACGGTAAAGTCAGTCAGCATCTTGACGCCATTCGCGAAGCTTTCGCGACATTCCTGACGACGCTTCTCGGCGATGAACGGTCGATCGACCTGTCTGCTGAGACCGTGTCTGACGTCGCGACCTCAATCGCTCCCGATGGAAACGACATCGTGGTCGCAGCCCGAGAAGCGGATGAGCTCCGCGGCTTCGTCGTGATGGGATCGCAGTGGCTTGCGACGCTCTCGGAGGCAGTACTCGGATCGGCACTCACTCCCGATGACGAGGGTGCAGACGATCTCATTCAGGAGCTCACCGGTCAGGCCTACGGTGCCGTCCGCAGCCGCCTCTCCGGTGACGGTGTCAAACTTCCCGATGTCGCGTTCACCGTCGCTTCGGCGCAAGAACTTACGGATGCCTCAGGAGACGGAACGGTCGTTAACTTCAATGTCACGTCGGATGATGGGGCCGCACTGTCAGGCGCCGCAGTGATCGTGACGCCGCCGAAACCCGTCGCGAAAGAGGCGCCGCGTAGCATGAGCTCGGCGGCGAGCACGATGCCGCGGGTTGACATCGCACCGGCGGCATTTCCTGAACTCGGAGCTACGACCGTCCCCTCGGGTGATGGCAGCAATTTCGAGCTTCTGGCGGAAGTCGAGTTGGAGGTAACCGTCGAACTCGGCCGGCGCCGCATTCCGCTCGCCGATGTGCTGCGACTCACGACCGGAAGCGTCATCGAGCTGGAGAAGCTCGTCGGCGAGCCGCTCGAAGTCTACGCCAATGGGCGCCTTATCGCCGAAGGCGAGGCGGTCGTGATCGACGAGCAGTTCGGCGTACGCATCACGAACCTGGTCTCGTCGAGCAAGCGCGCCAAGGCGTTTATCTGACCGCAGCATGGGTCACGTGAGCGCGCC
>CAZKDQ010000143.1:5671-7235 GCA_964551345.1 uncultured Rhodothermales bacterium
GCCGCTTGATTCCGATGGCATTGTTTTAGCCTAACGCTTCATCTCAAGCCGTTTCCCCTGCAAGACGGAAACCCGTACCACAACGGCAGCAGATGAAGAACATCTTTTCCCGCCCCACGCCCGGCGATGCACCGGGCACTCCATCTTACCTGAAGCGAGCGGCCTTCTTCGGTGCAGGCCTGCTCCTGCTCTATCTCGCGCTTCAGATCATGCCGACGCCGGCGACACCTGAAGTCGCGTCTGATGAAGCCGGAGCCGTGGCCACTTCACTCACGCGAGCGTCCGAGCCGAGCTTCGGCCCGGGCATGCTCATAGCCGCACTGATTCTCGTCGGCGGTGTTGTTGCAGCCGTGGCACTGCGACGGAAAACGACGACCGGCACGCAAACCGAATATCTTCAGACAATTGCCGACATGCCTATCACTCAGGATCAGCGGCTACGGCTGGTTCGCGTGCAGGATGAGGTGCTGCTTCTGGGTATTACGTCGGGTCAGATCTCGGTCCTCCAGTCATATCCGGCGGACGAATTTGGCGATGGTGGTCCCGCAAACCCCAATCCAGCGATCTCCCCTGCCTTTGCCGACATGCTCCGTCAGGCGAGTGACAGGTACCGCAACCTCCCGCGCAACTGATCGATGAAGCATTCGCTGCGCATACTTCTGTCTCTGGGGATCATCGCGCTCTTCGCTGCGACCACCGTCGCCGCACAGACCGCCCCGGATCCGGCACCGACGTTCAACCTTCTCCCCGATCTGAACTTCGGCGGAGAGGAAGAGGACTACGCTCTGCCGATCCAACTCCTGCTGCTGATCACGGTGCTATCGCTCGCACCGGCGATCATCATTTTGATGACGAGCTTCACGCGGCTGATCGTCGTCTTTGGCATTCTGCGGACGGCGCTCGGAATGCAGCAGTCACCACCAACCCAGGTGATCATTGGCCTTGCGCTATTCCTGACCGTGTTCATCATGTATCCGGTGATCGATACGGTCAACAAGGATGCGCTTCAGCCCTACCTCGCCGGAGAAATGACGCAGAGCGTGGCAATGGACCGCGCCTCCGAACCGGTCAAGCAGTTTATGCTTGCTCAAACACGCGAGAAGGACTTGATGCTCTTCATGGACATGGGCAGAATCGATGCCTTTGACACGGTGAAAGACGTCCCGCTGCACGTCCTGGTGCCGGCCTTCGTAATCAGCGAGCTGCGGATCGCGTTTCAAATCGGGTTCATGCTGTTTCTGCCGTTCCTGATCGTCGACCTCATCGTCGCCAGCGTACTGATGAGCATGGGCATGATGATGCTTCCACCGGTAATGATCTCGTTGCCCGTCAAGCTACTCCTTTTCGTACTGACCGATGGGTGGTACCTGATCGTCGAATCCGTTGTTAGAGGATACATGGGAGGGTGAGGGTCGTTTGATGTGGATGGTTGAATATCGATCGTATGAGATTGCACATCCCATACTGATTTAATTGACTGCTCATAGCTTCTAGCTCTCTAATAACTGTCCACTGCAACCTGCCAACTGCTAACTGCCACGATTTTAATGAACACCGACGTAGC
>CAZKDQ010000144.1:0-7164 GCA_964551345.1 uncultured Rhodothermales bacterium
GGCGGGACGACGGGTCGGACGAATACATTCTCTGGGACGACGATCGAGCCGACGACGCGCTGACGCGGATCTTTCGGTGGAAGATGAGCCTCGCCGGTATGGCCGGTGAGCACCTCGCATCCACCATGCGTTTCGATCGGACGTACTTGCGACCGCGCTCAAAGCTCGTCACGATCAAGGACATCAAGCATCGAGGCAGCGAGTGCCCGGTCATCGTCGACGGAACGCCGGAAGCGCTTCGATTCGCCTGGCTCGTGGGTGCGGGGGAACTGACTGGGAGTGGATGTGGGGGGCTACGTTAAAACGAGAACACCTATGACTTACCACGTCGTCACTTATACCGGTCCATTCGGCTTCATCAAACCCTGGACAGCCGTCCGCGACGGAGAAACGTTCAGCCAACCCTTTCTCACGCCAAGTATTGTTGAGGGAATGCGCGAGAAGCTAGGCGTTTCGGAGATCCTCCGTCACCGTGTCGCTCATGGCGGCATCAGCAAGCAGCAGGAGGCGATTCAGTCTGCAGGGTTTAAGAAGAACACTCGTGCAAGAACATTGTCCCGTGGCACAGGCATCCTAACGCGCGGTGTGATGCTCGATCCCGTGCTGCACCTGGCGTTCTCTTCCGCCGAAGACGCCGCTAGAGCCGCTAAGCAGCACCTCTGCCTGTGTCGCAATGAGGACCTGGTTTATCCCGCTGGCAAACCCCGCGAGCTAAGTGAAGCGGCATTCGATGGACTGGAGGGCTTCGAGCTGCGTTTCGCCGACGCCGAAACGCCGGGCTCCTTCCTCGTCGGCTACAATCGCTTCGCCGACGGCGCACCGATGTACGGGCGCCTCGAGGTGGTCGGTAACCCCGCCACGGCCGAGCCGCTCGACCTATGACGCTGCTCGCAAAAAGCCCCGAACGCGGCGGCCTGACTCTGCGTGAGCATACCGAGCATGTCGTAGCCGCCGCCGTACGGATGGCCCGTTCGCTCGGACTTGATGAGCGTCTCGCCCGGTGCGGCGCCGTCCTCCACGACCTCGGCAAGGCGCACCCGTTCTTCCAGTCCGTTCTGCGCGGAGAGATCACGCCGGACGACCGGATGCGCAAGGCGCCCCACCGGCACGAGCTCTCCTCCATTCTACTGCTGCCTCTATTCGACGAGACTGACTGGTCAGCCCTCATCGAGATGGTCGTCGGGCACCACAAGTCCGTCGGGGGAGACCGTTCCGAGCGTGGCCTGATGGACCTACTCCACTTCCATTACCACGGCGCCGACCATCTTTTCGAGCGCCACACCGAGGGCTGGGACGACTGGATGCCGCAGGCCGTCGCATTGGCCCACTCTTTCGGGGTGAGCGAGAGCGATGGTGTTTCGCTCGACATGGCGCGGCGTGCGCTCGACACCTGCATTGCCTATTGCCGGAGGCCCGAAAAGGGGTGGTCGGAATGGCGGGGGCTCTTGATGGCCGCGGACCATTTCGCCTCGGGATACCAGCACGAAACCGACGACCGCCTCGGCAGCCTCTACTATGTTCCCGACGTGGAAGCTGCCTACGGTCCTACCTCTCGCTTCGGGACGTCGGCGCTCTACCCGCTCTCCCTGCGCGAGGACGCCGTACGCGACGAGCGGCCTCACACGCTCGTCATTGCGCCAACTGGCGCGGGCAAGACCAACTTCCTGCTCCGCCGCTGCCGCAACCGGGTGTTCTACACACTCCCGTACCAGGCGTCCATCAATGCCATGTATCGGCGTTTGAGGGATGATCTGCGCCCTGTCGACCCTGCGGCCGACGTTCGCCGCCTCCACGCCGCCTCGCGCGTACCTCTACGTGAGTTCCGATCCGGCGACCGGGACCAGTGGGACCTGCGGGAGGACGCCGACCTCCAGCAGCACCCTGGCGCCAGCATCAAGGTGACGACGCCCCACCAGCTGGCGGGTCTCGTCCTCGGCACTGCCGGCCATGAGATCACGGCCCTCGATGTGCGCGGCCAGGACGTGATCCTCGACGAGATCCATACCTACGACGGCGCCACGCGCAGTCTCGTGCTAGAGATGGTGCGCGCCCTTGCCGCACTGGGCTGCCGCGTCCACATCGGCACGGCTACCATTCCGGATGCGCTCGCACGTCTCCTGCTCGAGGCCCTCGGAGGAGATAAGCACGTGTGCACTGTCACGCTCTCGGACGGCGAGCTGCGCTCGTTCAACCGGCACGAGGTCGTCAAGCTGGCGGACGATGAGGCGGCCGCTGACGCTCTGCGCCAGCTGGTGGCGGAGGGGAAACGCGTGCTGGTAGTGACCAATCGCGTTGCCCGCGCCCAGGCGCAGTTCGACGCCCTGCGCTCCGATCCGGCTTTTCGAGACGCACCGATCCTGCTGCTCCACAGCCGCTTCCGCCGGTGCGACCGGGCAGCACTGGAGCACGAACTGATGGCGCTGGAAAGGCAGTGCGCCGTAGAGCAACGTCCCTGCGTGGCCGTCGCCACCCAGGTCGTCGAGGTCAGCCTCGACCTCTCGTTCGACGCGATGATCACCGACGCGGCGCCGCTTGACGCGCTCGTGCAGCGCTTCGGCCGCGTCAACCGTCGCCGCCAGCCGGAGACAGCCGGGCGCGTCTTCAAGCCGGTGTACGTGATCGCACCGCTGGAGGGGCAGCGTGCCGCACGCCCGTACGACTCCGCCGTCATCCAAGCCAGCTTCGAGCAGCTTCCCGGGACCGTCGGCGGGCCGCCAGTCCTGCTCGAAGAGACAACGCTCACGGACCGGATCAGCAACGTCTATCCAGAGATCTCACCGCCCGAGATCACCTTTCACCTCGAAGTGAAGGATGGGCGCTACCGCATTCGCAAGCTGCACCATAGGCACCGTTCAGTGCTGGCGGAGCTGCTGGAGATCGCCGGCGAAACCGGCGTGCGGGAACAAGACGTGGCCGATTACAAAGCTGCACCGTGGGATGAGAAGGCCGAGTGGGAAATCCCGCTCCCACAGCACGTCCACCGCCACGGCTGGCGACGCCTCGACGTGGGAAGCTACCCCCTCGTCGTACCCGACGACGCCTACGACCCGACCCGCGGCTACGACGATGCCCGCGTCAGTGACGGCCCCCCGCCTGCACACGAACCAAGCGCATTCATCCTGTAAAGAGACCGCCCATGTATACCGCTCACGTGGGCCGAAGAGCCCTCGCGCGCTACAACGCGCGCCACGACACTGCCCACACACCGCGCACCTTCTTCGACGAGGTGTTCTTCTCACTCTTCTTCGACGACCCGCGCTACCTGATGTGGGTCAACAATGCCCCCTTCGACCAGATTTCGAAGCAAAAGAAGGCAGGCGACCCTAGCGAGCGCCGAGACGCACTCAAAAAGCTGCACGCAGGTGCCGAAGCGCTCACCGAACCGCTGGGGCATCTTGTCCTCGGGGGCAAGGCCGCAGACCTCGACGCGAGCACCTCGGGACAGGTCACCGACCTGGTCCTCCCGGCCACCGCCGACGAGGCATATGCCTCCTGGATCGGCACAGCCTGCGGCATCGGTGTGGCGGGCGGTCTGTCGCTATTGATCGACGATGACGCCGTGTTAGACACCCTCTTGGACGGCTGGCACGCTTATCGGGAATGGCTCAAACAAACGCCGGACTTCCAGCCCAGCCAGATGGACTCGTGGAACGGCTGGTGGCTCATTCACCGCTTCTCCGATGCTTTCGATGAAGATGATCCAACAGCCGGTTTTATGCCTAGTACGAAGAAGGGCACCGGCCCGTACCGGCTCCGATTGGACACTCCGCCGTGGAGCCGCGTCCTCTTTGCATTAGCCTTCGGCACGGGGGGCGCTCGTCAAACGGCGTACGTCTACTCGCTCGGCAACACCAACAAGACTTTCGGCTTTCTCCAGATCGACCTCCCGGAGGTCTATGGCCTGCCTGCCCTCTATCGACACCTCTTTGCAGACCAGGATGCTCTAACCACCGAGGCAATCGCCACGCTGTGGCAGACAGAGTTCGGCTTCGAGCGCGCCTGTCAACAGGGCGTGCTCGGCACACGCTCGCTGGAGCCGAAGCATCTCCGCAAGTACATGCCCACGCGCCGGGATGCCGGGACCCTCCCGAGTGCCCCACGCAAAGAATCCGATCACGTTACGTTCCGCATTTACCAGACTTGGATCATCGCCATGCTCAGCAACAACGAAGAGCTTCTCGCTTTTGCCGAGGAGAGCGCTCACGCGCTACATGAAGCCGCCCGCCCCTCTGGGTCCAAGACGACCAACCAGCGCCAAGTCGACGAGGTGCTCAAGGCCGGCTCTCGCAAGCCTTTCGTGGACGCGCTCACAGCTGTCGTAGAGCGAGACGGCACACATGCCGAGGCACTTAACCGGCTCGTCCGTGCTTTGATGACGATGCCGGCCACGGACGTGCCGCTATTCCTCTCGCTCCTCCGCTTCAAGTACGCCTACCTCAACACCAAGTAACCCCTGCATCCCATGTCTCAGACGATCTATCTCCGAGGTCTCCGCCAGGCCGACCATACCGTCTTCTGCGTCGCCGACGGCCAAAAGTTCTACTACGACCCACAGTTCGGGCAGCGTATGCCGTTCTCGAGCGGCCAGCAAGTCAAGCGGTCCATTATGGACGCACTGGCTGAATCGCTTGGCGAGCCTCGTGCGCCGATTACCTTCAACTACGAGATCACCGCCAAAAAGGGCGAGGAAACGCTCGAGAACAAGGAGCCCTGGTCACCCTGCGATCCGCGCTACGCAGACCAACTCATTGGTGGGTGGATGCGGGCGCGTCCGAAAACCGTCACACTTAAGCGGCGCAGTCCTCTTTCGATTTCTGCCATGCGCCCTTTGCACCCGCTCCTGGCTAGCATGTCGAAGGAAAACCTCACCTTCGACCGCAGCGAGCATCCTGAGCAGCACCCCGTCCGCGTGCTCAACGCCGAGGGTGAAGAGATGGCCACCGACGCGATCGATGCCTGGCTTGCGTCGCATGACCGGGCGCTACCTCGCCGGCATTGGATTCCTGATAACACACGCACTTCGGGGCTCTTCGTTTACGACGTCGCCATCGACCTCGGGCGCCTCTTCAAGGTCTCTACCAATCGCCACGATCCGGAGCTCGATCCTGAGCAGGTGGAGCGCCTCCAGGCGGAGGGTTGGGCGTTGACCGCCGATGGCGAGCACCTCGTGTGCCCGAAGGAACGCCGGAATGCTCTCATCCCGGCGCTGGTGGAGGCGCTCGTGAACTGGCGCGTCACTAGCAACCAGGCACGCACATTCAGTCCCCAGGCGACTCTCGCTATGGCTCTTTCTAACAATGCCAACCGAATCACAGGGGCTATCCGAGCCGATCTGGATGAGGAGCGGCCGGACCGGGTCGCCCATCCTGTGATCGACACAATACCTGGCGTCGATACATTCGTCAACCTCCCCGCAAAGGGATACATTCCTGGTGTAACCGCTGCTGCAGATGCATTAGACGATGCGACAGCGGCGTTAACCGCTCGGATAGCCGAGTATGATTTCGACAATTGAAAATGCTGGAGGATCACCAGTAGAACCTGTGCCCATTTCATATCTGCGGAGAACCGGCATCGACAGATGATCATGGGAAGTACCTCCCCCCGCATCGGTGGCATGCTCGTCGGCTACTATGTCGTATGCCCACGGAAGGCATGGCTGTCGATGCGGGGGTTGTGGATGGAGCAGGAGAACGAAAATGTGCAGCTTGGGCGGCTAATCGACGAGTCGACCTACACGCGAGCCCGCAAAGCCATCGACCTGAGCGCGGAGACGCCTTCGGGAATACGACTGGTTGGCAAGGTGGACGTCGTCAACCTGCGGGAAGGGGTTCTCCACGAGGTCAAGAAAAGCAAGGCGGTGGAGGAGGCGCACGTGTGGCAACTCCGCTTCTACCTGTGGCTCCTGCGGCTGAACGGCGTCACTCGGGGTGATGGATCTCCGTTCACCGGACAACTGGATTATCCCAAGTTGCGGCGCTCCGATCGCGTCGAGCTCTCGGACGAAGATGTCAGCCGGCTGGAAGCAATCGTTGACGCCGTCGCCAGGGCGTACGCGCAACCACCTCCCGAGAGACATCCGCGCCGCTCTTTCTGCCGCAAGTGTGCATTCGAAGAGTTGTGTTATGGGTGATGCGTCATGAAGCGGCCGTATTACATATTCTCCAGCGGACGTCTGGGACGCCGTCAGAATACGCTGTTGCTCGAGCGGAAAACGGAAGCGCAGGCGCTGTCCGCAGATCCCGTCGCGCCTGTTGCCGAGCCCAAGGTCGAACGCGTCCCCTTTCCCGTCGAGCAGGTGGAGAGCCTGTGCGTCTTCGGCGAAGTTGACATCAACACGAAGCTCATCACGTTTCTCGCCCAAAACGCGATTCCGGTCTTCTTTTTCGACTACTACGGCAACTATACCGCCACACTTTATCCCCGCGAGCCAATTCTCTCAGGCAGGCTTCGCGTCGAGCAGGTCCGGCACTATCTAAACAAAAAACGCCGGCTAATTATCGCGCGTGCGTTTGTCGATGCCGCCGTCTTCAATATCCTGCGCGTGCTGAAATACTACGCGACCCGAACATCGGGCTCAGCCGAAGAAGGGATCGTGGCGGCCATCGAGGGAATCGAAACTGAGCGTTCCACGCTGGCGGACGCAAGCGACGTTCCCACGTTGATGGGCGCCGAGGGCCGGAGCCGCGACCTGTATTACCGCGCATGGCCCCACATCCTCGGAAGCGAAGCAGCCGCTTTTCCCTTCGATAAACGCGAGCGGCGACCACCATCCAATGAGATCAATGCGCTGATTTCGTTCGGCAATGCGCTCTGCTATTCCGCCGTGTTACGGCAGATCTATCGCACCGCGCTGGATCCTACGGTGTCGTACCTGCATGAGCCCGGCGATCGCCGGTTTTCGCTCGCGCTGGATGTGAGTGAGGTGTTTAAGCCGCTTCTCGTTGATCGAGGCATCTTCCGCCTGATCAAGAACCGGGAAATCACACCGCGTCATTTCGAGGAGAGACTCGGCGGCGTTTATCTGAACGAGAGCGGACGACGACGATTTGTGGAGCACTGGGACGAGCGAATGAAAGCAACGATCAAGCACCGACGCCTGGGGCGCAACGTCAGTTACGAACGGCTGATCCGGCTCGAGTGCTACCGGCTCGTGCGGCATCT
>CAZKDQ010000145.1:0-1671 GCA_964551345.1 uncultured Rhodothermales bacterium
CATCTTCAGGGCGATGTCGGGCGGGAGCAATCCATCCAACGGGCTGCTCGACGAGTTTATCATTCCGACAATGGCGGTCCTGTGGCGTACAAATTCTCCTTTTAGATCGAATTCATAGCTGCCGCGCCGAGTCCGAGGGAGCCGAAACAACTGGGGGAAAGTCTGTGACGTCGTCTGGCGCCACAACGTCTTGTCTCGCCGAAGCGCAGTCGGCACAGTCGTCATGAACTCAAGTATATCCGTGTCTAGCAGAGGGTTTCGTACCGGGGCGAACCTACCAGGGAAGCAAAGCCACCACGGCATGTTGTGATGAACGAGCCGCTGGTCGAGATACATAAAATCTTTCGCATCGTACAGGTCGTCCTTAAAAGGACATCTCTCCCACACCTCATCGTAATCATTCTTCAGCCCCCGTTTCATCTCGTCGTAAAGAGCGCCTGGCAGCACGTGCTGAATCCAGCGGATCCGATGCAGGTCGTACATACCAACGCTCTGGAGCACGTCCTCCGGCTGACTGAGACGTAATGGCGCCCAGTCCATGCAATCGTCTCCAAACCATTCGCTACCGGTAAAGAAAACTGGATTGCCCGTGTGTTGGCGGGTGGTCGCGACGCTTTCATATGCCGTGATCTCGTCGCAGGGATTGGCATAGGCATCGCTCGATTCTGCATTGAGTCGGATATGTTTGACGAGATCGCCATCATATGCCTGCACCAATTGGTGGCGGTATCCCATTACGCGCGCCATCTCCCGTGCACGATATTCGTCCGTACCAGGTTGTGCCGCACCCATCGCATAAGAGAAGCACGTCACGTCCCGGTAGTCGAGGTCGTATCTAAGTGCTCCGCCGATGGCACTGGCATCATATCCTCCCGACAGTGAGAGAAGGACCTGCGGCTCATCCTGCACGCGGCGTCTAACCGCTTCCGCGACAAGACTTGCCAGTGTCGCCTGAAGATCAGAAACAGGTGCCGACGACGGATCGGATCCGAAATCCACGACCCAGTAGGGTCGCGCGGCAGACGCGTTCGCGGTAAAGGAGATAACGGTCGCACGTTCAACGACACGAACCCCGGAATACACGGTTCTGCCGTTATGAACCGTACCGTTCGCGAGATACCATGCGACTCCCGTCGCGTCGATTCCTCCGGACGTTGGCGCAAGATCGGCAAGTGATGTAGAGAAGTGCCTTGCTCCGCGCGTTGTGCGCTCGAACAGTCGACGGCCGTTCACACGATCCGTGATCAGGTGCACCGCATCACGCTCTTCGTCGATAATAAGAACGATAAACGCGCCGTTGAGCGTCCTCGCGAGCGCGTCGGCATTCCCATTGTAGTGCTTGAAAACAAACCGTGCAGGGTGAGTGAGATCGTTGAATATTTCGCCATGAACAATTGCCGTCACTCGTCCATGGCAAAAATGATCATCAACCTCAGCAGGTTCAACCCGGATGAAATGGGACCGCGTTACTAGGTGGCCCGCCGTACAACGAGGCGCATCCGAATAGTCTGAGACGGCTCCGCGTGGCTGGATGACGATGCGTAAATCGCGTGGTTCGCTGGAATATTCGCTCACAGATCTCCCAGAACACTACTGAAAAATTCCTGACCCATTCGGGCTGCGGAGTGACTCCGGCCGAAATCGGCAGCTGTCTGCGGATCAAAAGACGTT
>CAZKDQ010000145.1:1771-7096 GCA_964551345.1 uncultured Rhodothermales bacterium
TACATACCTCGGTGATCGCGTCGGTCAAAACCGATTCGTCCTGCGCCTTGACCGGTCCTGCAAAGACCAACGAAAGACTCCGCTGGACTTCCGGCTCCAGGCGCTTAGCTGCCCTCAAAACCTGATATATTCCTTTCCGACCATCGAGCGCGCCCAGTAAGAGGGCGACAATACGGCCCTCTCGCCGGCCAGCACGGAGACCGTACTTCTTCACTGCCCCGGCACTTATCCGAACCCCGTCAGGAAGATGAATCGCCTGTACGGCACGCGTCATTTGTTCGAGTGCCGGTACGGCGAAAGGATCGAGGCAGAAAAGCTGGCGAAGGTACGGATTGCGCAGTGCCTGCAGCAGCATCGTTTTCTTGCGGAAGGCTGATAATCTCGAACGCAGATCATCAGGCCGTTCATCAAGGTGGAAGGACGGCCGAAAGTAGATACCGGATAATGAAATCCCGCGCAGCCGGCGAAGGCCAAGCGCCAGCGACAGCTGACAGTGGTCAAAATACATCAGTGTAGCATGACTCGGCCGATACATACGTAAATACTGTCGAAGCAGGCGCCCGTGAACCAGGTCCGTCTTAATGAGACTGGCCGTGGATGATGGAGCGGGCACGTGATCGCGAACAGGCACAAAATGCAGTCCGTCCCCTCGATGTTGATGAAACAACCGGTCCAAGTTCTCGCTCGCCCTTCTCACCCCAACGGGCGCCACGACGGTGAGCCGGCAGTCAAGAGCCCGCTCCGCCCAGTATTCGACCAGATTCAGAATGTACTGCGGATGATGACCTGTCGCATAGAGGTCGAACAACATGATGTGTGGTACCGAGCGGGTGCGCACGCGAAGATTCCTACCTATTTCCATCAAACCGATCGATGACGTGCTGGTAGAAGCCCTATCATGACTAAGTCAAACAGCTTCTTGCGCATCGGGTGCTGCCAGGCCACCGGTCCAGCCACAGCAATAAAGACGGCCAGTGCCACGGCGGTATACGTAGCTACATGCCAGGTCCCCGCTACGAAACGTATGAATAGCAGAGAGAAGGCGAAACCAAGTACCGATGAGCCCAGGAGGCGTAGATTACGACGTTCTGCAAAGATCGCGAGAGAAACCCCTGCCTTGTGATGATAGGATAGCGTCACTGTAGCAGCTGCCAGGACGATGGCTAGGAAGAATGCTATCACAACGCCCGCGCCACCGAAGGCCATTCCGAGGGTAATACCCAGAATAGCCGTCACTCCGCCCTGCGTGCCCTGCGCTATCACGTTCCACCACAAATCACCCGTACCCATGTTCGCGAAATATGACGGGGTTGCAAGGATGTTGACGAACCAGGCAACCACAAGGACGCTTGTAAACATCACGAACGTCGAATGCACCTCGCCGAGCCACAAAAGCGAGATTAACGGAACCACAAGCAGGAGAAGCGGAATGGCACATACCACGAGGTAATGCACCAGCCGTAGCGAGCCCTCGTAAACATTACGTACCTGATGCTGGTCTCTTTCATGAAGGTCGGCAATCGTTGGTACAACGGCTTGGTACGCGCTGACGATTAGCGCACGCAACTGCATCACCATCCGATTAGCCATTTCGAAGAAGCCAGCGGACGCTGCTCCACCGAACCGGGCGAGCAACGATTTCGCCAGCGGCTCGAATAGCAGTTGCGCGATCGAGATCAACTGTAGCTTCAGGCTGTAATCGATTATCTCTTTGAATATCGACTTCTGCCAGTGCGTCGGTATGATACCAAGCTCTGGAAGCAGGCGCCGTACGTAAAGCCAGGAAGCCACTAGCAGTACAGAGCCTTGAACCACCTGTGCCTGCGCCAGCCCCACGATTCCATTCATCGGAACGAGCACAAAGCTCAGCAGCAAATACAATAACATCGCCGCGATGATCATTATGTGCCGTACATCCACACGGTGAAAACCATCGACGCACGATCCGAACAACCCGGCCACTGCCGAAATCCAGAATGAAGCGGCGGCATAGGGAAGGATACTTATCCCAACAACGCGCATCTCCGGTGTAAATACGACTCCCGTCATCCACACGAGCAGTGGGTATACGATGACCAAAGCGCCCGCAAGCACGACCATCAAGGAGATGGCCAACGTCTCGATAATTCCCGCAACATGACGGCGGTCGTTGCGTGCCAGGTACGTTGAAACAAATTTGACCGCACTGCCGGTCATGCCTAGTCCGGCAAGGCTGCTCATGGACGTCCAGGACAATACAACGGACCAGACGCCCAACTCCGCTACACCAATGGTGTCATAGAGAAATCGATACAGAACGAAAAAAACAAGGCCCGTCGCGATAACCTGTACTGAGCCCAAAGAGGCGTTGCGTATGAGTTGTCGCTTCTTCACAGATTCGGCCCGCTATCGGGACGAAAAAAAACACCATCCACCTGTCGTACCCTCCCCGCCACGGGATTTACGTTTACAGGCTCCACCGACATCAGAGCAAAACCGGCCTTCTCCATAATGTGAATCATGTCACTGAAGAGAACCTCCCCTTCGTAAGCCCGCTGCAGGGACATTTCAAGCTGTATGCCCAAGATGTGGTTCAGACTGTTCGAAGCGCCGTCAAGTACTTTCTTCTCGTACCCTTGAGCGTCAATCTTCAGGAACGGTCGTGCATTAGGACCCACGAGGTCGGTAAAAACATCATCAAGGGCACGAACGCCTATTTCCTGCTCCCGCACGACCTGAGCACCAGGAGGCGCATCTGAAAACTCGGGTGATATGCTGAGTAGAGAGCTCCACTCTGAATTGGACGACACGTTGATGACAGCACGTCCACTACTATCGCCGAGCGCATAGTTGTACGCCTCCCACTGGTAGTCGCGATTCGCATATCCACTGAGTACATCAAAGGCGTCACCCAGCGGCTCAAATGAAATGATCCGTCCGCCATACTGATCGCGTCGCAACTCTCGCGCATACTGACCCACATTTGCACCGACGTCCAGAACTGTATCCACCGCAAAGTTTTTCAGAAGTAGCATACGCCGCACCCTTCCGGAGTGCATCGCGTCGCGCTTGTTCAACTGGTAGCCCAGCTTCACCAGTTGCTCCTGAACGTATTTCCGCCAGTTGTTCATTACGCTGCCCGAGCGGCTACTTCCGAATCCCAGCGCTCGAATGTTCCGCTCCCGAGGCCCGTCAACACGCCGAACATAAAAAGCGCGTCCATCAGAAAGAACGGATTCGAGGCATTTGCCGATAGTATAAATGCGATCAGAGTGACCGCCGCGATCAACCCTCCGGTACGCGCCATGCGACTTGAGGACGCGGCACGAGCCACCCGGACAGAGCGCTTGATTGCTAAGAACCAGAACGTTCCCATTAAAACAAGCCCGATCATCCCGAAGCGATATAGCAAGGACACGTACGCATTGTGGATAAAAGTGCGTTCCTTAACGACCTTTTCAATAATGTCAAAAAACTCAAAAGAGACGCCTACACCGTGACCAAGAATGGGATTCGAGCGGATATGTTCGAGGGCAGCGAGCGCCTCGTATCCTCGGCTACGCAGGGAAATATCCGATTCGGCCGCCGACCCAATCGTAGCCATCCGGTCGACCAACGCCCCCAGAATCAGACCCAGCATATCCCCGAAAAACAAGACGCCCGCCGCAAGGAAGCTCACTACGCCGGCACCCATGAGAATGATGACACGCCTTTTATATCTGGCCTCGACGATTAGAAACACGACGCCCACACCAAACACAAACGCTACCCAGAACGTTCGACTCTGCGTGAATATGAGGCTAGCAAATATGAAAAGAAACAGCAGCAGCGACAGGAGACGGTTGCGCATGCGCTCCGCGAACAGCAGCACGACGAGCGCAGCCACCGACGCAACCATCAGAACATTGTCATTGAGCATGACGCGGCCGGTGACGATCTGATAGAGATGCTCCGCATTCTCCAGCCGTGCTGCATATGCGTAAAGGTTTCTAATTGCGACGAAAACGCCGATCCCTATAATGATCCACACGACCATCTTGCTGCCATTGCGATGGTCACGACATAACTCACGTACAGGGAAGTACAGTCCTAGGAATGATAACGCTACCCATTCACTGAGTGCTGCGCGTAGATCTCCGCCATACAAAACGGTCAGAGCAAATGAAGCTGTCACATAAAAGAGAAATCCGGCAAGGACTACATCAATCGTCGATGTAATTAAGCTACGTTTAGGATCAAGCAGCGTGCGCCCGCACCAAAACAGCATAAAAGCGCTGTAATAAAGCCCGAAAAGAATTTCGGGCAACTGGAACCCCGGCTCAAAATTGAGCGCGAATATGACGCTCGCAAGGAGTACTATCAGATTGGCGGTGGGATATTGAAAGAGAACGATTGCGCCGCCAAGGCCGAGAATTGCAATAGGGATCAGTACAATAAAATCGGCGGCGAATATCGCAACGAGATACACCAGAGCTACTGCAGTGATAGCTAACAGCCCTATTACGGCGGCACCTGCCCTCCACACCCTATCGGCAAAGTGTGCCGGATCTGACCCTGCTGGCACAATGGTGGTGGACACGACGCGCTTGAAGAAAGTGATACGAATGCCTTTACTATTCTCCTACGCTTGCGACTCTACTGGCGGTCTCCGTTCCTCCGAGGCAACCGAGAGCTGCAGCCTGCGTGCAAAAGATTTGTGTCGACGACGCCACCACTCGAGGATGATAACGAACGCGATCGCCAACAAGAAGACCGATATCGTGGTAATCACAACAATAATACTTCTTGCCGGTCTAGCTTTTTTGGCTGGTGGCACAGCGGGATCAACTACTTGAACGGCCTGCACTTCCTGCTCTTCGTTAAACCGCGCCTGTTCGAGTATCGGCACAATTACTTCAATGATTGCTGATTGGATAAGAATGTCACGCTCCATACCAATATGTTCCCGCATGACCGTTGACATTCTTTCTTGCGGCACCGGCAGTACTTGCTCCTGGCCCTGCAATGCCTGTCGATACTGCTGATTTGCTGCCGAGACCAACTCGCGCATGCTCCGTACCTGCGCATTATTATCCCCTAATTGAGCGCGAAGTGCATTGTACTGAATTTCACCTTCGATGGCCCTGGCCCTAAGGCTCCCCATTTGCTCAAAATAAGCCATCGTCTGCGCCGGCAGATCGAAGACGCCATGTTCACTCTGGAAGACCTGTCGAGCGTCGAGCACCGAGTCTAGGGTCGCAGTGGCCTCAGCATAACGCCTTTCTGCAAAACGCCGAAAAAGACTGGCATTTTGGGATGTAAGGGCTGAATTAACGGCATTAAGCCTTCGTACGAAGAAGTTCGCCA
>CAZKDQ010000146.1:0-5543 GCA_964551345.1 uncultured Rhodothermales bacterium
CCAAGGATGGTCTGATAGAACGCCCGGGACCGACCAAGATCGGAGACCTGCAGGCGAACGCGGCCGAGCCGGGTCTCAGGCGGAAGCCGATACCTCAATGGCGCAATTCCGATGTCGACTTGCTCCATAACCTCAGAGGACGTTGGTGCCTGTGGAATCAGCTTGCCGCAGAGCCAGTCCAGCTCGGCGCATCACTCGCTGGGAACGAGTCTTCGCTGGTTTCCTGGACGATGTCGATCCGGTGCGTGTCTTCGAGCGGGATGAAGATCGATCGGCGTCGTCCTTCACTCACCGACCGCGTGCGGTGGCCGCGTCCGCTCATATCCTCGACGAGGATTACGTCACCCGCACCGAAGCGTCTCTTTTCGCCGTTGGAAACCTCGATCTCGATTTCTCCATCAAGCAGAACGATGAACTGGCGCTGGGGTGGGTGATGCCAGTCGTAATCGTAATCGGCGTCGTTCTCGCGGAAGACGATTTCCTTGACGGCTTGTCGTTCAGACAATCGGCCGATGTCTCCGGCGTCCTTCAGCGGGACGTTCTCTTCCGAAAAGTGTGAGTGGCCGTCAGGCGTCGAATAGATTCGGGTGATGATCATGTTGACATGGGTCGTCGTCAGGGTGCACGGATCCGGTATTGTACCAACAGAAAATGAAACGAACATGGCACGAGGCGACTCCGCCAGTCTCATCCCAATACAAAAAAACGGTCCGGATCTTCCGACCCGGACCGCTCTAGTCAATCAACGAAGTGTAACAGGACTCAGTTGACGTCCCACCAAACATTTCCGTAGAGGTTGTCTTCCCCGCCGAACTGGCGCTGAATGGCCTCCTCATAGTTGGCGGTATTGTTGAACTCCTCGTTCGCCGGATACGCCAGACGCGTGGGAACGGCACGGCCGGCGGGCTGCACACGGTTGTCCGGGTAACCCGTCCGACGCCATTCGGCCCATGCTTCGTATCCGTGCATGAACAGATGGACGTGCCGCTGCTCTGCGATCCGCTCGATCGTCCCGTCGTACGCGACGTCCGGATGCGCCAGTAAATCCGCGACTCCCGAGACGCTTCCCGTCCACTGGAAAACCGAATTCTGCACCGCGCTGTTGTAGAGCTCCTCGGCATTCTCACCCGTCCATCCTCGCTGAGCGGCCTCGGCACGGGCGAATAGGGACTGTGCATACGTCACGAGGTAGACGGGCGCATCCTGCGCGCGGATGTCTTCGCCCAGCAGCGAATAGGCTTCCGTGCTGAGCGCGTCCTCGTCGGCGAGACCGAACGGCATCCCAACATAATCGCCAGACGCGCGGGCCGGGTCGCCGTAAACTTCCAGGCGGGGGTCGTCGACCGGCTCCATCATCTCGATGAAATGAGTGGGAAGCGCCCACCACTCACGAGCCGACACCTCGATCTGCCCGTACCAGTAGTTCTGGTTATTAGCATCGGCGAGATGACGATAGACGAAGCTGTCGTTGTTCGATTCCATCACACCGGCATTGAGTGCAGCGTTAAACTCACTCTGTGCCAGGCTTGGATTCACCTCCGACAGACGCAGCGCCATCAGCATTCGCACCGTGTTGGCGAATTTCTGCCAGCGGGTCATGTTGCCGTTGTACATGATGTCGCTGCTCAGCGATAGCGAGGTGTTGATCTGGTCGTGTGCTTCGCGAAGCAGAGCGAACAGATCGTTGTAGATATCCTCCTGCCGGTCATAGGCCGGTGTGAAGTTGGCCGAGCCCTGAAGTGCCTCCGAGTAGGGAAGGTCACCCCAACGGTCGGTCAGGTTCCACATGTAGTAGGCCTTGAGGATCTTGGAGACGGCGAGCTGATTGTCCACCGTGGATGTCTCCAGAACCGTTTGCAGGTTGATCAGGGGGCCCTGGTACCAGCCGTAGAAGCTGGTGGAGCCGTCCGGATACAGCGACTCCAGGACGTACGTCGTCTCCGAGAGGTACTGACCCATGAAGTTGCCGTTGGGTGATGAACTCAACCCCGGCAACGACAGCATGGCGTTGGCCATCAGCTGCGGAGCGGAGGCTTCACTCGGCGAGTTCGGACTCCTGTTGAGGTTTTCGTCGATGTCTACGATGCCGCAATTGCTGAACAGCAACAGCACGGCAACGGCTATGAAAGTTCTCTTCATGATATATGGGCTCAGTAGGTCAGATTGAGGTTCAAGCCGAACGAGCGAACGCTATTCAACTGGCCCGACTCGTACCAGCTGATGGCCATGCTGCCCGTCGAAAGTTCGGACGGATCGAGGCCCTTGGGCGCATCCTGCCAGATCATCCACGGGTTGCGCGCAATGAGAGAAACCCGCGCCCGCTGGAACGGAAGATGACGCATGAGCGACTGGCCGAAGTTGTACCCCAGCCGGACTTCGCGCAGCTTGACGTACGAGGCATCATAGATGTAATCCTCAGCGATGCGCCGTGCAGTGACGTCGTAGTAGGAGCGTGCGTCTACGTACTCCACGACATGCTCGCCGGTTGAGGCGACGATGCCTTCGACGCGGATGCCGCCTCCCTCGCTTACCGGATCACGCACGTTGTTGCCTTTGTCGTTGATCGCTGCCGATGCCTCAGAGAGACCCGTACGGTCTGCCAGCGACTGCGAGCGGCTAAAGAACTGACCACCGACCTGGAAGTCGATCATAGCTGCGAGATCGAAGTCACGGTAGGTGAACACGTTCTGGAATCCACCCGTCAGATCCGGCAGTGCCGAGCCGAAGTTGTGCGTGGCATCGGTCCAGAGCGGCAGGTAGTTATCGCCCAGCAGGATCATCCCGGTATCGGGGTCACGCTGGTAGGCCTGCCCGACGATGGATCCGTAAGCCTCGCCCTCATAGGAGTTGAGGTACATCCACACGCTCGAGTACACCGCCGAGCTGTAGCTGTAGACGTCGATTCCCTCGTAGAGCTCAACGACCTCGTTGTTATTGCGGTTGAGGTTGAAGAGTGCGTCCCACGAGAAATCCCGCGTCACAACCGGTCGGCCGGAGAGGGTAAGCTCGATTCCGTCGTTCTGAATCAGACCGGCGTTAATCGTGGCTGAGCTGTACCCGCTGGCGCCCGAGACATTCAGGGGGATGATCTGGTTGCGGTTTCGCTGCTGGTAATAGGTGAAGTTCAGCTCGAACCGATCGTTGAAGTTCAGGTCGAAACCTGTCTCAAACGAGTTGGCAAACGACGGCTCGATGTCAGGGTTGTTCAGCCGGCTCGGGATGGCGAGCGTGCTGACGTTGCCGTACACGGAGCCAACGGAAAAGACCGGTGTGGTCTGATACGGGCTCAGATCTGATCCGGCCTGCGCATAGCTCGCGCGGATCTTACCGAGCGCCAGTGGCTCCCAGTCGATCAACTCGCTGAAGACGAAGCTACCCGACACTGACGGATACCAGTACGAGTTGTTATCCGTCGGAAGCGCCGAGGAACGGTCGTTCCGGATGCTCGCGTCGATGAAGTAGGTGTCCTGATAACCGAGCGAGACGAGGCCGTAGCCACTAACCACGCGTTTCTCGAGCCGGTAAGACGTGGTACTCGGCCGGTCGATCGAGGCATCGATGTTGTAGAAGCCAGGCGCCGACAGGCCTCCGACCGTACCCTGATACAGATACGTGTAGTGGCGGTCGTAGAGGTTGGTACCGACGTTGGCGCTAAGCGAGACATCTCCGAAGCGCTCATCGTATTGCGCGAGCAGCTCGTAATTCATCTCGCGGTTCTGGTACTTACCGGCCCAGTAGCTCGGGGTGCCCGTTCCGCCGAAGGCATTGCGTCCCTCGAGGTTCTGCGTGAACATGTCTCCCCGGATGTGGCCGCTGAGGCTGATCTGCGGGATGGGACGGAACGTCAACCCGACATCACCGAAGACGCGGTCGCGGCTGTCGTCGGTATGGTTCTCGTGGGCGTTGAAGTACGGGTTGGCGAAGTACAGCGGCCCGAAGTTGGTCAACTCACCGGTGGAGGAACTAGGCGAACGGAGGTTCCAGTGCATGACCTGTCCGTCATCGAAGCGGTAGTCCTCGAGCATGCCGAGGTCCACGCTGCGCTGGAACCACTGGCCGAAGTAACGTGACCCTGCTTCGGCACCGGCCGACGGCCTGCGGCCATTGTTGCGCGCGTAGTTGACGTTCGTCGACACGTTCCACTGCTCGGTCAGGTCGATCCCTGCGCTCACGCCGACGTTGTTTCGGTTGAGGCTCGTATTGGGCTCGATGCCGCTGATGCGCGTGTCGTTGAAGCTGAAGCGCAGACGGCTGTTCTGGCCGCCACCAGACACGACGATGTTCTGCGAGAAGTTGGTACCCGTCTCGAAGAAGTCACGGATGTTGTTCGGATGCGGCTCGAACGGCGTCAGCTGTCCGTAGAGAGGATGCTGCGGGTAGAAGCTGTAGAACTGCCGCACCATCTGGCCCTCCATGGGCGGGCCCCAGCTTTCGTCAGCCGCCATGTTGACGACGGGGTCGCCGTTCGGCAGCGTTGCAAACGTCTGGGAGTAGCCGCCACCGTAGATATTCTGATAGGGCATAAGGTTGGTCAAGTTCTCGACCATCGCCGACGAAGAAAGCTCGACGGTGAAGCGGTCTGCTCCGCGGCGGCCCTGCTTCGTGGTGATGAGAATCACGCCATACTGACCACGGATGCCGTAAAGCGCCGAGGCAGCCGGGCCTTTCAGGACGTTGATCGACTCGATGTCCTCAGGGTTGATGTCCTGCCCGAGGTTTCCGTAGTCACGACCGGTGCTTCCCGCATAGTTCGAGTTCGCGATCGGCGTGCCGTCTACTACGATCAGCGGCTCGTCTCCCGCTCCGATCGAGTTTACGCCACGGATCTTGATCTTGGACGTGCCGCCCATGCTGGCCCCGGATGATCCCACAACCTGGACACCGGCCACCTTGCCTGCCAGCGATCCGAGCACGTTCTGCTCGTTGGTGTAGGTGAGGTCCTCACCCTGAACCTCTTGTGTCGCATAACCGATCGACCGCTCTTCACGGGTAATACCAAGCGCCGTAACAACGACATCGTCAAGCATTTCTACGCTCGGCGAGAGGTAGACGTCGATCCGATTGCGGCCGGCGACGGCCACCACCTGACGTTCGTAGCCGATGAAGGAAAACGCGAGTGAATCATTCGGTGATGGGACCGTAACCTGATAACGGCCCTGGTTATCGGTCGTTGAGCCCGCGGTGGTGCTCACGACCATGACGTTGACCGCAGGAAGAGTCGCATTGGTCTGGGCATCGTAGACGGTGCCCTCTACGACGTGCTCCTGCGCGAAGGCAGCGCCCGTACTTCCAAGCAGAAGTAGCAGACATAGAGCTAAGAAGGATGACGAGGCTAGGCGCATAGCTGTTGTTAATGGATGGATGCAGGGATACGCTCGGTGCGGCAACGTTTCGATCGCCAGAGAAGGGTTCGATTTTCGGATCATGAAGCGCCGCAATGTGAAGGATGGGTGGTGCAGATGTTAAGATTTTGCGGCCCGGGCATCAAGTCGAAGCGTCGAAACGAAGGCTTGTTCGCAAATTAGTGCCCTCGAATCGTGCGA
>CAZKDQ010000146.1:5643-7086 GCA_964551345.1 uncultured Rhodothermales bacterium
AGTAATGGCTTCGGATCGAATCTCGACCGGCGTGCACGGTCTGGACGACGTGCTGCACGGCGGTCTCGTTCCGCGTCGTGCCTATCTGCTGCGTGGCGGACCTGGAACCGGAAAAACGACCGTCGGCATGCACTTTCTCGCCCACGGTGCAGAACTCGACGAATCGACGGTCTGCATATCATTTGGCGAATCCGAGCAGCAGCTTCGTGACAATGCCGACATCCTCGGGCTCGACATCGCGTCGACGGAGATTATCGACCTCAGTCCGGACGCCCGGTTCTTCAGCGAAGTCGAAGCCTACGATCTGTTCTCGCCGGCGGATGTAGAGCGAGAGCCGACTACGGTGCGCATCGTGGAGCGCATCCGAGAACGCAAGCCGACGCGGGTTTTCATCGATGCCGTCACCCAGCTGCGATATCTCACGCCGGATCCGCTCATGTTCCACAAGCAGATCCTGTCTTTTCTGCGCTTTCTGATCGAGCATGGCGCCACGGTCATGTTTTCGTCGGAAGCAGGCGCCATTGCACCCGACGACGATCTTCAGTTCCTGAGCGACGGGATCATCAGTCTGGGGTTGAACGAGAAATCGCGCTCGGTTGCCGTGCGCAAGCTGCGCGGATCGGACTTCCGCAAAGGAACGCACACGCTTCGGCTGACAGACGAAGGCGTCGTGGTCATCCCGCGCCTCGTCCCACAAGAGCATCGCCGATCCTTTTCAGTCGAGGTGCTCTCCAGTGGCGTGCCCGAACTCGACCGCATCCTTCACGGCGGCATCGAACGTGGGACGGTCACCGTCATCACCGGTCCTACAGGTGTTGGCAAGACAACGGTCGGCGTGCAGTTCATGAAGCAGGCAGCATCGCAGGGTGAGCGCTCGGTCCTCTTCACATTCGAAGAAGAGGTCGACCTTCTTCTGACACGATGTGACGCCATCGGCCTCCCGCTGAGACAGATGGTCTCGCAGGACCTGCTGTCGATCGTTAAGGTGGAGCCGCTACGCTACACGGCGGATGAGTTCGCGCAGATGGTGCGTGAGGAAGCCGGCGAGCGCGGCGCCAGGATCATCATGATCGATTCCCTGGAGGGATACGAGCTTTCCGTGCCGGAAGAGGACATCGTGCGGCACGTCCACGCGCTCTGTAAGTACCTGCAAAACGTGGGCGTGACGACACTTCTCATTAACGAAAAGGCGCGCATCACAGGCGGCTTTACGGCGACGGAGGCCGGCATCAGTTATCTCGCCGATAACATAATTTTCCTGCGATACATCGAACGGGAGATGGCGGAGGGAATGGAGCTCGGGAAAGCCGTCGGCATCCTAAAGAAGCGCCTCAGCGGCTTCGATGCGGCGCTGTTCGAGTTCGCCATCACACCGGAAGGCATTCGAGTGAGCAGCAAACCGGCGGATGTAGACACCATCTTGAGCGGCACGCCACGTCAGAA
>CAZKDQ010000147.1:0-6943 GCA_964551345.1 uncultured Rhodothermales bacterium
TCGCACATCACGCGGTTAGTGGTGCCACCATGCAGTAGAAAATCCGATCGAGTTCGGCTTCCGGATCGTCGCTGATGCCCGAGTGGACGGGCGACGTTTGAATGATGGTGCTCCTGGGGGCGACGAGCCAATGGAAACGAGCGCGGTGGGGCAGTTGCCCGATCGGCCCCGCATCGTCGCCGCCCGCGCAAATCCGCGGGATGACGTCGAGGTATTGCTTGACAAGCTGTTGATCCAGCGATGGGTCAAGAAGACGTAGACGCTCCCAATCCGGCTCGATGCGCGCCTTCAACAACTTCTTCTGCATCGACGAGACGATCACGCCCGCGTTCAGGAATTCCCCCCGTTCAACGCGCGGCACGATGCGGATTATCGCGTATTCAAAGGTGCCGGTGGGCATTGGCAGCCTCCTTTACAAATGCTCGCGGGGATGTGAGCCGTTCCGTCAGGTAAGTCATGTACGCCTCCCGATGCTCCTCAACATCGGCAAATGCATCTCCGAGCCACTCATCGGGAATGAGATCGATGACTTGTCGGAGTGCGTCAGGCGTAAGCGTCCGTGCCATCTCCTCGTCAACCGCGTCGATCTGCTCAGCGAAAGGCAACAAAACATGATCTTTGATGGCAGGAAAAGGCGAATTTATTCGCTCTCTATATCCATCCCAGTCATGATGGAAGTAGAGCGAAGCGCCGTGATCGATCAGCCATAGTCGCTTGTGCCATACAAGCATATTCGTGTTGCGCGCGGTGCGGTCGACGTTAGTGACGAACGCATCGAACCACGCGATGCGCGAGGCGAGCACGCGATCATACTGCACTGTATCCGGCACGAGCGGATCGAATGTTATCGATCCCGGAAGGTAGTCGAGGGCGAGGTTCAGGCCCGCGCTTCCCTGCAGAAGATCCTGAATCTCCGGGTCAGGTTCAGAGCGGCCGAGAGCAGGGTCGAGTTCCATCAACACGATCTCCGGAACGTCTAGCCCCAGAAGCCGCCCAATCTCCCCGGCGACGAGCTCGGCAACGAGCGCCCGGTGGCCCTGCCCGGCACCGCGAAATTTCAGGACATAGGTGCCGTCATCATCTGCCTCCACAATTGCAGGGAGCGAACCTCCCTCACGCAGTGGAGTGACGTAGCGGGTGGCTGTGACGGTCCTTAATGCCATAGATCAGTATACAGATCGCCTTAACGTGTGAAACCGCCGCCGGAGCATGACCGCGCCGGTCGCTCAAAACAACGAACCCCCGGCACGGATGTGCCGAGGGCCGATGTTGCTGGCGAAGAAGACGTTCTGGATCAGCGGCTTATCGGGATGAGCACGCCGCCACCGATCGAGAACAGGTCGAGGTCGCCGATCGTGAGCTGGACCTGAGCGAAGGGGAAGACGTTGCCGGCATTGAAACGGGCACCGCCGATCAGGTTGATCCCCGTATCGGAATCACTGCTGGAAAACGGGCCCGCGTCCAAGCTGACACGGGAGATGCCGAGGCCCGCTCCTGCGTACGGAACGAACGCGACATCTTCGATCACAAAGTCGTAGTAAGCATTCAAGCTGATCTGGTAGAAGGTAAAGTTCTCGTCCGTAAAGTAGTAGTCGAACGTCGCCCCCAGATCAACAGGGAAGTCAGCGATCGTGAACCGTGCATCCGCACCGATGAAGAGTTCTTCTATGTCTCCTCCGATGTCAAAGCCGAGACGTGGACCAAGATCAACAGCAACCTGGGCCTTAGACGGGGCGGCCGCGGCAGCAAGGACAATAAGAAGAACAGCTGTGGTAATGTAACGCTTCATGTTTCCAAAGTAAGATGGTGTTGTTAGGTGCCCATCGAAGAATTGGCCGATGGGGCGGCTGACATCAAATTAGTCGGCGAACATATTACGAGACGCATTGATATGCAAATATCCGCGTGTTATTTACACCGGTTTTTGTGAGGATTACTGCCACTTGAAGTCCCATAAATTCCTAGGCATGCAGGAATCCGGCAGAGGAGGTACACGCGGTATTCAGCCATAAAAAAGGTGCGGCCCGCATATACTCGATGGAGGCCGCACCAGAAAAATCTTCTAGATCACACTGCCGGGCATTCTGCAGGCTGCCCCGTGCAACGGATTCGCTTATCGTTTAATCACACACTTCTCCGTGTCCGGCTGGAAAAAGCACTGGTCGAGATAGCCTTGACCGGTGTCCACAAGGTTGCCTGCGGCATTGAAAATTCGATCCTCGCGATCATCATCCTGGCTGGCAGCCGTGAGTCGATGCACATCGCCGTGTACGAGAAGGGTCGGGGTCAAATACTGCTTCTTCATAATCGCCTCCACTAAAGTACGTTGAACCCATCATTACCTGTTGAAGAAACACGGCGGGCGTCTCCGGGCAAATAAGATTAGGATAATGGATTCGTCAACAACAGGCGCATACGGTCGTGCGCTGGATGGAGTGCGCTATCAGTCTGAGCGCGCAGGGCCTACTTGGGATGCAGGAGCTTCACCATCTTGTTGTACACGCCCATCGTAAGCAGCACCGGCGCCCACATCCCGAAGAATCGGCTGTCGTCGTACCGGCGCAGTACGTGGCAGCCGAGGGAGAGCCCGATCGACGTCAGCGCTCCGAATAAAAAAACATCCGACGGAATCTTCGCCGCCTGCATCTCTATCACGCGGGTGAATGCGTCTTCGGCGTGTTCGGCACGCACAACCGGCGTTGGGTCGAATCTCTCGACTACCTCGTCTGCGGCGGGGTTGACCTCCTTCTGACCGTCCATGTGCTCGCTCCGGCAGTGGCTTCTGAACAACTCGTAACCATCCCAAATCGTTGGTACCGCGTCGGGAACGGCGCGCATTTCGGGGCTGTTCCCCGGCTCAGGTGCTCCGAACACTCTGTGAGGTGACGAATCGTGCGGGACGTTGACGATCTCAAGTCAAAGGTGAAGGAAGGGCTGCAGCGCGCCGCCGACGGCTATGGACCGCTCCTTCAGCGGGATTACTGGGCGGTCGTGGATGGATGCAAGCTTTCGTGCCATGACATCGCGAAGCTCGTCCGACGCCGCTTTAAAGACTTTCCTCCGCGCGAGCTGGTACGCTTTCGGCATCCGGAAGACGATCGGCTGCTGGAAGTCGGAGATCAGCTCGAAGTGCGCATCCACATGGCCGGAAAGACGTGTGTTCGAGTCGTTCATGTGGATTCGAACAGTATGACCTTGTGCACGGGGCAGGGCCATCCTGAAGCCGGGCGTATCACGTTCGGCGCGTATCGTAACAAGGACGGCGATGTAATCTTTCACATTCGGAGCCGCGCGCGCGCCAGTTCGCTTACGCGTTTCGCCGGCTTTCTCGCAGCGGGCGAACCGATGCAGACGAACACGTGGACGGACTTCATCGACCGGCTGGCGCACACCGTTGGTGATGGTGTGATCGGGACGATCAGGGCGGATGTTCAGGAAGTCGAGGATGATGACAGTGATGTGCGCGCCGATGAGCCGACGTTTGTGGCGGAGGGCGAGTGATGGCAGAATGGCGCATAGGCCGGGGCTGGACGGAGGACGAGCTCGTGCATAGACTATCACTGCTTGAGCACCGCGATAGGAACTTCGCCGAATCGGTAGACGAGATGTCACTTGAGACCGGTTGGCGGCGCTACTTCTCCGAGGCCATCATCGGCTATGACATGAGCGGCTCCTCGACAGGTGAGGCATTCGAGCGCGCCCGAGAAGCGATTGCTTCCTACGAGTTTTCCGACCCCCGCATCGTAATCGGCCACTTCAAGCCAGAGCATGACCTGCTTGGCCGGCGGATGCTTCTCGAGATGCGGGCGATGCGTGTGCTGCATTACCTCGGCGGCGTCGTGATCGGGGCCACACGCGAGGACCGTGACGATGAGCGGACCGTTTTCGGATATCGATACGACACGCTCGAAGGGCATATCGAAGAAGGCGTCGAGTGGTTCACCCTCACGAAGATCCACAAGACGGGCGAGCTGCGTTTCCGCATCGAGGCGTCGTGGCGGCCAGGCAACTTTCCGAACTGGTGGAGCAGGGTAGGCTTCGCGCTGCTGGGGCACCACTATCAACGACGCTGGCATGAGCTTGCCCACCGACGCCTCGTCGAACTCATCAGAAGCACCGATATGAACCGCGACCACATCCATGGTGGACGCATGGCACACACCGGACCAGAAATTACCTTCAGCAGATCATGAACACTATCAGACTTTCCTATGCGACGGCCGGTCTGGCCGCAGGCATCGGTCTCGTGGCAGGCATGCGCAGCATGGTAGCGCCGGCGATCATCAGTCGGCATCTCTCATCCAGGAAATTGCGGAAACGTACGTCCGGTGCCATTGCCTGGCTTGGAAATCCCACCGCCGCACGGTGGCTCACTATCATGGCGGCGGGAGAAATGATTGGCGACAAGATGCCGTTTATGCAGGATCGGATCGAGCCACCTGCACTTCTGGGGCGCATGGCCTCCGGCGCGATCTGCGGGGCCGCCGTAGCGGGTTACCGCGCTGATTCTCAAGTTTCAGGCGCCGTCATTGGTGCCGGCGCTGCTGCTGCATCCACATACGCGGCATATCATCTTCGCGCAGCGGCTGGACGCCACCTGCCGATTCCGGATCCAGTGACGGGTGCCGCGGAGGACGCGCTCGCGCTTTACACGGGCTCGTGTGTGACGTCCGCCCTCGAATGAGCCTGCGCTTAACCCAGTCGACGTCAGATCTCTGCGCCTGAGCCGTAGGAGAGCACCTCCACCCGAACGACCGCGCGTCCTTCCCGGATGATGCCGATCTCACTGGCAGCGCGGCGAGAGAGGTCGATCACCTTCTGCGCCGCCACTTTAGGAGCGCCGAAAGGTCCGCGGTCGATGATGCGTACCTCGACAGTTCGGTCATTGTTGACGTTCGTCACGCGGGCGATCGTGCCGAATGGGAAGCGCCGGTGGGCAGCGACGAGATCATCCTGGTCGAGCAGTTCGCCGCTGGCCGTCCGTTGACGGTCGAAGACGTCGGCGTAGTAGGTGGCTTCGCCCGTTTCGATCGTGAGAACGGCCGGATCGCCGGGGGCGGGGAGCGTGTCGGTCAGCGCTGCCGAGTCGACGGTCGCGATGTCCAGCAACGGTTCATCCGGCTGGTCAGGCGCACATCCCGAGAGCGCGGCAACGATGATTGCGGTGAGTACGATATATTTGATGCGGGCCATGTGTTGTTATGGCAGTGTGTATTGTCGGATGTCGAATTATGGATATCGGCCGCGCACCGGTGTGGTCCGAGCCAGGCGATGTGATATCGATTAGGCTACCGATCCGCCCCGATCGTTACAGAACGAGACGCGAGGCGGCATCCGAGGTAGCATTATCAATCGACGATGATCTCGCTGTAGAAGTGCGGTCTGGCTTATTTGCGTGGCTTCTCGTTCGTATGCTTCCAATCCCATTCCCCAAAAACCGCTCGCTCTTGAAGATGGTGCGTTCGCTGATCATCGCTGCATTTATCGGTTTCATTCTGGTTTCCGCTTCAGCCGCTCAGCCGGCGCGGACGATCCTGGCCATTGGCGCTCATGCCGGCGATGCCGAACTCACCAGCGGTGCGATCCTGGCGGGACAGGCGCGGCAGGGCGATCGCGTCGTCATCCTTCACATGACGCTGGGTGAGGGAGGAAACATGCAGATGACGCCTGAAGAGTATGGGGAGCAGAAGCGACGTGAAGCGATCGAGGCGGCTCGCGTTCTCGGTGCCGAACCGATTTTCGCGCCGTATCTCGACGGCCAGCTTCCTGACGATGAGGACGTGCGGCGTTACGTTGCAAACGTGATTCGTGAGGTCAAACCGACCCACGTCATCACGCACTGGAAGGAGAGCATTCACAAGGATCACGCGCGAACGCATCGCATCGTCGCAGACGCCGTTCTCCTGGCCGCGCTTCCAGGCGTTGAGCTCGAGCACCCGTCGCACCGCGGCGTCAGACTCTTTTATGCGGAGAACTGGGAGGATCCCGAGGGCTTCATGCCTTACCTCTATGTGGATGTATCGGAGGTGGCGGATGTCTGGGAGGAAGCCGTGACCAAGTATGAGTTCGTGGGCGGGGACATTTCGTCGTTCCCGTACCTCGACTACTACCGCGCACTGATGGTGAAGCGCGGCGCCGAAGCACGACGTGATCGCGCGGTAGCGCTGGACATCGATCCCATGGGTAAGAAGCAGATCATCGACGGCTTTCGTTGATAGATCGCCTTGAGTTCAGCTATGGCCGGCTATTGCGAATCAGCTCCGGGTCATCCCTTCCATGGCCCCTATCATGATGAGGAATACGGCTTTCCTGTCGAGGAAGACGATGCCTTGTTCGAGCGGCTGATCCTCGAGATCAACCAGGCGGGTCTGTCCTGGCTGACCATCCTCAAAAAGCGGGAAGCGTTTCGCCGCGCGTATGCGGAGTTTAATGTGGAAGCGGTCGCCGCCTTCGATGACGATGATCGCGCGCGCCTGCTCGACGATTCGGGAATCATCCGCAACCGACTGAAGATCGATGCCGCCATCCACAACGCGCGGCAGATTCTCGAGCTTCGCGAACAATACGGATCATTCGCCGGCTGGCTGGATGCGCATCATCCGAAAGACATTGACGAGTGGACGCGCCTCTTCCGCAAGACGTTCAAGTTCATCGGACCAGAGATCGTAGGGGAGTTTCTCATCAGCACCGGCTACCTCGCAGGTGCTCATCACCCGGCCTGTCCTGTTTATGACCGCATCGCCAGGCTCCGGCCACCGTGGATGCAGTCGGAAGCGTAACAGATCGTTCCGGCCTTGTAATCCCTTGATGACACCCGGCACCCTGCGCACGCGCATGTGTTAGGTATGGCAGAGTGGGTTACGGTGCGTGTTGAGGGACACGTTGATGGAGGACCGTAGTATCACCCACGGCCGCGTTCGGAATCCGGGCGCGGCTTTTTTTT
>CAZKDQ010000148.1:0-6867 GCA_964551345.1 uncultured Rhodothermales bacterium
GTTACACCGGACCGCACGAGGCCGCTTCCTATCGCGTAATCACCATTCTGCCGTAGGACGACTCGTTTGCTTCCAAGCGATATACGTACACACCCGGAGCCAGTCCGATCGGCCTGAATTCGATCGTATGGCGACCGGGGCTGAAGGTGTCGTCCACTGGCGTTGCGACACGTCGTCCGAGCATATCATAGACATGAATGATAACGTGAGCGGTCTCGGGCACTTCGAACGGAATGTGGGTAGAGGCCGAGAACGGATTGGGGTAATTGTGACCCAACGCCCACTCTTCCGGTTCGATATGCGATTCGACTGACGTACTCGCCATATGCGGCATTATGCGCAGCCGGTCGACATCCGGATCGATTGTAAGACGCTCATCACTCTCCACATTAGAGACGCTCTGCAGTGCGTTGCCAGAGTAGTATTCGACCCGAACGGTTGCCGCCGATGTTGAAACGGTCAGCTCGACCGGGTCATGGCTTTGCTGGAGGCGTATGTCCACGGTATCCCGCGCCGACATCCAGGTCTCGTTCAAGAAGCGAACATCAAATGCACCCGCCGGGGGGCGCGGTGGCAGCCCGTATAGCTCGTTATCCACTTCGTCATCCAACCCGAACTGGAGACTGGAAGTGGACGACGCGCCGTTAGTAAATATGGCTACATGACGAGCAGGAATTGTAGATGTCGTGGCTTCTTCCGTTTCCAAAGTCTTGGACGAAGACTGGGGCGCCTGCTCACGAACGATGACCTCTCCTGCCTTTGAGGCACGTAGCCAGTAACCCTTCCCCGGTTGCAGATTATCCACCGATGCGTATGCACCCTCATACGCGAATAACGTACCCGGGATGATTGCACGGGAAGGGTCGATGAGTTCTGACACATTCACAGTCGACGAGATTCCCGAGATGAGATTCCAGCCGGACTTCAAATTCAGAATCTGCTCCCGAAGTGTGAGGCCGGAGACAACAATGCTATGTTCGTTCTCAAACCGGGCCCAGTACCCTCCTCCTGCATCCAGTGTCTCCGCCTCTTGATAGACACCATTGAAACCGAAGACAGTCCCCGGTATGGCGCCGGCGAAGATGACGCCCGCATCTGGATTATCGATTTCGGCCGACACTCCCAACATATTCCAGCCTGCGCGGGCGTCGACAGTCACGTTGACCGGCGGCGGTGGGACGACGTTGAACCACGTCGTATCGGTGACCGTTTCTACGCCGTCCGACGCCTCATGAACGAGTTGGACTGATCCCACGAAACCTGGCTCAAGTTGCATCCGGACAAAGTTGCCCACGCGGGAAAAGGCCAATCCTCCGGCATCCCAGGAAAACTCGTGGGTCAACGTCTGTCCGTTAGGCGCATGAACGAGTGAGTCGAGGTGAGCGAGGGTTCTCGTCGTGAACTCGTCGCGCTCATACGTAACCGTGCGCTCCGGTGAGCGGAAGTAGATGGGCTCTCGCACGACAATTCGAGCGCTTTGAAAACTGCCCTCTCCAAACGTCCCACTGCCGGTGAACTCGACGGAATAGGGCTCTAGCGTATGCTTACCTTCGCTGCCGAGTGTACTTTTTGAGAAGCGCAGCCTGATTGGCGCTCCATCTCTATAACCCGGAAGTCCGCGCCCTTCATCACGCTTCCAGACCGGCACGCTGATGTTTTCTGTACCATCGCGGATGTACGATATCCCTACAAGCGCCTCTCCGTCGAATACCGCAATCTCATCTCCGGGCTCGAACGGCGCTCCCGGCGCAATCAGCTCGTCGATGACAATATGGTAGCTCTGACCGGTGTGCGTTACCGATCCAAAAATGCCACCGTGCGCCAGAACGTTGATACGAACGGACTGAGATGAACCATCGGCGGTAACGAACGATAGCTGTACTTCCGACGCCCCAACCGCACGCGGCGTGGCCGATAACCAGACTCGCGTGTGCCCATTCGGACCGAGAGATACTTTCTCCTGAGACAGTTTTGCTTCAACGTCGGCCGATTCGATAGCGATCGAAACGATCTCTTCTCGCGCGAAGAGATTCCGAATCTCGATCTCGGATGATCCGGTTTCGTTGACTTCTGTCTCCAGCCAGTCCGATGCGTGAATCTCGAGCCGTTCGACTGGTACCGAAGGCAGCGCACGGCCTAGCAGTGGGACGGCAATATCACGCGCATACGGATCATTCGTGTACCAGTGCACATGACCGTTATTCAAACCGACGGTTTGTGCGTGGTGGCGGAGGTAATAGGGGAGAGAGTCGCCCGGGGCGATACTCCGAGATCCGGCAGGTCGTACGGAAAAGTCGCCGGAGGTTGACACGTCGGCGTGCAGGACATTCTGACCTGTATTTCGCAAATACCTGACCACCTCCTCAGAGCTGCTGCCGATCGTCGTGGCGTTGAACTGAACCGTATGGAATGAGGTGGCTGCAACGGGAGCTTGGCCACTCATCCCGTCGGCCGAGAGGGCGGTAAATAAGCCGGCGCCGAACGTCCCGTCCCCGGTCTCCACACGTATCCGGTCGAGATTTACCTCGGTCATCTCGCCATAAACACGCGTATTGACCCGGACCTCGATCGGAACTCCAGGTGAGAACCCCGGCAGGTTGCGCCCTGCGTCCTGTCGATAGGCGGTTACTACAAACGGAAACGACCCATCGAACGCCGCGTGACCGACGACCAGGCCGTTGGCGAACAGTGCTACTTCATCACCTGCCGCGATCAGCGAGTTGTCGACACTGATTTCCGTGAATGCGATCGGGTAGTGTAAACCCGTGTCCAGGGGGCGCTCGAAGTATCCTGCATGCGTCACGGCACGGAGGTCCACGTGGAAGTAGTTGTCATCGACATGATTGGATGAGATCACCAGTTGGCTCTGACGAAGACCGAGCCCGGCATCCTGGAATCCGATCTGAATCTCGCGGTAATCGCCGGGCGAAATGACGTAATCGGTGCTCGATACGTCAAACACCGGGTCATACACGGAGAGTCCGTCGATGCGTAATGTGTCGTTCCCGCGGTTCCACAGGCGTATTGTCTGCTCCGCTCGTTGGCCGGCTCGAACGGAGCCAAATTCGACCGATCGAGGCTCTACGACCAGAGTTGGGGAGGAGGCAGGTAGACCTCGCCCTTGCAAGTCGATGGTGGAACGCGGCGCTCCCGGATCGTCTGAGATGATGAGTAGCTGGCCGGTTGCACGCCCGGCATCGCTAGGGACGAAAGACACGTTAATCTGTACCTCGCCGCCGGGTTGAAGCTGAAACGTGTGCCGATCAGGCCAGAACTGCCAGGATGAACCCTGGATGTCATAGACACTGAGTGGGGCGCTTCCACTGTTGCGAATCACCACCGTCTGCTTTTCCTCCACGCCTACGCGCACAGAGCCGAAGTCGATACTCGACGTACTCACGTCGAGTTCAGGTTGCGCAGTTGTTGTTGCAGACAGTTCTACGGCTGTATACGAGCCGTGCCCGAAGGAGCCGTTCCCTACGGAATAGTTTGGCTCGCCGTCGATCAACTGCCACGATCCATAGCGCTGGGTGTAGACCTTGAACGCCATGGTATTGCCCGGCCTGAAGCCGGCCAGGCCGAGCGCGACGTCGCCCTGCCAGGCCGTCATGACCAACGGCAGATTATGATTGAAGACGGCGCGCCCGACGAGCTGTTCGCCGTCAAAGACGCCGATCTCGTCGCCGTAGTTCAGAGACTGTCCGTCGACATGGGCATCGGAAATGACGATCGAGTACGGGATGCCGGTAGGCTCGATATCTGGCAGGCCTTGCTGCCCTGACGCCGACGTTACCCCGGCACAAAAGATCGCGCAGATAAGGCTGATCCTTCTCAACATGGTATTCCTCTATTTCTGAAGTCGCAAAATGAACAGAAGACGCGCTTCTGCTACTTCAGGAGGACTACCTTGCGAGTCGCCCGGAACGAACCAGCCTCCATCCGGAGGAAGTAAACACCGTTAGACAGCGTGCTGCCGTCAGATGCGGCGCCGTTCCATTCAACACGATGATCCCCGGCCTGCATGTTCTGGTCGAGTACGGTGCCGACGCGTTGCCCGAGTATGTTGTACACCTCGATGCGCACGTCCTGTGCCTCTGGTACGCTGTACTCGATCATCGTCCTTGTGGCGAACGGGTTCGGGTAATTATCTCCGAGTGAGTAATCGGCCGGGAGGTTGCCGGCGGCGCCAAGCGATGCACCCAAGCCCGCCACGACAGCGGCATACGCACCGGTGCCGAAGGTTACATCCTCACCCTGGGAATCGAAGAGGCCAATTTCCTCCTCGCCACGCTCCTGTCCGAGCCATACCGTTGCTCTGACCAGTTCACCTGGTGTAAAGCCAGGCAGGTCGTGCTGAGGGTCGGCCTTCCAGGCCGTCACAACGATGGGCAGGTCACCGGCAACGGCGCTCCCGACCAGCCGGTCGTCACTCCAGAGTGCAATCTCCTGTACACCTTCCGGCGTACCATCACTCCAGCCTGTGATGACGACCTGATAGGGCAGGCCGGTTTCAACCACATCGACATAGTATTCGGGCGTAAGAGGTACTTCCTGCCTCTTACCCGCCGGGGCATACTCCGGGAGGTCGGGGAAGACGACGGTGGTATCGGACGAGCCCGTCAGGAAGATCTGGTATCCTTTGCCCGGCTCCGTTGCGTTAATCGAGTTTACGCCGAGGGCAGGGATCCACGCGTTCCCGGCATCATCCTGTAGGATGTCGATGCGATCGGATATCGATGCAAAAGCCTCTTCCACATCGACGCTGTACCGGTACAGGTTTGGGACGCTGTTGAAGCGATTGCCGAAGACGGTAACGGGGCGATCCGCCTTCACGACACGGCGGCCCTGGATCGAGTACTGCAGGGAGTCCGCACCGCTGCGGAAGACATGGTACGCGCGCGAGTAGTCGTATCCGCCAATCCCGTCGACGTTGTAGCTCGGGATGTATGCGCGCCCGAGATCGTCCTGACCGATTTCCAGATTCGCGATCGACCCGAAGATCTGGTCGGCCGAGTCGTTGACGGGTTCAACGTTTAGAGAAATGAGATTGAAGCGTCCGGCGGGAAGGGTCAGCGTCTGCTGCTCGAACATCGTTGCCTCGATGCGTACGTGAGCAAAGTTGCGGTGCCCGAAGGTTCCATTGCCGTACGAGAACGCGGCCTCGGCATCGACGACCTCGCCGGTCGACGAGTGGTACATCTTGAAGGTGATGGGGGCACCTTCGCTATAGCCCGAAGCAGTGATCAGGAGATTCCCCGAACCTGAATACGATGCCGCGCCAACACATGTATCGCCCTGAAACAGACCGATTTCGTCGCCGGGCTGGAGGCCTCCCCCATCCAGTATCGCGTGCGAGATCAGGACGGGATATGTGTCACCATGAACCTCTGCAGGTTCGAAGTAGACGGGCGACAACCCATGATCATCCGGCCTCAGCACGAGTGCATACAGGGTGTCGCTTGGAGCGGAAGGATCGTTGGTTTCGAGATGAATCGGTATGGTTGCACCGAGAGACGCAAGATCCGAGGTGGAAAATTTCCATCGAATATCTTCCTGTTCAGTAGGGACAACGGTTAAATGCGTCCAGTTGCTAGCGATTAAGGGATAGGCCGCGACTGAAAGGGAACCACTTATATTTGAGGAGGACCAGTTCTGACTGGCCGTTGTGCCCAGACGCAAAGTGCTTCCTTTGCCTGAGTAATGAATCGAGTAGGTATGATCAGGATTGAAGCCCAGTACCTGCCCGGCGAACGCAGAACCATCGACCAATATAGATGCCCCAAGAGTCGGGTTCCTCACGCCATCATAGTACTCGTAGTCGCGTGCAACTCTATAGAACGCATCGTGGATATCGTAGCCGCAGTAATAGTCACATTTGTAAACCGAGTACGTACCGCTTACGTCAAGTAAGATGTCTTGGTGTTCATCGACGAGAAATCCTGTATTATAGTTTAATTGACGGGCCTGGAAGGATCCGGACCAGAGCGATTCACTCCGGTCAAAGTATTGGTAGGCGCCCGACACAATCAGGTCGCGTGAGCCGGTATTTGAGAGTCGAAGCACCACCTCGACCGAATCGGTATCTTCCTCGACCAGTACCGTGAGGCCACTCAGGTCGTATTCGACCTTCGCGAGTCCCGGAATGGCCTCAAGTGTATCCGTCGCGATGCTTTCAACATTTGTAAAGAGCGTCCGCATCGAAACGTAGTACGGCGCGTTGTTTGTCAGGCCGTCGAGTGTGAACTCGGCCTCGTCGGGACTCAGGCTGGCGACTTCGGTGAGTGCGTCTCTGCTGTTGCCGCCATATACGAGGTACGCCTCAACGCTATCACGCATCACCGGGTCGAATGCGAATGAGGCCGTGCCTTCTCCCGTGGCGGCAAGTTGAAAGTGCTTCGGATTGCCAAAGTCAAAGTAAAAAGCACCGATGTCTGCGCGCGTGCCGTCAGGGTCACGGATATCATCTGACCCCGCATTGATCAGGGGCGAGGTCGGCTGTAACTGGTAGTTCGTATCCGCCGGAGCCACGAAGAGCGGATCGATGAACGTGTTGTAGTAGATGTCGCTGGGCGTGCCGACGTGGTTTGTTGTCGTGATATTGCCGATCTGTGGCGGAAGGTGCGATCCAGTGAAAGCCTGCCACGCGCCGAACACGTTGTTGTACATCAGTGAGCGCGTCTGTGACGACACGTGAATACCGGTTCCGAAGCCGTGGACTGCATTATTCAATACTGAAGAGGTGGCTTCGGATTCTACACGAACACCCTGACCCGTCCAGGCGTGGCGCGAGTTGACGATGGTGTTATTGTTAATCATTCCGGCCGAGCCCGCCGTTGCGATTGCGCCGAACGCGTTCTCCTCACGCGT
>CAZKDQ010000149.1:0-1951 GCA_964551345.1 uncultured Rhodothermales bacterium
AGAAAAACTTGCTGGGGTTGCTCCACGCCGCGATCAGATCGTCGAGCGTGATGGGCTGATCGGATTCCTCCTCCCGCGGAAGCGCGTCGGCGGCGAAGGCCGAGATCCGCGCCAGTGATTGAGCCGGCGGGATGCAGTTCGTCCTGTCGAAGCTGGAGAGCCGTGGGTCCGACCCATCGAAGTACTGAGGATTGAACGGTTGCAGCGGATGCTCAACTACGAAGTGTTGCCGAACCGCACGGGCGTCGGCGTCACGATCTTCATGCCCGGCGCTGAACGTAGAATTCAGCGTTTGCAGAAGCGCGTCGATGACGATTGACGGCGCACGTTCGGAATTGTCTTTCTGCGAACGGCCGCTATAGGTGAGGATGAGGCGATCTCGTGCGGCGAGCAGGGTGTCGAGGAAAAGCTGCTTGTCGAGGCGACGCTGATCGGGATCACCCGCTATGCGATCGGAAGCGATGAGGTCGATGTCGTCTGCGGCGGCGCTTCGTGGGAAGGCGTCGTCATTCAGGCCGACACAGGCGATCACGCGAGCGGGGATGAATCGCAGCCGCTCGTAATCCGCCACGGTGATTGCTCCCGAAAGAAGCTTTCCGCGCCCTTCGAAGCGCGACAAAGCGGGAGACAGAAAGCTGCGCAGCGACGCGAAATCGATCTGTACGTCCGGTGCATGCTCCTTCACCTCCCTGATGAGCGCAAGGAGGTGATCCTCTGCTATCTGCTCATCGTCGTCGGTTGCGCTCATGAAGCTGTCGATGAGCGCCTGCATCCACTGCTGCCATTGGTCGGGCGTCCGTGCGCGGCCGGCTTCTCGAGCCGCGGTTAAGAGCCGATCGACCCAGTCGACGAATCGGCCGAGGGTTTGCGCATTGTCGAGCGTGGCTTCGCCGTATGGAAGGACGCCGTCAACTGGTTCTTCCGCGTCACCCGCGACATGGCCCATCAGCAGTCGGTCTATGCCGAATCGCCACGTGTGAAGATCCTCAACCGGAAGATCGAACTGCGTTCGGTGTGATCCGTCTGCGCCCCACCGTATCCGGGTCGAGCGAATCCAGCTTCGGATCACTTCAACATTGGCCTGGTCGAGGTTCGCTGCATTCGTTATGGCTCGCTCTGAGAGCAGCTCCAGAATCTCGCCGGCGGTGATCCGCGACGTCAGCACTTCGAGCAGTGCCGCAAATGCGTTCAGATACCGCTTCCCCGCCTGTCGAGGATCGAGCGCGACGACCGTCGGCAGCCGCTGGTCCTCATCACCCGCATCGAACACCGCCCCGACGAGCGTGGCATAACGATCGAGATCGGGAACGACGATCAGAACATCCGACGGCTGAAGATTCTCGATCGATTCGAAGGCATCGAGCAGCTGATCGCGCAGCACCTCCAGTTCGCGAATCGGCGAGTGACAGTCGTGAATGCGAAGCGACGCGTCATCCGTTGTTAGCATGATGCGCGTATCCGTAGCACGCCGGGTCGCGGAACGGATGTCCCGCTGAAGCACACCCAGCGCCGTTTCGGCGTCCTGCTCGTCGTCATCCGAAAGATGATCGACGCGCACCGACGGCAGATACTTCTTCCACAGCCGCGCCGCCTGCCGTTCATCTTCCCCAAAAACTTCTTTAAGGGGATGGATGGCCTCAGCGCGTGGCGCGTGCATCGCATACCAGACGATATCCACGTGCTTCGAAAGCGCGTTCAGAAATCGCAGGTAAACCGGAGGCACCAGCGAGAATCCGAAAATGCTGATGCGGCTCGGAAGATCTTCCGTCGCTTCCGTCGAGACAAAGTCGATGAGGCGATTCATCAACGAGCCGCGATCTTCTCCTGCGTCCTGAGCTACCCGTCGCCACAGCTCCGCCTGCCATGCATGGGTATCGTCGGCGATGCCGCCCTCCGCCCATTGGCGTAACAGGTCGGGCCGGTAGGTCTGGTAAGAATCGAAGAGATCCGC
>CAZKDQ010000149.1:2051-6863 GCA_964551345.1 uncultured Rhodothermales bacterium
GGTAACGATGCGATCCGGCGTCGTCGCGCGAATCATGTACATCCCTGACGGCAGGCGGCTTGCATCCAGCTCGAACGCATGGCGTCCCTGTTGCGCCTGGCCATCATAAAGTACTTCTACCGTGCGGCCGAGGACGTCGTAGACGGCAACGCGTAGCCGGCTCGGCGCGTCCATCTGGAGCGCCATCGATGCCTGGTCCCGGACGGGGTTCGGCCACACATCGAGCGCGAAAGCCGGCGGCAGCTCCGGCGCATCCTCCGCAGAGACATTCACCTCGAACAAGTCGTGCTCCGGCCACGTGGTGACGAGGTAGCCGATGTTGGTCATCAGTGTACTCAACTCGTTGATGAAGGCGGTGTCGCTGTCGAAACGCGTGTTCATCAGCGTCACGATGCTGATATCATCGGCTTCTATGCGAATCACGAAGCCGCGGTTGCCCGGCAGTGCGCCCGTATGCCACCAGTTGCCTGTCCCACTTATATGGAAACCGAGGCCGTAATACGCCCCTGTTCCAGACTGTGAGGGAGGGCGGGTCGGGATCATCGCGATGGTTTCAGGTGCCAACACATCTGGTCGTCCGGGCCGTCCGTCGACCGCCTCGATGATGCGCAGGATGTCGGGCGCCGTGCTGACCCACGCTCCTGCTCCCTTGACAGGCTCGATGTAGAATCCGCCGTATGGCGCGGGCACCCGGTTATGCGGCGGAAAGACGCTGTTTCGCGTGGCGCCGTTGTTATAGTAATAGCGCACTTCGTTGGGCCACCGGTCTTCGTACCGCGTGCGGCCGAGGCGAGTCTCCGAAACACCTGCCTCTGCGTACATGTCCAGAACGAAGTCCTCGTAAGGCATGCCCGAAACCCTCTCCACGATCTCACCCAGAAGAGCGTATCCAAAGTTGGAATAGGAGTATCTGGTGCCGGGCTCGTTAGCGATACGCATCCCCTTCATGAGGCGGATGATCGTCTCCATTTCGGTCGGCGGCGGCTCGCTCATTGCCTGTGAGATCGTCATGGAGCAAAACATGACATCACCACAGGGCAGGTCCGCGTTGGCCCATCCGCCCGCATGGTGTAAGAGGTGACGAATCGTCACCCGAGACAGGCGCTCCGGCTCGGTTCCACGCGCGGGAATGTCCTCGAAAAAGGAAAATGCGGAATCGTCGAGGTCAAGCTCTCCCTCCTCCATCAGCTTCAGGATGGCCATTGCGGTGATGGGTTTGGAGATGGACGCGATCCGAAAGCGGCTGTTGGGCTCGACCGGGATACCACGCTCAACATTCGCTAATCCAAAACCTCTGGAATACACGAGGCGCCCGCTCTTTGCAACGGCAACCGCGGCGCCTGGAACACCATGCTTCTCGAAGAACGCTCCAAACCGGTTGTCGTATTCAACCATCTCCGGCACGAAGATGCCGGTCTGGGCAAGAACGGGACTGACGCTCAGAAAGAGCGCGAAACAAACTGCCTGTAACAAACGGCGCATCGGCACTACATATCGTTGATGTGAGGGTCGCAAGCTGTCAAAGTCGACACTGATGAAGAGACTTGCACATCAAATTTCATTCTGCCTTTCCCGACGCGCCATGCCGGCTTCATAACTGCTGGAAGGATGCTGAGTGGAATTCGTTAGTACGTGTCAAATAACAAACCAACGACGTACCCATGAAAGTAGAGATCTACTCGGATATCGCGTGCCCGTGGTGCTATATCGGTGAAACGCGGTTTTTCCGGGCGCTTGCGGCGCTTCCACAAAGTGATAAGGTGGATGTCGTCTTCCGCCCGTTTCAGCTCGACCCGACGCTGAGCGAGACGCCGGAGCCGCTGAAGGAGCAGCTCACGCGCAAGTTCGGCCAGCGGACGGAGGCGATGCTTCGCCAGACGGCTTCGACCGCCAAGCAGGAAGGTCTCGAATTGAACTGGGATGAGGCGGTCTCGGTGAACACACTGAAGGCTCACCGCCTGCTGCACCTCGCCGAGCAGGAGTACGGCGCCGAGGTTCAGCGGAAACTGGCGACGAAACTTTTCGAGGCGCATTTCACCAACGGTGAGGACGTGGGTGATGAGGCCGCGCTGACGAAGCTCGGCGGTTCGGTCGGGATGGATGAAGACCGGATTTCCGAGTATCTCTCGTCTGATGATGGCCGTGACGAGGTGCTCGCCCAGATCACACGGGCGCAGCAGATCGGCGTCCAGGCCGTGCCGACGTTCGTCTTCAACGGGAAGTCGGCCGTGCAGGGCGCGCAGCCGACGTCTGCCTTCCTGCAGGTGCTGGAGGAAGTTCAGCAGGAAAGCGCCGCCGAAGTTGAAGCCGTGGGCGCCAATGGTGAAGCGTGCGTCGATGGTTCATGTGAGGTCTGAGCACGATAGACTCAGGGATATAATGGGAAAGGCAGGAGCGTGATGCCCCTGCCTTTCCCTTTTTTTAATTGATGAAGCTGAGTTAGATCGACGTGCCGCGCTCGGTGCGACGCGGCTCTCCTGCGGATGACGAGCCCTCCATTCGATTGCCTTGAGTTGAATTGCCCGAATCGCGCATCTCCTTCGCTTCGGCTTTGGCGGATTCAGCGATATGCTCGCCGCTTTCCTTCAGCTCTTCTTTCGCGTCCTCAGCGACGTGTTGCGCGCGTTCCTTCGCTTCATCGACCATGTCGGATGCTCGATGCATCATATCGTCGCGCAGCGGGCCCACCCGTTCGTTTTCAAAGCGGGTCGATGGGATTAGTGATCCGAGGAGCGCGCCGGCACCGGCGGCAAAGAGGCCGGCCATCAAAGGGTTATCATCGATGAAGTCTTCTACGCTATGCTCCGCGCGTCGGGCCGTGCGACTTGCTCGTCGACCCATGTGACGCGCCCGATGACGTGCTTCCGACATCGCATGCTCGGCGCGGTCCTGTACCTCATGCATGGCCTCGCCGGCTCGATCCCGCGCGTCATGCATCGTCTCGCCGGCACGGTCACGCATTTCCGATGCACGTCCTTCCGCCCGGCTGCGGGCGTCCTCCATCCGATCCTTCACGCTCTCGTCCTCGCTCGCATAACGAGCCGGGTACTCCGGATGCCGTGAGGGATAAACATCGTCACGATACATGCTCTGGCCGCGAGCCGCCGAATAGGGAAGGTCGCGGTAGTATTGCTGGCTCTGGCGCCGCTCATGGTCGGAGCTGCCGTTGCCCTTCATGAACATGTACCCTACCGATAGCCCTGCGATCAAGGCCGGTACGGGATGCTCCTTTATTGTGTCTAACATATTATCACCTGCCTTTCTTGCGATTCGTTGCGGGTTAAACTCGTCGACCGTCTCCTGCACGGTCTGTTTGAATTCGCGCTTGATCCGATCGGGTGATACGCGCGCTTCGATAGCGTTCAGGGTGGATGAGAGATGGGCGCGCGTAGCGTCGATCTCTCGCTCGATTTCCCGAGACGACATTGCCGAAACGTCGGATTCTCCGTCTTCGTGGATAGCGCGTCGGCCCGAGATCGGATCGCGCGGCACGTCGCGGCTTGCGCTGCGATGTCCTTCTTCACGCGGCCACTGCTCTCGCTGCATATCGGACGGCATCCCTCTCACGGTTGATGCCCCAGATGTGCGGGGTCTCGCTTCACGTCCTGCGTCTCCTTTCGAATCCATTGCTTATCCTCGTCAATTGTCTCCTTCGTTCTGCGCAATTCCATCGGCGTCTGCTTGATCTTCGACATCCCCGCTGCCGCGAGCGCTCCTCCAATTCCGAGGAAGAGTACGGCAGTGATCAGGAACGCAGCCCACAGGGGCATGACGGTGCCGATCAGGAATCCGATCGCCATCGCCAGGATTGAGAGCCCGACCAGCGCCAGAACGGCTCCTGCCGCAATGACGCCGGCGCCCTTGCCGATGGCTGTCGCCTGCTCCGTAGCCTCCGTCTTGGCCAGCTGAATTTCCAGCCGGATCAGTCGCGAGAACTGGTTGCTGAATCGCCCGAGCAAGTCGCCAAGGCTGGGCTCTGAATCAGAAGCCGCGTGGCGAGCCTGAAGGTCCTGCCAGTGTCTTGTCTCCATCGTCGTACCTCCCTTCACATGATGACACTTCGGTTCGAACCCTTACCAGACCTCGTCCGGCGCTGAGTCGTAGTCGAGGTCGCCACGCGATGGAGCCACGCGATCCCGGTCGCCGAAATCACTCTGCCGGTACCGGGCTCGGCGCCTGTAGTCGGGCTCGTCGTCGTAATCACGATAGTAGTCTCCGCGATCGTACCGTTGGCTCTGCGAGCTCTTCAGGAAGCGCGCTCCGATGATGCCGAGCATGGCGGCGCCTCCGAGAAAGAGCGCCGGCTCGCGGCGGGCAACGTCCTGGATGTCATCGAAAAGCTCTCCGACGGTTCGCTCGCGAACGTAGGAGCTGAGTCGCTCAACCTGGTCGGCGGCCGAGTCGACCATGCTCGCGATGCTATCCTGATGCTCGTCGCGAAGCGTATCGGACGTAGTGTGCAGCGCAGATGTGACTGAATCGAGTCGGCTCGTGGCGTTCTGCTTCTGCTGTGAAATGCCCTCTTCGGCTTTGTCTCGGGCGCGGTCCGCTGCTCTGGAAGCCTGTTCGCGAGCGCGACCCTGAAGGTCATCGCTGCGATCCCGTGCGCGGTCTCGAGAGCGGTCCACCGTGGTTCGTCCTTCCGTGGGAAATGGCGTTTCTGCTGGCATGGTTGATCCCTCCTCAATGGTTCCTCTTCACGTGATGCCCGTTTTTCGGACGTCACAGGGAAACCACGAAGGGGGAGTGGTTTGGTCCGACGCTATGCCATTGTTACCTCGCGTGTTACAGATGGAACGTGGACGTCAGACG
>CAZKDQ010000150.1:0-6806 GCA_964551345.1 uncultured Rhodothermales bacterium
AGCAACACGCCGGCGACGAGGCGATCACCCTCCTGAAGTGCCAGGATGCGCAGGTCGAGTTCGCACGCATCCGCTATCGCCCGTGCGTAGGCCGGCGAGGAAAACGGCGTTCGCTCCGGTGCGCGCGCCAGAAGATCCTGCCATAGCTCTTCCTCGTCGCGCGCGGAGGGATCGAGAAAGCGTGCTGCCGGCATGGAAGAATCGGTTCCTGAGCCAGATTGAAGGGCGTCGCTGGCCCGCAATCACCACTTTGCTACATCGCGGCGCTGATCGGGGGAAGCGGCTTACAGGATATATTGACTCAGGTCGCGGTTCTGGGCCACCGAGTCCAGTCGCTCCCGCACCGTCTCCGCAGTGATCACGATCTCATCCGAATCCACGACGTCCGGGATGTCGAACAGGATGTCTTCCAACAGCGTCGTCAGGATTGTATGCAGCCGCCGCGCGCCGATGTTCTCCACCTCCGCGTTCACCTGTGCTGCAATGCGCGCAATCTCCTTCACAGCGTCATCCTCGAACTCGATGTCGACGCCTTCGGCTTCGAGCAGCGCCGCATACTGCTTCAACAGCGCGTTTCGTGGCTGCGTCAGGATGCTGTAGAAGTCATCCTCGTTCAGACTCTTGAGCTCGACGCGAATCGGGAAGCGGCCCTGCATTTCAGGAATCAGATCGCTCGGCTTTGAAACGTGGAACGCGCCGCTGGCGACGAACAGGATGTGGTCCGTGCGAACCATCCCGTACTTCGTCGTAACGTTCGAGCCTTCGACGATGGGGAGGAGGTCACGCTGCACACCTTCGCGTGAGACATCCGGTCCGCCGCGATCCGATCCGGTGCGCGAGGCGACCTTATCGATCTCGTCGATGAAGACAATACCCGACTGCTGGACGCGCTCGAGCGCTTCGCGCGTGACCTTGTCCATGTCGATCAGCTTCTGCGCTTCCTCGGCGGTCAGGATCTCGCGCGCTTCGGAAACCGGCAGACGCCGCTTCTTTCTCTTGCGGGCGCCCATGTTGCCGAAGAGGTCCTGCAGGTTCATGCCCATCTCTTCGAGACCCATCGGGCCGAAGACCTGAAGCATGGGCGACTGATCGGCTGACACTTCGATCTCGATCTCGCGATCATCCAGATCACCGCGTTTCAGCTTCTCTCTAAATTTCTGACGCGTGCGTTCGCGCAGATTCTCATCGTCAGATTGCGACGCGGCCGCGTCATCATCACCATTTCCCTGCGTGAGCACGAAGCCCGGGCCTTTGATTGGCTCCTGAGACGGACTGGAAGCAGGCGGAATCAGGATGTCGAGTATTCGCTCCTCAGCATGATGGCGCGCGCGGTCCTGCACGGACTCCGCCTGCTCCTCACGCACCATATTGACGGCGATGTCGGCCAGGTCCCGAATCATGGAATCAACATCGCGGCCGACGTATCCGACTTCCGTAAACTTCGTCGCCTCGACCTTGATGAACGGCGCATGCGCCAGCCGCGCGAGGCGCCGAGCGATCTCCGTCTTGCCCACGCCCGTCGGGCCGATCATGATGATGTTATTGGGCATGATCTCATCACGCATCTCCTCTGTGGCGTTCTGACGTCGCCACCGATTCCTGAGCGCGATTGCGACGCTCTTTTTCGCCTCCGTCTGCCCGATGATGTATTTATCCAACTCGCCTACGATTTCTCGTGGCGTCAATTCCTTATCCATAAACCTTCAAAGGTGGGTGCTCGAAACTATCTTTTCGCGTGGCCGCGTATCAACGCGTCTCCTCGTCGAAGTTCTCCTCGTTCATCTCCGGCGCATTCGAGAGATCCTCAACCTCGGGATCATCCTCAGTGTATTCGTCTGAATAATCGTCGTCTTCGCCGTACTCGTCGTAGTAGTCGTCTGAGTAATCATCGGCATCATCATCCTCCGGCATCGTGCGGCCGGTAACGACTTCCTGCACGCGGCGCACGTCCGGATGATCGCCCTCGACGATCAGGACCGTGTAATCGTACGGAAAGCCGCGGCGCTTCTCGAGGCGGATCGCGCCATGTTCTTCGAGCGTGCTGATGATCGACTTCGGATCGTGCTCGCGCTCGTCGAGCAGCTCGGAAAGCTTGCGGAGCAGCGGTGTCAGGTAAACCTCTTCATACTGACCGAAGTACGTCTCGATGATATCGAGGGTATGCAGCTGCACGGGATCCGTGACCTCTACATACTCGACCGGCTCGCGTGGTTCGGCAGCCGGGGCGTCCACAGGCAGCACGCCTGCCGGAGCGCCCGCTATGATATCGCGACGGGAAGCCTCGGAAAGCAGATGATGGGCATCGAGGTGGAAGTCTCCCTCAGCATACTGAACCGTTTCGGTTGCCGGGGCCGACTCAAGTGACGCCACAATCGGTGTACGCCCGTAACGTTTGATTTGCTGGACGAGCGGCACGTAAGAGCGATTGCCCGTCAGCAGAACGAACATCTGGATGTCCGAGCGGCGATGAAGCACCTCCGAGACATCCGCGCAGAACTGGATTTCGGTGGCGTTCGGCTGAAGCGACGACGGCACGAACCGGGGCTCAAAGCCCTGCAGATAGAGCGAGCGCTGGATGAATGATCCATTGCCACTCAGGGCGCCGAAGTCCGAAAACGCAACGGCCACCGAAGGAGTGATATGCTCCTCATCCTGCAGATACTGCCGAAGCTCATCAAGCATTTCTGCGATGTACTCGTCGGCGTACGAGTTCTGATCGAGGCGCTGCCCGATTACCTGATGCAGGTTATCATAATCAACAAAAATTGCAGCGCGGGCGTCTTTGGCCCGGGAGTCAATGAGATATCGAGAATGACGCATGGAATGTGAGGAATGCATTTGATGGGCCGTAGCCCGGAAATGAGATGTTTAACAGACGATTGACTCTTCGATCATGTCTGCGTCACCTGTTCGTTTTCAACAGGCTCTTGACCTGCAGCCTCAGATGGACCGCTGGTTAGCGACTTTCTGTTACGCCGAAGCTGTCTCGGTAACAGCGTCGATTTCCAGCACTGTGATGTGATCATTGGTATAGATGCAAATATCGGCGGCAATCTTCAGAGATTCCTCTACAATGGCTCGTGCATCCTTATCGGAAGCATTTGCCATCATAGCCCTCGCGGCGGCGAGAGCGTAAGGCCCACCAGATCCAATTGCAACGATGTTGTCATCCGGTTCGATGACATCGCCGGTGCCACTGATGAGCAGTAACCGCTCTGGCGCTGCAACAGCGAGTAAAGCTTCGAGGCGGCGCAGGTACCGATCGGTGCGCCAGGCTTTGGCGAGTTCGACCGCGGCCCGTGTCACGTTGCCGCCGTACTGTTCAAGCTTTTCCTCAAAGCGTTCGAAGAGTGTGAATGCGTCTGCTGTCGCACCGGCAAATCCTACGAGAATCTTGCCGTTATAGAGCGGACGTACCTTCTGAGCGTTGTGCTTGACCACCGTGTCCTTCATGGTTGCCTGGCCATCGGAGCCAAGCGCTACGCGACCGTTGTGAAGGACGCCGAGGACAGTAGTGGCATGTATAAGAGATGTGGAATTGCCTGTCATCAAGTCGAAGTGCAGCTTATTGCAAATTATCGTCTATAGACGAAGGAATCGAACGAGGGTTCATCATGATCGCAAGAACCTTCGGCGCGATCTCGCATGCGCCGCGGGTCGCCTCACCAGGCGGTGATCAATTCGATGATCTCATCCTGAGCCGCACGTATTTCGGAGGTTCGTGCGGTAAAGTTGTTCACCATGATAGAGAAAACAACGTCTCTGCCTCCGCGAATACGTGCGAAACCGCTGAGTGAACTTGCTCCTGAAAGCGTTCCGGTTTTCGCCCGTACGTTACCGAACGCACGGCCGGTGCGAAATCTTGCCCTGAGCGTCCCATCAATTCCACCAACAGGTAGGGACGAGAGGAAAACCTCACGCTGATCTGCGTCCGCATGCGTCCACATGTGGGTTAGCAGTTGCGTTGTCATTCGCGGTGAAATGAGGTTCAGACGCGACAGGCCCGATCCATCCGCAATCCGGAAATGGCTCGTGTCGACGCCCGCCTCAACGAACGTATTAATCGAAGCCGCAACGCCCATGCGAGCAGATCCAGGCTCCAGACGATCGTCGTCCATGGGGCTTTCCGCGCCTATCGTGCGAAGCACCTGCTCGGCGTAGAGATTCTGGCTCCGCTTGTTGATGACTTCAACGATCTCCCGCAGCGGAACCGATGTGTACGACGCGATCCGCATCAGATCGCCGCCGACGTAATCCGGTTTGACGGCGAGGTCATCTACGTCGATCGGCTCGCCATCTACCGTTATGCCCGCCTCCGTCAACACCTGTCGGAAGACATGGACGAAGAAGAGCGTTGGGTTGGTGATCGTCAGGCTTTCGTAATCGGTTCGCCCTTGCGGCACGCTGCTCGAGATCTCGATGACGTTCGTTCCGCGCACTCGCGCATAGCCTTCATCGAGGGAGGAATCGGGGTGGATGGTCTCGGTCCTGTTGATGACGCTGACGTAATCCGTGTTCAGCGGCTCCCATGTGATCTCGGCCGGCGCGCCACGCGATGCGGATCGAATTTCGAAATCGACATTGTTGTCGTTGAAGGTGAGCCCGCTGATCTCCGCCGAATACCAGTAGGGCTCATCATCCCAGCTCCAGCCGTTTCCGAGCGGGACATCATCAAAGACATCGTCATCTCCAATGATGTTACCCTCGATGCGGTTGATTCCCAGCGCGCGAAGCGAATCCGCCCACGCGCGAAGCGTGAACAGCATGTCGCCGTCATGGAAACGCCCGCCGATCGAGGGATCACCGGAACCGCGGACGATCACGTTCCCCTGAAGTACGTCTTCCGAGATGGCGCCATCGGTCCAGACAGTCGTCACGTATTGATAATCCGGCCCGAGCACGTCGAGTGCCGCCGCCGTCGTGTAGAGCTTGATATTCGAGGCGGGCACAAAGCTCTTCCGGGCATTTCGCTCATAGAGGACTCGTCCGGTTGCCACGTCGATGACGTCGATTCCCCAGAACGCATTCGAGAACGAATCATCTTCGATAACGCGCTCGATGCTTTGCCCGAGAGCACGTTCTACGAGGGACTGGGCGGCGAGCGCCGGGACGAGCAGGAGGCAGAGACAGACCGAAAGCGTTGCTGAGCGCCTGAACATTCGAGAGAAGTGTGGGAAAATGATGGCGGGGTCGGAAATCATCGAAGTGCCGACGCCGCCCGTGCAACGCCGCCACTACAGGATTGGCTCCTGATCAATCTCCGACATTTCCGGATCAGGCCGTTCGAGCACGACGAAGGCGAACTGCAGCTTATCGAGCGGCGCGAGCGGGCGCACGTATACGTAGCGTTCATTACGGCCGGTTCGAAAGGCGACCGAATCCACGACACCGATGGGATATCCCGATGGAAAGGTGCCGCTGTAGCCGCTGGTTACGATGAGGTGCCCCGGCTCAACCGGATCCGTCTTGACGACGTGCTCCATCAATAGATGATCGTAGCGGTTGCCTTCCCACCGCACGACGCCTTCGCTTCGCAACTCCTGCACGCGGGCGGCTACTCGAAAATCGGTATTCAGATACGGCATCACGCGCGAATATCGTTCGCCCGCGAACACGATTCGACCAACGATCCCTCGCTCATCCACGACGGCCATGCCTTCCTCGACGCCGTCTGCTGAGCCAACATCGAGAGTGATGAAATTCTGCTGCCGGGTGATGTCTTTGACAACGATGCGCGCGGGCAGGACGTCTGTCTCTGTCGTGTCGATGAAGCCAAGCATTGCCCGAAGGCGCTCGTTCTCGAAGAGTGCTTCACGCGATCGCGCGACCTCGCTGGAAAGCTGGATGTTCTCCTCGCGAAGGAACTGGTTCTCATCGATGGCGCCGAAGTAGCCGCCGACCCATGCGAAGTGGCTCTCGACCCAGCCCGTGGCGCCGAGTGCCGCACCGCGCATCGCTCGCACGATCGGCTCATTCTGCGCCAGCATGATGACGATGGAGGCGGCAAGAAGGCCGAAGAGGATCGCCCAGTCGCGGATCCGGTCCCAGATTCGGGTCATCTACTTCGCGTCATGACAGAACGGTTTCGTGGTGCTCGATATCCTCCAGCACCTTACCTGTTCCTCGCACGACGGCCGTGAGTGGATCTTCGGCGATGTAAACCGGCAGTTCGACGCGGTTTCGGATGAGCGTGTCGAGGCCCTTGAGCATCGCGCCGCCGCCGGTGAGCATGATGCCGCGCTCGAGGATGTCTGAGCCGAGCTCCGGCGGCGTGCGCTCGAGACAGCGCAGCACGGCCGCGCTGATCTGGCTTACGGCATCGCGAAGCGCCTCACGCACGTCCTCCGACGAGATCGTGCGCACTTTCGGTATACCGCTCACGAGGTCCCGGCCCTTGACCGAAAGCTCCAACTCGGGATCAAGCTCGATAGCGCTACCGATCTCCCGCTTGATGCGCTCGGCCGTGCGATGGCCGATAAGCAAGTTGTGGTTACGCTTAAAGTATTGCACAATCGCGTAGTCGAGCTCATCGCCACCGACGCGGATCGACTCGTTGATCACGATGCCTGAAAGTGCGATCACGGCAATCTCGGTCGTGCCGCCGCCGATGTCCACGATCATGTTGCCGACCGGCTCCTTTACGTTGAGCCCGATGCCTATCGCGGCCGCCATTGGCTCATCGATCAGATAAACCTGACGCGCGCCGGCGTGCTCGGCCGAATCCCTTACCGCACGCTTCTCAACCTCGGTAATACCACTCGGCACGCAGACCACCATCCGGCGGATCGTCGTGATCCAGCTCTTCT
>CAZKDQ010000151.1:0-6753 GCA_964551345.1 uncultured Rhodothermales bacterium
CTGTACCGCCTCCGGCTGATGCTTTCGCTTCAGGAGGCTGACGAATTCGAACTCGCCCCGACGGACGGATGCGTTGCCAGGATAGATCGTGTTGCCGTCGGGTCTCAGACAGGAATTCGTCTGTTTCGCCTCCTTTCGCTTTCGCATCCGAGACGCCGGACGCGCTAAGGCCTTTCTGTCTTGCTGCGTTGCGATGGCATGTTATAGCAGCGGCATCGATCGAAACAAGACCCGTCCCCTCCCTGGGCTCTTAAAGATTACCGCTTAAAGCTTATCGCTTGCAGCTTAGAGCGACCCGCTCGCGGCTAACCTCGTCCGTGCGGGCCTCGCCCCTCAATACTCACTACCCAGTACTCGCAACTAACGATTCTATGCGACCGGACGTCGCCCTCACCATCACCCTTTTCCGTGAAGTAATGGTATGGCTTCTATCGCGTCGGCAGCATAGCTTGCGCGGCGAGGGGTGGGCGTATCGCAACTATCGACGTGGATCTCGTAAGCTCCTCCTCATCCGTTCCCACCTTACATGTCGATGGCGGAGTATTGTCGCGAACGAGGGGGGATTAGATAAGCCATCGCGTAACGCGGTTCGATATGTCGGTGGTCTGTAGAACGGCCGCTGCGTTTCCGACGCTACGGCACCGGTAGTCCGAGATTCGGTGCTACCTCAATAGCCACGGCCGCCATGTACATCCTCCGTCTTCGCGCTCGGCCCCTTCTCGCCGGATGCATCGCACTCGTCTGGTCCGCTTTCTGGTGTACCCTCTGGCCGCCAACCGTGTATGCGCAGAGCGATGACGACGCGCTGCCGCAGGTAGTAGAGAAGGAGGCGCCGTCGATACGATTTGAGCGTCTCGGCCTGGAAGACGGCCTCGAGCAGGTCAGCGCTCAAGCCATGATTCAGGACCGGATGGGCTTCATCTGGATCGGCACGCAGGCGGGATTGCACCGCTACGACGGTCACTCGTTCGAAGTCTTCGCACCAACGCCATTCGATACGACGAAGCTGTCAAACGGCAACATCACGGGCATCGCCGAAGCGGCTGATGGGGATATCTGGCTTGCCACGGTAGGAGACGGTATCAACCGACTGGATCCGGCTACCGGCCGTGTGGTCCGTTATCGACATAACCCTGCCGACTCGTCGAGCGTGGCAAGCGACAACATCGCCTACATGCTGGAAGCCCGAAATGGCGACGTATGGGCGGTAACATGGGAAGGGGTCCTCAGCCGCATGAAGGCCGGCAACGAGGGTGTCTTTGAGCATTATCGGCATGATCCTGACGACCCCGCGACGATCTCCGCCGAAGGGCTTTCCCTCATCACGGAAGACAACGAAGGGTATATCTGGGTCGGTAGCGTAAACGGCGTGAACCGAATCAATCCGGAAACGGGTAAGGTCGAGCGCTTCCTGCATAATCCCGATTGGGAGATCTCGCTCGATCAATCTCACGGCGTTTACGGCGCGTTTAACTTTTCGGCGACGCCCGGCATCGCCTGGCTGGGCACGACCAATGGTATCGTTCGTCTGGATACCGAAACAGGCCGATCTGAACGCTTCCTCGTCGTGCCGAATGAGGGCGGCTCAATCAATCCGATTAACCGTCTTTCTCGTATACAGGCCGACCCGCATGATCCGTCGGTATTGTGGGCGGTGGGTGCGTCTGCAGGTGTCGTGCGCTTCGATATTGAGGCCGAGTCGTTCAGTGTTTACCAGCATGACCCGCGCGATCCGCACAGCCTGAGCGCCAATTACATCATGTCGATCATGGCCGACCGTTCCGGCATGTTGTGGGCTGGAACGCTGGACGCCGGCGTCAACGCCTTCAATCCCAGGTCGGTCGACTTTACCCACCTCCGCCACAATCCGTCTGATGAGAATAGTCTGGCACCGGGCCCCGTTTTCAGGCTATTCGTTGACCGCTCAGGCTCGCTCTGGGCGAGTACACAGTTCGACGCTAACAGCCAGACTCTGACACATTTTGACGCGGAGACGGGCCGCGTCGTCCGCTATCGATCGGGTTCGGGCTCTGGAACGATTCATGCCGGCGAAATCAGGTCCATTGCCGACGACAGTGCCGGGCGAGTATGGGTTTCGACGTACGGCCTCAACGGAGGAATCAGCAGCATCGATCCGCGCACCGGCGTCGTCACGAGATACGATGAGGAGCGAATCGACGAAGACGGCTATCTATACATACCGGTCGATCTGCTGCCGACGCTGGAGGATCCTGACGTTCTGTGGGTAACAAAGAATTACGGTCTCGATCGCTTTGATACGCGAACGGGCACGTTCGAACGGGTACCGCTGGACGTCGAGGGATTTCAGGACGAGCGGCTCGGCCTTCGAGGGCTGCATGAGACGCCTCCTCACGATGGGAATCCCGGTGCGCTGTGGGCTGCCGGTATCGTAGACGCTCAAGGGTACCTGGGCCTGATTCGCATCCAGGACGGGAAGGCGACGCTCGTTGCCCGACATGACCCGGGCGACACCACGTCGATCACCTACAACGAGATCTTACACATCACCTCGCGCGAGCGCGAACCCGGAATTCTATGGCTGGCCACCATGGTTGGCCTGAACCGGTATGACACGCACACGGGTCTGGCCCGGCACTACACGAAAGAGGACGGCCTGCCGAACAACGTGGTCTACGGCATCCTCGAAAGCGACGACGGGACGTTATGGCTGAGCACGAATAACGGCATCTCCAACTTCAATCCCGAAACGGAGACGTTCCGCAACTATGGACTGAGCGATGGCCTCATGGCCCTCGAATATAACTCGTGGGCGTTCGCGAAGGGGAGGGGCGACGTGCTCTATTTCGGGAGTTCGAAAGGCGTGACGGCCTTCTCTCCTCGAGATCTCAGCATAAACGATGTCGCGCCGCAAGTCGTGATCTCGGGCCTCTGGATCTTTAACGAAGAGGTCGTGCCGGGACCGGAATCCCCACTAGAAAATGCGATCTGGCAAACGGATGAAATCGAGTTGACGTACCGCCAGAATGAGCTCACGATTGAATTCGTCGCGCTGCACTACGCCAACCCCGGCAAGAACAGTTACGCGTATCAACTCGAGGGGCATGACCAGCACTGGATCATGGCAGATGCCAGGCATCGGTCGGTCACGTACTCCAACTTGCCGCCCGGCGCGTACCGCTTCCGCGTGAAAGCCGCCAACCCGAGTGGCGTGTGGAATGAAGAAGGCGCCTCGATCGGGATCGTGATCACACCACCGTGGTGGCGCACGCTGTGGGCGTACGGACTCTTCGCCGTCCTCATCGCGTGTGTGATCATCGCCGCGGATCGGGCGCAGCGGCGTCATCTGCGGAAAAAGGAAATCGAACGTGCGCGTATCCGGGAGGCCGAGCTCCGCGCCGAAGCGCAAGAACGCCGCAGTCAGGATGCCGAGCGCCTGAGTGAAATCGGCCGTGCGATCACATCGACGCTCTCCACACGCGAGGTCATCGACATCGTCTACGAGCATGTCAACGCGCTCATGGACGCCACCGTCTTCGGGATCGGCATCTACGACCCGAAGCGCGACCAGCTGCTCTTTCCGGCGACCAAAGAGAAGGGAGAGACGCTGCCGAGCTATGTACATGATCTGAGCGATGAAACGCGGCCCGCCGTGTGGTGCTTCGAAAACCGCAAGCCGCTCGTCACGGGTAACTATGCGGCGGAGTACCAGAAGTACGTTCCGAAGCGGGCACAGGCGTCGGCGGGCGATACCACGGTGTCGATCATCTACCTGCCGCTGATTCATCAGGACAAAGTTGTCGGCGTCATCACCACGCAGAGCTTCGAGCCGAACGCCTATAGCGATTATCACGTGAGCGTCCTGCAGACGCTGGCCAACTACGCGGCAATCGCCATCGACAATGCGGCGGCCTATCGTCAGATCAAAACGACGCAGCGGCAGCTCGTGCAACAGGAGAAGCTGGCGTCGCTGGGGCAGCTCACGGCAGGCATCGCGCACGAGATCAAGAACCCGCTCAACTTCATCACGAACTTCGCAGACGTCAACGAAGAGCTCGCCGTCGAACTCAGAGAAGCGCTCGTAGCGGGCGAGGATATCCATCCGATCATCGACGACATCGAGCAGAACGCGCGCGTGATCAAGCAGCATGGCCGCCGCGCCGACAGCATCGTGCGCTCGATGATGGCGCACGCGCGGACGGGTAGCGGCGAGCGCGAACAGGTAGGCTTCAACGAGCTGGTCGATGAGCACGTAGAACTCGCTTACCATGGGAAACGCGCGCAGGTGCCGGGCTTCCCCGTCGTCATTGAGCGCGAATACGATCCGGCCGTCGGCAAAGTGGAGGTCCTGGCGCAAGAAATTGGCCGCGTGGTGTTGAACCTCGTCGGCAACGCGTTCGACGCCGTGATGGAACACGCCGCGGGCCAGAACGGGCAGTTCCGGCCGACGGTCGTCGTCTCTACGCAGCGCGATGGAGACGAGGTGATCCTCCGGGTGAAGGATAACGGCAACGGAATTCCGGAGGACGTCCGCTCGAGAATCTTCGAGCCGTTTTTCACCACGAAGTCGGCCGGAAGCGGAACCGGACTGGGACTGTCGATGAGCTATGACATCGTGACGCAGAGCCACGGCGGAACGCTCGACGTGGAGAATGCTCCGGACGGAGGTGCCGAGTTCATTATGCGCCTGCCTTCCGTAAACCCGGTCGCATCCTCGCGATAATGCCGTTTCTGCACGTACCACACATCAAAAACTCCGATGCGTCATGAGCCTGAAAGTCCTGGTTGTGGATGATGAGCGAGACGTACAACTGCTTTTTGAGCAGCAGTTCAGGCGGGAGATCCGCCGGGGCGATGTCCGGCTGCTTTTCGCATTCAGCGGTGATGAAGCACTCGATGTTCTCGCCCGGGAGGGGAGGGCAGACGTGGTGCTGGTCTTATCTGACATCAACATGCCCGGCATGACAGGGCTCGAATTACTGCGGCGCATCAAGGCCGAGCCTCCACCCGTACCGGTGTGCATGATGACGGCGTACGGCAGCGCCGAGTATCGCGAGCAGGCGTCGGGGCTCAACTGCGACGGCTATCTGACCAAGCCGCTGGATTTCAAAGCCTTGAAGGCGCGCATCTTCGGTGTCGAATTAATGGGGATGTAATGCCCTTTAATGGGGATGTAAAGCCATGCCGGATTCCCAGCACGTCAACAGAAAACCGAAGGAGCAGGTGACCCAGAACCGATTGATATCCATGGATGAAGTCATCGGAGCGACGTCGACTGGGGGGCGTGAGACGGGCCTCCCTGTTCAGCGCGAGGGTGACGTACGTCACAACGACACCCTCACAATTCTGGTGGTGGATGATGAACCCGACCTCGAACTGTTGATTCGCCAGCGCTTCAGGCGTGCCATCCGCAGCGGCCACTACCATTTCCTCTTCGCGCGCGACGGCATCGAAGCACTGGCACGGCTTGCCGAAGACCGCCATGTTGACCTCGTGCTGAGCGACATCAACATGCCGCATATGGATGGGCTGCGGTTGCTGGCTGAGATCGCCGCGCTCGAGCGCCTACTCAAGGTCGTGATCGTGTCTGCGTACGGGGATATGTCGAACATCCGCACGGCGATGAATCGCGGTGCGTTCGACTTCGTGACCAAGCCGATTGACTTCGTCGACCTGGAGGCGACGATCGACAAAGCTCGGCGCGAGTTGAACGCCGTACGAAGCGCCTTCTCATCGCGGGAAGAGCTTACGGCGATTCAGCGTGAGCTGGAGATTGCGAGCCGGATTCAGCTTTCATCGCTCCCGACCACATTCCCCGCCTTCCCCGATCGGAATGAGTTCGACATCTACGCCACCATGATCCCGGCCAGAGAGGTGGGTGGCGACTTCTACGATTTCTTTCTGATCGACGACGATCGGCTGGGGTTCAGTCTCGGCGACGTCTCAGGTAAGGGCATCGGGGCGGCATTTTTTATGGCGGTCACTCAGACGATGCTTCGTGCGACGGCGTTGCAGGGGCTTCCGCCCGAAGTCTGCGTGACGCATGTCAACCGGGTGCTGTACCCCGTCTCGACATCAAACATGTTCGTGACGCTGGTTTACGGCGTCCTCGATCTGACGAGTGGCGCGCTCGATTACGTTGCGGCGGGGCATCAGCCGCCGTATCTGCTCCGCGGAGGTTCGGTTATGGAATTGGAGCGGACCGGAGGCATCGGACTGTGCCTGGTGTCTGACTTCGCGTTCGAGGCGCGCCGGGCGAGGCTCGAGCGGGGCGACAGCCTCGTTCTCTTCACCGACGGTGTGACGGAGGCAAAGGACGCAGCGCGAGACCTGTTCTCGGAGCGCCGCCTCACGGACTGCCTCGGTCGGTCCAACGGCGCCACCGCCGCCGAACAAGTGCGCGACGTGCTTCGCGCCGTCGATGCGTTCACCGACGGGGCCGTTCAGGCGGATGACATCACGCTGCTCTCACTGACGTACATGGGAGCGTAGGGGAGAGGAAGACGTCGTCAGCGCGGCTCGCGATTCGCGGGCATGACCGCCGCAGAATTCGATTCTTCCCGGCGACATCCCCACGTCACCATCCATCGTTCATCCGCTTGATCTCTTCGATGCGAAAGATGGCGTTGACGAGGCCGAGGTGGGAGAAACCCTGTGGGAAGTTGCCGAGCAAGTTGTCTTCGTCCGGATGGATTTCCTCGGAGTAGAGTCCGAGCGGACTCGCGTACTTGAGCAGGTTCGATAGCTCGGCACGCGCACGGCCGATGTCGCCCG
>CAZKDQ010000152.1:0-6700 GCA_964551345.1 uncultured Rhodothermales bacterium
TACGCCGCGCCGACGCGAATCACCTGTGGAAGCTCCTCATCCTGCATCCAGCGTCCGCCGTGAATGTTGTCGACGCTCCCACCAACACTCAGCCCCGGAAGCGGCGTCATGATCCATCCGAGATTTATCGTAACCGCTGATGCACCGCCGTAACCTTCAACTGTAACCGAATGGGCGGCAAGAGACGCACCGAGAAGAAGACCACCGCCGATGTCCGAGACGCGACTGCCGAAGCTGAGTTTGGCTGATGTCGTTCGGAAGGACGAGAAGCCGAACGAACCGGCTTCCGCGGACAGAGCGAAGAGAGGAAACGGCCAGACCAAAGAGACTTTTGCCTGCCGCAGTTCTTGCATTCCGAAAGCCTGCGAACCCTGGAAGGCAATACATCTTCCCGTAGCGCCGGCAATGGTTGCAGGATTGAGGGCCGTCCAAACTTCACCCGGCAAGGCGACGCCCGCACCCGCCATGGCAGACGTTCGTCCGCCTGTGTCCGCGGTCTGCCCGAGGGCGGCTCCACGCACGATTAGCTGCACGGCAAGAATGAACCAGTAGAAGCGAAACTGCGGCATCGAATTGAGAGAGGTGTTCCTCCCTCTCAACACGGCGCGCTCCACCTCATAACCCGAGCGATTGTCGAAACTCGACGTGACTCATAATGTTGGACCGCCACAGGCCACAACTATTCAGGTTTTTTATTTCCCTCTTTCCAGAGACTGCTAGATTTTTCGCCATGCGCACCATTCTCCTCCTGCTCGTTATGGCGGTATTCGTTCAGCCGGCGACCGCACAGGAGTTTCATTGTTCGATATCTCTGGATTTCCGCTCGCTCAGCGGTTCGCAGTACACCTTCCTGAACGACCTGCGCCGGGACATCGAGGAGTACTTCAATGAGCGCTCCTGGACGGAGCATCGATATACCGAGCAGGAGCAGATCGATTGCACCGTACAGATCACGGTGGAGGAGGCGCTTTCGCTGAGCTCGTTTCGCGGGCGCATTGTGGTGGCTAGTCGGCGCCCGATTTACGGCACGACCCAGCACACGACCATCATTCAGTTCAGTGATCCGAGCTTCCAGTTCAACTATTCTCAGGGTCAACCTCTGACGTATAACCCCGAGCAGTATGATCCGCTGACATCCGTCCTCGATTTCTACGCGATGATGGTTCTCGGCTACGATTACGACACGTTCGAGTCGCTCGGCGGAACGCCGTTCTTTGAACGTGCACGCCGTATCGCCGAGCTCGCACAGGCACAGAATGCGCCGGGATGGACGGATCTCGGCAGCGAACGCGGCCGCGCAGACCTCGTACGGCAGCTACTTGATCCGCAGCTCAGGCCACTTCGGGAGGCGTACTTCACGTACCATTTTAACGGCCTGGACCACTTCGTCCGAGAAACGGACGTAGCGCGCGAGGAGGTACTCCGTGTCATCGGAAACCTCCAGGAGCTGACGGATATGATGACGCGCCAGTACGCGGTCGATCTTTTCTTCAACGCCAAGTTCCAGGAGCTCTCCGCCATCTTCGAAGGCTCGAACATGGCCACCCAGGCGTACGATCTCCTGGCTCAGATCGACCCGGCGCACACATCCGAATACGACCGGCTCGTCCGCTAGTCGATGAGGTTGATCGAAATGATGCGCGTATCGGGCGCTACTCGATCAACGACTTCCATTCCTTCGACGACTCTCCCGAAGGCGGTGTAGTTGCCGTCGAGATGCGGCTGCATACTGTGGGTGATGAAGAACTGCGAGCCCTCGGTGTCCTTACCGGCACTCGCCATTCCCACGACGCCGCGCTCAAACGGGACGCGCGTGAACTCGCTTCGGATCTCAAAGCCCGGCCCGCCGAATCCGTCGCCGCGCGCGAAGTCGCCACCTTGGATCACGAAATCGGGCACGACTCGGTGGAAGGGAACGCCGTCGTAGTGGCCGCCTTCTGCGAGTGAGACGATCGTTTCTACCGTCTGAGGCGCCTGATCAGCGATCAGTTCGATGGTAAACCGGCCGACTTCCGTCACAACCTCCAGCCGTGGCTGCGGACCTGGTACCGAGAGCGCCTCCCAATTGATGGGCCGAATGATGGATGGCTCCGGCGTCTTTAATGCCTCGTCGAGCTGGCGCAGCGCCGACCTTCGAACAACATCATGCGGATGCCGCGCAGCTTCCTCCAGAGCGACCTGCGCAGCGTTGGTGCCAATCATCGCAAGCGCGTCGACGATCGCCAGCATCGCCTCCGTGTCTTCAGGCGGCTCCAGTTCGCTGAGGGTCGACGCCATGGCATTGACGCTTCCCCGTTGGACGAACGCGGCGTCAGCCAGAATAGGCGCTACGGCGTATATCAAACCCACGTCATGAGATTCTAACGCCTGAACGAAAGCGTCGTAATAATCCGCGGGGTCCTCGCTTAGCTGTTGCCAGCGCGCCACCAGCGCATTAGCGGCCGCCAAAGATTCCCGGCGGTTGTTCGAGCCGGCAAAGCCGATCAGCGTATGCCGCGCACGGGCATCGGAGATGTGCGCAAGCGCACCGAGCAAGTTAGCGCGCTGGGATGGAGGCAGTTCACGCGCAGCGTCGATCGCATCCAGCACCTCATTTTCGGCGCCTCCACGTGCCAGAGCGGTAAGCAAATGACCCGAAACGGTGGATCCAACTATGTCGTCCGGCTGGATCATTCGGGTGATGTTCGCACGCTCCTGGTCGGAGAGCTGGTCCCACGCTGCAATTACGGAAGCGGCCGCGATGGCTACGTGATGACTGCTGTCGTTGACCATCGAGAGCAAATCAGTTCGTGCTGCGGCGAAAGACCGATACGCCGCAAGGGCCCGCACCGCCCGCACACGCACGCGCGGATCCGCAGAAGCGAGTAGAGCCCGTATGGATGCGATATCCTGTGGATCGCCGAGTGCGGCAAGCGCAACAGCGAGGTAGCCGGCAGTAGGATCGTCGGTCTGAAGGCTTCCGAATGCCGCGCGCAGGTCATCCGCGCGGTTGCGCCATGCATCAGACGCTCGGTTTCGCCAGAAGAAATAGCCGGCCGCTTCGCGCACGGACGGATCTTCATCCTCCAACAGGTGCAGCTGATGTTCAACAGCGCCGTCGGTTATGATCGATCGCATTGCGAATCGCGAAATCCCAAGCGATCTCGAACGCTCAAGTGCCGAAGGCAGTGCGGCATCGACCAACGCGTCCAGATCGCGACTGGTGCCCACCTTACCCATCGCCTGAATCAGTTCATGAAGAACCGCACTCTCGGATTCTATCTCCAAACGTCCTGACAGCACACCGGCAGACGGCGAGCCTGTCTGGCCGAGCGCGAATGCAGCATCGGCACGAACACGGGAATCCGAATCATCCAACATCTCAGCGAGGTGGGGAATGGCAGCGGAATCCTGGACCGAAGCCAGCGCAAAAGCCGCCCGCGCGCGGACTTCTGGATCTTGATCAGCCAGCCATCCAATCAGCGTACTGCCGTTGCGCGCATTTTGAAGATCCACGATCCGGCGCAGCGACGCATCCTCCAGCAAACCATCATATGGACGATCGAAGCCCTGCGCCTGGAGGGAGGGCACGATGATCAGTAAAACGAGTGGAAACGCGAGTACGTGACGAAGCATCAGTAGCGTTGATTATGGTGCGTCAAATGTACATCGCCCCCTCATGATGTGCATCAACATGAATGACATCACATGTTGATGGGAGCTTCGGGGAAAAGAATTGTTGATGGAGCGTACATTCAGCCGCGACCTCAACCTCAACAGAACCTGCGCTCGATGAAGGACGGCATCCAGAAATTGTACTACTCCATCGGAGAAGTGAGCGAGCGAACCGGCCTCGAGGCGCATGTGCTGCGCTACTGGGAGAGTGAGTTTCCGATGCTCAATCCGAGAAAAAATCGGGCGGGGCGGCGCGTGTACACGGAGGAGGATATTCGAACGGTGGAGCGCATCGAGGTGCTTCTGCGCGATGACAAGTTCACTATCGATGGCGCGCGACAGGTGCTCGAACGGGAGCAGAACCTGCCCGAATCAGGCGACGACCTCGATCGAATGAAGCAACTGCGCAAGCTTCTCGTTCAGCTGCGCGATCAATTGCCGGCGCCGAGCGAAAACAGCGCGGGCGAGCGCTAATATTTGGTTAACGAGCTTGAACCGCGAGTGCAACTTTCGTTCTTTACCTGATCGTTTTCGGGACGTGGCGCAGTCCGGTAGCGCACTTGCATGGGGTGCAAGGGGTCGCAGGTTCGAATCCTGCCGTCCCGACCTTAGCCCGCTGGTCGATATCGGCCGGCGGGCTTTTTCGTCTTCAGCCGGCGCCCACGCTGTGCGGCGAATCGATAACAGCCGTCATCGGGCGCATCGCGATCAGCCATTTTGATGAATATGGAGCACACGCAAACCCGGATCCTGCCGGATTGGGACCTGATCAGTCCGAAGGAAGAAGAACTCAACCGAGCGCTGCTGAACCGTGCCGAAGGCAAAGCGCGCGATCTTCTGCGCCTGATCCTCAACGACCGCGAAATCCACCTGCACCACAGCTATGCGAACGCCGTTTCGGTGCGGCGCCTCGGTTATAACGATCACGGCCCTGTTCATGCACGGATCGTGACGTACAACGCGCTCAAGATCATGCAGATGCTCAGTAAGAACGGCATCGCGACCTCGTTGGAAGATGAGGAGGTGGGATCGTTTGAAGATTCGGCTGTCGCGGTTTTGCTGGGCTGTTTTCTGCATGATGTAGGGATGAGCGTGACACGGGAAGATCATGAGTGGCATTCGATTGCGCTTTCGGATGAGTTCATCAAACGCTATCTGCGTGAGCTGTATGAGGAAGGCGATTCGATGCGCGTGGTCGTTCGAGCGATGGCTCATGAGGTGATCGTGGGGCACATGGCGCACAGTCGCATTCACTCAGTAGAGGCGGGAGTAGGCCTCGTTGCCGACGGCACGGATATGTCGCGCGGTAGATCACGCATTCCGCAAATGCTCGAGCGTGATCCGACGGTCGGAGACATGCACCGCTTTTCCGCGTCGGCTATCACGCGGGTGGATATTCAGGATGGCGATGCGAAACCCGTGCGGGTTACGGTGACGATGGAGAACGTGACCGGGCTCTATCAGGTGGAGGAGGTCCTGATGACCAAGGTAAAGGCTTCGCCCATCATGCCGTACCTGGAGCTTTGCGCTCTCGTGGGAGACCAGCCCCCTCGATTCTACCTGCGGTAATGAATCGGTAGCCGGCGGTTTGCAGTCGGTCCATCAGCCGCGCATCGTGAGCAGTAAAGCCGCGCCGTACGCCGTGATGAGGCCGTGCGCGAAGCTCGTCAGCGTCCCGATGATGATGTACTCGGCCTCGAGGCGATTCTCGGCATCCTTTATCTCGCCGATTCGGAAAAACGCTTTGGCGGCGACGAGGAAGCCGACCGCTGCCACGTTTCCGGCGATTACGAAAACGAATAGCAGCGTTCGCTCCAGGTAACCGATGATCTTACCACCGCTTTCGAAACCGCGCTCCCAGGGCATCCGGCCTTCACCCATTCGCGATTGCATCTCTGTGAGATAGGGCGCGAGAACAAGCTGCGTAACCATGCCGCCGACCCGCACCGTCAGCACGTATCCTGCAAAGAGCGCCATCGCAGGAAACAGGATGTGCGGCGCGATGGAATGCCAGACGGTTATGTCGTTGAAGTAAGCGGCTACGGCCGCAATCACGGCGAGCACAACAAGGTGCACAGCCTGATCGCCCAGAAACCACGCGAGCGTCGGCTCACCAAATCGCACCTTGTACCAGTCGACGACGAAGTGCAGCAGCGCGACTGCGACAGGGATCCAGAGCGCCGGCCACAGCCCGACCAGAAAGTAGGCGAGCAAGCCATGGGCGATGACGTGCCGCGCCATCACCTCTGGCCTCCGCTTGCGGGCTACGTCTCGCTGCGTCTGGATCACGAAGTCGCCCAGCACATGGGCCGCGAGAAGCGCAATGAAGATGTCGACGCCGATCTCCATCAACTGCTCGGATACGATTGTTGGATGTAATCAGCGAGCGCCTCGAGCCAATGGTTCACGGCGCCCCACGAGGCTCGCTGAAGATGTTGTGCCACGGCCTGTTGTGAGATCGGCCCGTCCTTCCATGACGCCCCTATTTCATCCTGAGACATTCCGCTCATCGCACCGAGTACGGCACGTGCCTGCGCCGTCGTCCATTCCCCAACGATCCTGTCGAGCATGTGCACGCCGGCGTCGAGAATCTCTCCGCCGTCTTCCTCTCCGATTTGAATCGACATCCGCCGGTCGCGGGGCAGGGCGTCGAGCGCGCGACCAGAGCGTGTGAACGCCTCGCCGAAACCACTCGACACCCGTGTTTCGCCCCTCGACTCGATTCCGCCGATGCCAACGACCGCGCGCGTATCAACAGCCGATTGCCACGTCATCAACGACAGCCGCATCGCGAGCGCGACGTTGACGGCATGAGCGGGATCTTCTACAATCAGCTGCCACGCATCCCCACGATAGAGATCGATTTCCGAGACGTCCGTGTCGAAACGGGTGCGGAGATCTATCACCGCCTCATTCAGCTTTCCCGGAACCGCCTTCCGAACGGCAGAGGATAGCTCCTCGGACAACACGAAGTCGCCACTGATGACCGCAGCTACGGTTGGTGATGATTTCATATCGTGACGATACAAGCGCGAGGGCTTGTAAT
>CAZKDQ010000153.1:0-6686 GCA_964551345.1 uncultured Rhodothermales bacterium
CTGAAGTATGAGAGCCAATGAGCGGACTCGAACCGCTGACCTGCTCATTACGAGTTATCGGGCGTCTAGTCCCGACAGCCCCGCCTTCAGCCCATAAAGACCCGCAAACGCGCATTAGTAGCGATTTGACTAGTGTCTAAACGCACCGTTCTGCACCGTAGCGCGCCGAATTTGGGCACATTTTGGGCACGCTTTGGGCACGGGTCTCACAACGCCCTCTCCTCGACGGCGCCTGTAGCCGCGTCGCCGAAAACTCGAGCCACTGCAACGCGAAGGGAATCCGGAGCGAGGTGCGCATAGCCCATCGTCGTCTTGATGTCCGCGTGTCCAGCAAGTTGTTGAATGACGGGAACGGGAATGCCCTTCATAATCATCCACGAGATGTAAGTGTGGCGCAAGCTATGAAAGCTCAAGCCGTCCGGTAGCTTGGCCTCCCGCACGTACCGAAGAAAACGCTTGCTCACGTACTCGTCATTGAGCTTTGATTTTGTCCTCGACCGAGTGGACGTCCCCTTGAATACGTAGTCGTCCGCCTCGGACGTGCGCAGTGCGTTCCGGGAGCACAGTACTTCCAATGCCTCGCCTGCTACCGGTACGCAGCGCTCGTGTCCGCTCTTCGTTGTGATGTTACCACGGTGGCGTACGGTGACCAGCCGACTGTCCAGGTCAACAGCATTCCATCGAAGCGAGGTGATTTCGTTTAGTCGCAGACCGGTGCCGACTGCGAACCGCACCACATCACAAAGCCAGCGGATTTCGCCTTCCTTCAAGCTGGTGCGAGGCAAGGCGCCAGCACTCTTGACCAAGGCGTCACCTTCAATCGTACGGAGCAGCTTTGCGTACTGCTTTTCCGTCAAAAACTGCTTCTCACGTCTCTTCAGCCTTGGTTTCGCTACGGGATCCACCGGATTGTGCTTCGCGAGGCCGTTTGCGACACACCACTTGAAAAAGGACTTAACCCGCGTATGGTATGTGTTAATCGTCGCGGACGAGACGTCGCGATTCAAGAATCCCTGGATGTGGCGCGGCTCTATATATTGAACCAGAGCACCGGGTGCGGCGTCACGAGCGAAGAGCTCTAGCGTAGATCTATCGGCTCGCAGAGTCTTTGGCCGAACATCTACTCGACTCTTCAGATACCGCTCGATCGCCTGGTCGAGCGTGACCCCTTCTTCTGGCGCGGCTTCTGTCCAAGGGTCGAAGAGCCCGCGTGCATATCGCTCCTCCAGCCTCGCTAGTTTCGAGCGTGCGGCCCCTTTGTCCCGCGTCCGAAGCGTGACATATTTCTGTTTCGGGTGCCGATCCGGATCGTAGAAAATGGCCGTGTAACCGGCCTTACGCTGACGAAGGTACACTCTTGCTCTGCGGTCGGTCACGAGCTTCCTCGTTTGCTGAACCGGAGATCCGTCCTGCCCCCAGTGGACTTCACCGAGAAGCTCACGTACTTCTCGTCAATCTCTACGAGACGTGTACCGCCGATCCGCCGCTCAGTAAGCGCACCGCTATTCAATGCGTTGTAGATAGATTGCGTTGAGCAGTCCTTCTCCTGTGAGGCTTCCCTCACCGATAAGAGGGCGTGGCGCCCATCCGTCCAGCATGTCATCATGAATTCGTGTTTTGGAAATTGTCAAGACTCGAGATAATATATGGATCTACTGATTCTCGTCCACTGCTACTTCTATTGAGATGATTAGGCCGGCTTATCCCCTCCGTGATCGGCTCGAAGCGTTACGTAGAGTAAACTCCTCTCGATTCTTCGTGCCCGGAAGCGGACATACTGAGGCTGGCTTATATGACTGGCTCGAGTGGCCGAACAACCGGGGCGAAGAGACGCCGGATGGGACTGTCAACTTTGCCTTCAGCCTCCTCCGGCTGTACCCTCTGGATCAGATCCTCGATGCCATCCGGGATCAGCATAATCTCACATACTCGTCGGCATCGGGGGCGATCTACGAGCCTTATTGGGCCGTCGTCGAAAGGTTCGCATCGGGTGGTGACCCGGGTACAATTGGACCTGAAGGGCTCCGCAACCTGCGCGAGCTCAGGCAAGAGGCGGAAACGCAGTTTCGCGACTGCGGGAAAGAATTGCAGGGCTCGATACTTCAAATTCGCGCCGTTCTGGCCGTGTGGGTACATGAGCGCGGCAAGGAAGTTGCGGCAGTAAGGCCGGGCGAATCGACGGTCGCCGACATCGAATGGCGGGATTTAATTGCGATCGTCTCGAAGCTCTGGGATGAGATGTTCTTCACGTTTGGCGTGAGAGTACAGAGTCTCCTTGAAGAAGCCCATCTATCAGAGGGCCTTGATTCGGCATTCGTCGAATGCCAGAGGGCAGGTGTGCTTTACCACTACGACCGGTATAGAAGCCGCCTTCTTGCGACACTACATGCGTACGCTACTGTCCTCGCCTGCCGGCACACGCTGCAAGCCATCTTTCAGAATGATGCACCAGTCGAGTGGCGGCGCATTTACCTAGAGTGCAGCTCTCAGTCCGGCAATAGTACGGAGTCGGCCGACCGGGCGACGAAGGATGAACCCGGTAAACGTAAACGCCGTCCCAAACGGCGCGGCTTGGTCATTCAGAGGCTACTCAATATCTGTAGACTTATGGCTACTTCTCCAGAAACCGTCGCTAGCCGCGAACAGCTAAACGCTGCACTTGCCGAGATGGAGAATACCGACAAGGACAATATTCTCTCTCACGTGGATAAAGAGATCGGTTATTACGGAGGTAAGGTCTCAGGTAACCACGAACGAGTCCGACTAGCCCGCGAATATTTGAAAGAGCACGCGCCGAAGCGTCTCGCGGATCTCGATAAAGACCTCCCGAAGTTAAAGCGGGAGAATATTAAGGAGAGTTAAGGATCGTTCTTTAACTCTCCTTCATCGCGCACAAGCGCGCACGTTCTTGCTGGCGCAACTCAAACGTTAACCAACGCGCCAAGTAAGAATGAGCAACCGATCAGGAGTCCCTGAATGTGACGCCCCACCCGGGCCCGCATCGTCTCGCGTAGACACAAGCCTGTTCCCGCAACTCCGAGCCTTTTTTCGGCAGGAGGTGGCTCCGATTATCGCGGACGCCGTGAGACAGGAACTGGGGGGACGCGTCCACGGCCCTCTTGACACCAAGCAGGCATGCGGTCATCTCAACGTATCGCCACGGAAGCTCGACGAACTTGTTGCCCTAGGAGAACTCCGGCCGCTCCGGATCGGACGGAAGCGGCTTTTTCCTAAAGAGCAGCTCGATGCTTTCCTTCGGAGGTGCGCGAGATGAGTCTTAGCGCGAGCTGCTCCACTCAAGTCGGCGAACGATCGGGGCGGGAATCAGCTATCGTCGAGACGCGGGGATGGCTGGAAGCGCTGATACCCATCGATTCTGACGCCGCGCCAGAAGAAGAGTCGGTCGAAGAAAGCCCAGACGTCAGTCGGCACCGACGGCTGCAGGCAGACCGCTACTATCGGCTTGACGCGCAGGAGACGGAGCATTTAAGCGGCAAGCATGAACACGTCATTGCCGCGCGGATGAGGGCTCTCGAAGCCGTGTATCCACCGCGCGACGATAGGATCGACACGTGCCGAGATGCACTCTGGAGGTGCCGCTGATGATGACGCTCGACGACGTACTTTCCCGGCTGGATGTGAGGCATCGAACGAACGGCACCGCGGTTTGCCTATGCCCTGCTCACGATGACAGCGACCCGAGCCTAACTGTATCTGCAGCGCGCAACGGTGGCGTTGTGATGTATTGTCACGCCGGATGCGAGACGGAAGCCATCCTTTCGCGTATCGGGATAACCTGGGTCGACGTAAACCCGCCGAAGGCTAACCGGCCCGCAGCCGCACCCGTTAGGCGTGAGACTCCCCTCCCGCCCGACTTCTGGAGCCGCGATTATCAGGCGCTACAGAGAACAGGCAATAACCGCCTGCTAAGCGATCCTAATCACGAGCTCGTGCGAATTGCGGCCGAACGCGACGGCATCACGCTCGAGACCCTGAAACGGTACCGGTGCGGGATTCTGTCCGACGAGCAGATTCAGAAGGTCACGCGGTGGAGAAATGAGGGCCGTGATTGGCTGAGTCTTCCCTATCCCACCGGCGTGCAACTTTACCGGCGCACAAGCGAAGGGAAGGAGATTTACTCGCTGAGGGGATCCGACACAAAAGGGTCGTTCTACGGCGGCAACCGGCTATCAGGAAGCGACCGGCTCGTTCTGGCCAAGTCCGGACGCGAAGTGATGCTGCTGTCACAGTTTATGCCGGATCACGACGTAATCGGGCTGCCCGGCGGCGAAAAGCGGGCGCTGTCTGTCTCGCAGACATCGTTCATCCGCGAAATATCGGACGGGCTGCAATCCATCCATGTTGTGATGGACCGGGACACGGAAGAGGCAAGAAAGGAGTCACAGGCGCTCTGTGAATCACTGGCGGCCGTCGTTCATCCTGTACCCGTTTACATGGTCGATGTAAGCGCCGCAACGAACGGGCGGCATAAAGATGTCACGGACGTTTGGAGAGCCGGTGAGGATGTGCCGGCGATCATTGGCTACGCCACGCCGGTAAATAGCAAGCCGGAAGGCATAGGTGAAGCAGACGGCATGCCAACGATCTACACGGCCGCGGACGCGCTGGAGCCTCAGCCGCCGATTCAGTGGCGCGTCGAAGGCCTTATATCAGAGGCGTCTCTCTGCGTTGCGCCCGGCGTACCCGGTGGCGGGAAAACCTACCTGCTCATCGATATGTGCGTATGCCACGCGACCGGCACCCCCTGGCTCAGTTACGAAACGTATGCCGCCCCCACGCTGATCGTAGACGAAGAGAGCGGACGCCGGCGGCTGTCCGGCCGTATAGGTGCCGTGATGAGGGCACGCGGTGCCGGGGCGGATACGCCGCTCTATTACGTCACGCTCGAGGGATACAACCTCTGCGAAGACGCTGGAGCGGCACGGCTGCTGGACGTGATCGAGCAGACGGGCGCAAAGCTCGTTCTCGTCGACACATTGGCGGCAATTACACCCGGCGCCAACGAGAACGCGGTCGAGGATATGCAGCCGGTGATGATGCGCCTTCGGAAGATTGCAGAGTCAGCCGGCGCGGCGATCGTTGTCATTCATCACACTAACAAGGTCGGCGATTACCGCGGCTCCTCCTCCATCCTGGGCGCGGTGGACCTGATGCTCATGATCGAGCCGAAGGGCGGCAACAGCGGCAACGTCGAAGTGAGATCGGCAAAGACCCGCGACTCCGCACCGGTCAAGTTTGCGGCCCACCTTCGATTTGAGGGCGAACCGTACCGGATCCCCGATAAGGTCTTCGTTGCCGAAGTCGAACCAGACTCGCGGTCGAACTCTTGGAGTGCCGGTGAAGAATATGTCCTCCGCTATCTTAGCGAGAACGGCGCGAGCGAAGTAAAAACGATCATGGATAATGCCGACACGTGCGCGCCGGCGACAGCAAGGAAAAGTGTGTATTCGTTGGCGAAGCTGAAAGAGATCGTCCGGATCGATTCAGGCGGCTCCGGCGACAGCGCTACCTATGACCTTCGCAGCAACGTCGAGAAGGTGCCGTTTTGATCAGATGCAGGTTCGGCTCAGAAACACCCTTGATAGTTGCCGAAACAGGAGCTGTACCCTGTATCTCCCTAAAGGGGAGAGATACAGGTACAGGTATACAGCGGGTGTACCCGGATACAGCCGGATACAGGTTCGGATACAGGTAAAGGTTGAATGACTGCGGTGGATCGAGGTAGCTCTATCGGCAAGAGGAGAACGCGGTAGAAGCCCATCAGAAGTAGCTCAGACTCGCCATTACGGCCGGGCCGACAGGTTCATATCAACAATCGTCCTCCTCCCAGCACAGAATCAAATGAAAACCGATCACACCCCGTCCAGGGTACCAATCGCCCTCATACTCGACGAGGAGACTCTTCGCCGTATAGTGCGAGAAGAGGTCGCCGCGGCTATGAAACAGAATCAGCTTACCGGCGGGAGTGAGAGCAACGCTTCCGAAGGAAGGCATCCTAAGGAGTGGATGACGAACAAGGAGGCGATGGAGTATCTGGGTCTCTCCCGAATGACCCTGCAACGGTACCGTGACAACGGCGTAATTGAATACGCGAAGATCGGTTCGAACATTTACTACGAGCGCCGCGCCATCCTAAAGCTCTTGCGTGACAACACGATGATGTCGATTAAGTGATACCCAAAATATCCGTCCGGTACAGGCGCAGCTCGGATGTTCATCGAATGGACCTGAAATGAAGCCAGTGAGTCGTGGACCCCTAAAGAAGTCTGCGCTGCCCGGACTTCGCACCGAGAAGCAGCGACAGTTCGTCCTCGCATATGTAGGGAGGGCGCGGTTCAACGCGACCGAAGCGGCACGCTTGGCCAATTACGGAGGCAGTGACGAGACGCTGCGCGCAATCGGGTATGAGAACCTCACAAAACCTCACATTCAGGCCGCGATTGACGAGATCCTGGAGGAGCATTCCATCACTGAGCAGCAGGCCGTCGCGATTGTTTCGTCGCACGCTCGGGCGAGTATCGGAGACTTCATCGACATCGTGGACGAGGAGGGCAACGACGGGAATAGTAAGCAGACCATCCGGTTGAATCTATTGAGGGCTCAGGAGGCTGGTCTGCTCCATCTTATCAAGAAGGTGGGTTACGACAGTCGCGCCCGGCCGTACA
>CAZKDQ010000154.1:0-6680 GCA_964551345.1 uncultured Rhodothermales bacterium
CCAGAAGCGGGGTGCTGCGGCGCGTAATCGATGAGCGGGTCGACGTGAGCATCGGGAGGTGAAACAGGCGGTAGAAATCCGCTGCGACGGGCCGTACCGCACCCCGTGGCGGCGGTTCCTGATCCGCCACGGCCCGGGTTTCGCCCATCGGATAATGGTCAGCCCCGCCGGATGCAGCGCGGCGGACTGCTATGTAGTCGCGTGCAGCGCGAGCCGCAGGATCAGCCATCCGCATTCTCAAGGGGAGCGTTTTTGTCAATCTGCGCTTCCTGCTGGAGCTTTCCGCACACGAGCATGCAAATCGCCGCCAGCGTGGGATCGCTGATGCTGTAGAAGGCGAAAGGGCCTTCCTGACGCCGCCGGACCATCCCCTCGCTCAACATCAGCCCGAGATGCTTGCTGACGTTGGCCTGGCTGCGACCCGTCGATTCGACCAGATCCTGGACGTTAGACTCGCCGCGAGCCTGAAGGAGGTTGAGAATCTCCAGGCGCGCAGGTTCACCCATAAGCCTGAAGCGTTGCGCTGCCTGCTCAAGGAGCGATCGAGGTACCAATTCCTTTTTCATGCCCAAACCCGTAACGTATTTCCCTGAAGACATACTATTGTTCTGAAGCACGGATCCCCGGGAGAGCTATAAAGAACAAAAAACACGCCTGACGCTGTGTTATCTGCTTAGCCACTTAGCTATTTCGAAATGGCCGCAAGAGATAAGCTGGGAACCATATAACTTTTGAGTTATACGATGTGGTCGAGACGCAAATGATCAATCATCACCACTCCATCCTTTTGAATGACTGAGACGCTTCTTCAGCCCTGGCCCTGGTACGTCGCGGGGCCCATCATCGGGCTCATTGTGCCGCTGCTTCTGCTCGTTGGCGGAAAGCAGTTCGGCATCTCGTCCAATCTGCGCCACATGTGCGCCGCCACGCTCCCGACGAAGCTCGACTTCTTCCGCTATGACTGGAAACGGTCGGGGCTCTGGAATCTCACGTTCCTGGCCGGTATCACCCTCGGCGGTTTTCTGGCCGCCGCTTTTCTGGGAGGCACCACCGGCACCATCGTGCTTGCCCCGGACACGGCAGAGGCTCTCGGCAGCCTCGGGATAAGCGACTTTTCCGGGCTCGTCCCCACAGAGATCATCAGCTGGAGCGGACTGCTCTCGCTCCCCGGTCTCGTGATGATCGTCGGCGGCGGGTTTCTGGTCGGTTTCGGCGCCCGCTACGCCGGTGGCTGTACGTCCGGACATGCCATCAGCGGCCTCGCCAACCTCCAGTTTCCGTCCCTCGTGGCGGTGGTCGGCTTCTTCGTCGGCGGAATGCTCGTGACGTACGTGCTGCTGCCGCTGATGCTCTGACGACACGCAGCCATCGACCATCAAAAATCAATTCCGAATATCCATGTTAAGCTGTCCCCTGCGTCGTCTGGTCCAGAAGGCGTCCTGTGCCGTTCCAGCGAAGGCGTCGTTGTCTCCACCCCTGGTTGAGGATCGATTTGCCTATACCGGCTCGTCGTCCACGTCGACCATCGACCCGCCCGAGTGCCAGGACACGGAGCAGGTGCCTCAACCGCTGCGCGAACAGGCGCTCCGCGAGGGCAACGCGCCGCTGAGCCTTTTCATCTACCTCGTCCTGGGTGCCGTATTCGGCGTCGTGCTCGTGCAGAGCCAGGTCGTCTCCTGGTTCAGGATCCAGGAGATGTTCCGCTTCGACAGCTTCCACATGTACGGCCTCCTCGGCTCGGCGGTCGCGGTCGCGGCCGTATCCATCCAGCTCATCAAGCGCTTCGGTCTGAAGACGATTCACGGCGAGCCCATCGAGATCCAGCCCAAGGAGTGGAACACCGGCACGCGCTACTGGCTGGGCGGGACGATTTTCGGACTCGGCTGGGCCCTGCTTGGCGCCTGTCCCGGACCCATCTTCGCCCTCCTCGGCGGCGGCATCGGTGTGATGCTGGTGGCGATGCTGAGCGCCCTCGCCGGCACGTGGACCTACGCCTTCTTCCGCCCGAAACTCAGGCACTGACGGCGCTGCATCACGGCCTCGCTAACTCACGAAAACCGGAATCCCATGCTGTTCAGACAAACATTCGACCCCAAGCTGGCCCAGTACGCTTACCTCGTCGGCTGCCAGCGCACCGGGCAGGCCCTCATCATCGACCCCTTGCGCGACATCGATCAGTACGTGCAGCTGGCCGAGTCGGAAGGGCTCCGCATCACGGCGGTAGCCGAGACGCACATCCACGCCGACTTCCTCTCCGGCGCGCGTGAGTTCGCCTCGCACTACGGCACGACGGTTTACCTGTCGGATGAGGGAGATGCGGACTGGAAGTCCGAGTGGGCGAAGGCGGATGACTATGACGCCGTCTTCCTGCGGGATGGCGACACGTTCAGCGTGGGCAACATCGAACTCCGCGCCCTCCACACGCCGGGGCATACGCCCGAGCACCTGAGCTACGTGCTCACCGATCGCGGCGGCGGCGCCGACGAACCGATGGGGGTCATCACCGGCGATTTCGTTTTCGCCGGGGATGTTGGCCGGCCCGATCTGCTGGAATCAGCCGCGCAGGTCGAGGGGACGAAGGACCCGTCGGCTCGCCGTCTCTATCATTCGGTGAAGCGATTCCTCGAGCTTCCCGAGTACCTCCAGGTCTGGCCGGGCCACGGTGCGGGATCGGCCTGCGGCAAAGCGCTCGGAGCGGTTCCGCAGACAACCGTCGGCTATGAGCGACGCTTCAATGCCGCCATCGACGCCGTACGTCTGGGGGAAGAGGCCTTCGCGGATGCGATTCTGGATGGGCAGCCGGAGCCTCCGCTGTACTTCGCCCGCATGAAGCGCCTCAACAAGGACGGCGTGCCGCTGCTGGGTGATCTGCCCCGGCCCGGTCACCTGGACGTGGCCGATCTGGCTTCCGCGGCGGGCAGGCAGGAAGCGATCGTCGTCGATACGCGGCCGGACCGGACGGCATTCATGCGGCAGCACCTGCCCGGCGCGCTCTATGCGCCGCTGACGAAGACGTTCAACACCGTCGTGGGCTCGCTCGTCTCTGACGCAGAGGCGCCGCTCTACCTCATCGTCGAGCACGAGCGTGTGGATGAGGCCGTGCGCGATCTCGTCCGGGTCGGCTACGACAATATCCAGGGATACACCACGCCCGCGGAGCTGGAGCGGTATTTCGAGGAAGGCGGGGCCGCCGCCACCATCGCCACCATGGGTTTCGACGAGGTGGACGCGTGGCGCACGCGCCCCGATGTGCACGTGCTCGACGTTCGCTTCGCGACCGAGTATGCGCCGTCGCACGTGCCCGACGCTCAAAACATCGCCTACACGCGCCTCGCCGATCGTCTGGCCGAGGTGCCTGAGGACGAGACCCTCCTCGTGCACTGCGCCAGTGGCGTCCGGGCGGCTGTTGCGGCGGCATACCTGGCACGTGAAGGCCGCCAGGTGCGCTACGTCGACGGCACGTTTAGCAGCTGGGCTGAGAATCGTGCTGCCGAACAAGCGGCCTAAGCCGCAGGCGGAGGCCATCGTTCCTCCGCCCATTGCACCTGAAGAGGAATATCTATGGTCATCTGGGCCTGGATCGGCGCGCTCCTGATCGGCCTCACGCTGGGCCTGCTGGGCTCGGGCGGCTCGATCCTCACCGTGCCGGTGCTCGTCTACCTGGTAGGCGAGCCTGAAAAACTGGCGATTGCCGAGTCGCTGGGTATCGTGACGCTGATCAGCCTCGTCGGCGCGATTCCTTTTGCGCTCAAGCGGCAGATCGACTGGCGCAGCGTGCTGTACTTCGGCGTGCCGGGCATGGCGGGAGCCTACCTCGGCGCGTACCTGTCCGCCTTCATCTCGGGGAGTGTACAGCTGCTGTTCTTCGCCGGCGTGATGCTTCTGGCGTCCTTCATGATGTTCAGGAAGGACAGACCCGTCTCACCCGCCACGGCCTCGACGCCCCACGCGGCCTGGAAGATCATAATCGAGGGCCTGGTCGTCGGGGTCGTGACGGGCATCGTAGGCGTGGGCGGCGGCTTCCTCATCGTGCCCGCTCTGGTCATCCTCGGCGGACTGCCGATGCATCTGGCCATCGGCACGAGCCTGGCCATCATCGCCCTGAAAAGTGCGAGCGGCTTCTACAAGTACATCGACGTGCTGGCAGAGGCCGGTTTCTCGATGAACTGGAGCCTGATTCTGCTCTTCACCGCGATCGGAATCGCAGGCACGTTTGCCGGCAAACTGATCGGCGGCCGGATCTCCCAGGGCGTACTCAAGCGAGGCTTCGCCGTCTTCCTCGTCGCGATGGGCACGTTCATCCTGTGGCAGAACGCCGGTGCGCTCGTACGGACGGATCATCCCGCGCCCGCCGAACCGGCGTCGGCTGCCGGCGGTACCGCCGCCTATCAACCGGATTTCCCGACGTATACGGCCCGATGATGTATATGGCCCGATAATATCGCGTAGGCCCCAGTGAAAAAGCCCGGGCCGGTTCAGGTCAACGGCAGGAACTCGTGTCTGTAATCCCGCACGAAATCACGGATTGACCGCGGCTCGCGGCCGAGGATGTCGCGGACGCTTTCCGAGACCCGCTCGGTTGGCCCACCGGCCCGCTGGTATGAGGCGAGCGCGAGATACGAATCGATCATCTTTGCGCTCATCCCTTCCGACTCCATTCGTTGACGCATCTCGTCTTCCGTCAGCGAGCGGTACGTGATGGTCGTCCCGGTGACCTCGGTCAACTCATCAGCCAGCGCGTGGTAGCCGACGGCCTCGCCTCCGGTAAGTACGTATCGCTGCCCGGCGTGGCGCTCCGGATTGAGCAGCGCCTCGGCTGCGACGGCTGCAATGTCCCGGGTGTCGATGAACGGCACGCGTCCGTCACCGATGGCCGCATAAATCGTCTGCTCGTTGCGGACCGTCTCAGCGACGTCATCCAGCCAGTTCTGCATGAACGTGTGTGGCCGCAGGATCGTCCACGACATCGACGACGCTTCGAGCGCTTGCTCCGCCTCGTAATGCTCGCGGGCGAGCGGCGCCTGCGTCCGCGGTGATGCCCCGAGCGCCGAAAGCTTGACGACATGCTCGACGCCCAGCCGCTCCGCCTCACGGATCATCTCGATTTGCGTCTCCCCAAAACCGAACTTGTTGCCCGTCAGCAGGAAGAGCACGCGGGAGCCGGCGAGCACAGGCTCAAGCACGCGCTTGTCTTCGAGATCCGCCTGTAGCCAGGCGACGTGCGGAAGCGGCTGGATACGCGAGAAATCCCGCATCACGGCACGAACAGGCACGCCCGCCTCCGAGAGCAAGCGAACGAGCTCCGCCCCGATCGTGCCGGTGCTGCCTGTTACGGTGATCATTACGTTGATACCTCGTTGGTTGGGGATGATGCCTGCGTTCGTGCCGAGCTATTGAAGGTATCCCTCCGTCAGCACCGCCCACCAGGCGGCGCCTTTCGGGAGGATCTCCGGGTTGAAGGTATATTCGGGATGGTGCACCATCGGCGTGTCTCCGTTACCGAGGAAGCAGTAGGTACCCTTCTTCTCCTGTAGCATAAAGGCGAAATCCTCCGAGCCAAGAAACGTTGGACCCGGGTACAAGACCTCGGCATCACCGAACGCCTCCCGCGCAATCGTCGCGGCTTTGAGGGTTTCGTCCTCGTCGTTCGTGAGCACGGCACCCGGCTGTCCTTCGCGGATGTCATACGTACAGCCGAATCCTTCCGCGGTCGCGCGAGTGAGGTCGCGTACCTTGCCCAGCACCATGTCACGGTCCTCGGGCGTCGTGGTGCGCAGCGAAAGCCGCAGCGTCGCTGAATTCGCGATCACGTTACCGGCCTCGCCCGCCTGGAAGGCGCCGACCGTCACCACCGCGCTGTTGTGCGGCGAGACGTTGCGCGCCACGATCGACTGCAGCGCCATCACGAGCGACGAGCCCGCCACAACGGGATCGATGCTGAGCTCGGGCATCGCGCCGTGGCCACCCTTGCCGACCAGCTCGATCTCCCAGTTGTCGACCGCCGCCATTACATCGCCGGCGGTGAAATAGAGCTTCCCAAGCTCCAGGCCCGGCATGTTGTGCATCCCGAAGACGGCATCCACCGGGAAGCGTTCGAAGAGGCCATCCGCGATCATCGCCGGGCCGCCCTCCATCGTCTCCTCGGCGGGCTGGAAGATCAGCCTGACCGTCCCATTGAAGTTTTTCGTCTCTGCGAGATACTTGCCTGCCGCGAGCAGCATCGTGGTGTGGCCGTCGTGCCCGCACAAGTGCGCCACGCCGTCGACCTGGCTCTTATAGTCGAGGTCGTTGACTTCCTGAATCGGCAGCGCGTCGAAGTCGGCCCGCAAGCCGATCGCCTTGTCGGACTCCCCAACGGTCATCGACGCGACGATGCCGTACTTCCCGATGCCTTCCTCCACATCATATCCCCACCCTCTAACGGTGTCGGCGATGTACCGAGCGGTCTTCTCCTCCCGCATCGAGAGTTCGGGGTTGCGGTGCATGTGCTCGAACCACTCCGTCATCTGGTCGCGGTCGGCTTCGAGTGCTTTCAGGATCGGATTCATAACGGCGAGGCGTCGACGGTTGAGGAAGGATTATTACTCTGCCTTCGGATCGGCGGTAGCGACTTCGGCCTGCGTCGTGAGATCGCCCTCTCCCGGCTTTTTCTTTGGGATGGTGAGCATGATCGAGACGAT
>CAZKDQ010000155.1:0-6635 GCA_964551345.1 uncultured Rhodothermales bacterium
GGGACGGACTCGTGCTCGATGTCGTCGAGGTGCATCACCTCGTTCTTGATGTAGAAGTCGAGCTCGCGCCGCAGGAAGCCGCCGAGGTCCTTGTGGATGAAGTAGTCAAACGTGTTGCGCGCGGCGTAGCGGCGCAGGTGCGAGAAGAGGCGGCTGTAGTCGGCCGTCTCGCCGTTGGACTTCACATGCTTGCGGCGTAGCTCAAGGAGCCACGGCTCGAGCGTGGGATCGGTTGATTCGAGGATGCGGCGCTCGGCGATCTCCAGTAATTCCTTCTGCTTCGGCGGCTTCTTCTGCGCGGCGGCGGTGGCGGTGGATTTTGTCTCCTCCGTCCAGTCCTCCATCGTCGCCGGGCGGTAGTGGAATCGGATGACGAGCTCGGAGCCCTCACCCCGGCCCTCTCCCAGGGGGAGAGGGGGTTCAAGTGTGATCGCGTTCTGGTCGGCCAGTATGAACACGCGGTCGCCGTTCGCTGCCTTCACGTTGTTGTGCGCGCCCTCGGCGGCGTCGGCCAGGCGAAAATAAACTCGCTTGGGATCCTGCTCGTCGTCGGGCCGCAGACGAAAGGCGTAGTCGCGCAGGTACTCGCTGGTCTTGATGTAGTACTGATCACGGTTCGCCCAGTGGAGTTTCACCTCCTCACCCTCGTAGGGGATGGCGTAGACGCCGGGCTTGTAGACGCGCTTCGCGATGAAGTCGCCTTCGTGGTAGTACCGCCGGAAGAAGCCGTAGAGCCGGTCGTAGACCTCGTTCTCGAGCGCGGCGAGATCCACCGACTGCGTCTCGTACTTCTCCTTCAGTTCCTTCACCTTGCCGACCGAATCCGGATCGACGCCGAGGGCCTCGGCCTGTTTGACGGCTTCGTCGAGCTGCTGCCGGATCTCCTCCTTGTCCGCACTCTTGTACTCAGAGAGGGCGCTTGTCACCTGCGGCAGCAGGTCGTCGTCGAGGAAGCGGTTGATCTCATCGGCCTTCGCATGCATGATGCGATAGAGGCCGAAGTCGAGATCAGGCTGATCGAGTTGGAAGAGCTCGCGCAGGAGAGTCTTGAGCTTTTCGTAGCGGGGGTTCATCTATTTCGGCTGATCATTCATATTGAGCAACTGTTTAAACCACAGCACGGCAGCTTCGCCTTCTTTGCGCGCCACATCGTCGACGGTGCGGCTGTGCCGAATGCCGTTTCGAAGTTCGGCAAGCTGGTCGAAGCGGCGCATCAGTGTCTCCTTATTGCCGAATCGGTCCTGAAACCGCGACCAGGTAGCTTTGCTTGCGATGGCGTCCTGCACCTCTCGAAGGTCCGCATATTCGAGCCTTCGGTCGAGAGCGTCGAAGTCTTCGCTGTTGAGTGCGGGGTTCTTGCGTACGGCGGCTTGCACGCGCTGGTCGATCCTCTGCACCACATGTGGTGGCAGGTGCTGCGGGTCTCCTTCGACCGAAGATACGACCTCACGGCGGAGTTCGAGTTCGATCGCTTCAATGTCGGCGTCGAGCTCGCGGAGCTGCGGCGAAAGGTCGATCCGCTCTTTGATCAACAGATCTTCAATGGCTTCTTGTAGGGTGCGTTGCCGCTCGTCGAGAAACTCCTCGAAATCGCCCGGTCCGAATGGATCACGGAGGAGCACCTGTTGCGCCGAGGGTGAGATAAAGTGAGACTCGAGGATGGTCCGCACTTCAGACTCGCCATTCGCTTCTATCAGTTCAGGCAGATACTCATTTGGAAGGCGATCACTGATAACCTTGCGGTTTGTGTCGGCTGTCAGCGGTGAGCGATTGAGAATCGAGTCAATGCTGGAACCGACGTTGTTCACCCGTCCCCAGCTCTTGGGCACAATGTGGTGGTCGTCGAGATCGCCGTGCTGCGGCACGTTTCCGGACATCCAGTCTCGAGCACCACGGAGCACCAGAAGGTTGAAAATGCCATTGTACACCGAGTAGCCACGTCTCGTCTCACGCCGTAGCTCCAGCGAGCGAAAGCGTGTTCGGAACTCGGCGATCATCCCCGGTTCGGTATCGTCGTTTTCAAACCATGCTTTTACGTCCAGATAGTCACGTGCGCTGGTCGACTCAACGGAACCGGAGTACCTGTTGAGGAAGACGCTCGCCCAGTACCAGTGCCGGATCTTACGTTGGGCGTCGAGGCGTCGGCTCGCGGGCAGAGCGCGTGCGGCTTCCTGAAGGGCAGCGAAAGCCGGCAGTATAGAGACATAGGGTAGGTACTGAGACGAAATGGCGCCAAACTCTTGCGGATGTCGCAAGAGATCTATGGCCCGTTCAAGGGCGTTCACCGCCTGATGCCACCGTCGCTCGAAATCCTTGATATCGGCAACGAGCACTTCGCGCTGCAAAGAGCCGTCCGGCTTGCGGATCTTACGCTCCTGCCCCGGGAGCAGGTAGTACAGGTATTTGGGCGAGCAGTAGGCCTGGCGGAGGATGGACATCACTTGAAGGACGTAGACGTTCATCCGATCCGTCTCCACAAAGTAGAGGCGCTGCTTAGCTTCTCGCCACAAGTGCTTCAGCTGTAAGGCCTTCGGCTTCAGCAGCGCATTGATCAGGTCGAAGACATCGAGGCGTATGCCTTTGCTGTTGATCTGGGTAAAGATGTCGCAGACCTTGTCCAGCTCGAGTTCCTTGTCGAGTTCGATGTATGCGACCTGGTATTGCTGTGTAAGCGCCTGAATATGTTCTGCGAAAGCCTTGGCATTCACAGCATGGAGCCGAGCGGCGTCGGCGCCTGAATCATCATCGCTTGAAGTGGCCTTTTGGGTCCAGTAGTCTTCGTAGGCCCTCATCCAGTTGACCAGCTCCCATATCTCCTCGCCCATCATCGCGAGGGGAAACATATGGCTCTCGAACTGGGCCTCGCGATCCGCAAGCAAATTGGTTCCGCGACGCGTCCAGTCGTATTCGAACGCCTCGTCATACTCCTCCGCCATAAAGCGGTCGACCCTTATGAAATATAGGAACCGGTTGTGGCGCCCGGGTGCCGGAATGTCTGGCGCTGTGAATGCATAATACATCGCCGTGAGGCGCTGCTGGCCGTCCAGGACAATGTGCTCTGGCCGTGCATCTCCTGCGTACCCATAGATTGCCTCGCACGCCAGTGCATCGAAGCTCTCCTGCTTGCCTTTCCAAAGCAAAAGAGATCCGACGTAGTAGTCGAGGAAGATGGACCGCATAAGGTCTCGTATGTCCCACGGCTTCCATTCGAACTCACGCTGAAAATCGGGTATAACGAACCGGCCCTCTTTTAAACGCGAAATCAGGTTATTGAGACTGACGTGATCGGGGCGTTGAGCGTCCTTCATTAGCAAATGGCTATTATCGATAGATCAAGAGCGACGGGTCTTGAACCGAGTGAAAGTTATCGCCTTGGGTGAATGAAATCAGGAGCTCAGACGACCGACCATCGAATCGTAAAGACGCGCTCCGTCACCGTCCGCTGCGCCATACGTTTTTCAAGCGCGTCGATGAGCGCATCACGTCGTTCCATGATCTCGTCCTCGGCGTCGAAGACCTCCTGCCGCTGCCGGCGCTGGAGGCGTTCGAGCTTACGCAGTGACTCCTGAGCGGCGTGCTGTTCTTCCATCGTGGATGCCTGCCGTGCCTCTCGGCGCGCCACTTTGATCTTCTGTTTGGTGTCGCGGAGCGCCTTCTCAGCGGCAAGCACGAGGTCGTCGGCCCAGCGGTCCAGTTTCTCCCGCGCCTCGCCGAAGTAGCGGTTGTTCTGCTCGAGGGAGCGGCTGAGCGTGGCCTGGACGTGGCGTTCCATCTCTGCGTCGAGCCGCTCAGAAACAGCTGTCGGAATCTCGCCGCTGCGAGTCTGGGCCATGCACTGGAACAGCTTTTCACTGGTTTCCTGATCGAGCATCTGCCCGTCGTCATCGAAGCCCGAAAACAGCAGGTACTCCTCGCGTTCATAGGAATCGACCGCCAGCCGGGTGAGGGCGAGATAGCCGCTGCGGCCTTTGAGCGCTTCGACAACCAGGATGCGCGTCGGGTGGTTGGTGATGTCGAAGGTGAGATGGACCGGCGGCGTGCTCAGCATGGCAGCCTGCGACACGACGTGCTCGCCGAGCGGGTGCGAAAGCCGGTAGAGGATGGCGTCCTCGCGGTGCGTGGCCGGCGCACCGTCTCCTGGTGGCGGCTGCATCCGGGATTTTAGCGCGTACCGTCCGATCGGGATATTCGGTAACGGCGGCTCGTCGAGGACGAAGGTCAAATCATCCTCGTCGAAGCGTGCCTTTCCATCCAGCATGAACCTCGTCACCTCCCAGAATCGTCGGCCGAAGCGATCGAGGCTCGCCCGAGCATCTTCGAGCCGCAAACGAAGGCGGGCGTGCACGTCCTCGTCGAAGTGTTCGAGCAGTATCCGCCGCGTGTCGAGCATTCGCGAACGGATTTGCTCGTCAAGTTCCTCCTGCAGGTTCAGGAACGCCGCCTCGATCTCCTCAGTCGTTCGGCACTGTTGATAGATGGCCAGGATGCGCTTTTCAAAGTCGACACCGGATTCAATGGTGCCCAGCACTTCGTCAGAAGCGCCGAAGACGCCGTCGAAGAGGCTGAACTTCTGCATCAACAACTCCAGCACACGACGGTCGGCGGCGTTGCGCTCGTTCAGAAAGTTGATGACCACCACGTCGTGCTTCTGCCCGTACCGGTGGCAGCGGCCGATTCGCTGCTCGATGCGCTGCGGGTTCCAGGGCAGGTCGTAGTTGACGACCAACGAGCAAAACTGAAGGTTGATGCCTTCCGCGCCGGCCTCGGTGGCGATCATGATCGGGCTCTCATCACGAAAATGCTCGATGAGTGCTGTACGGACGTCGACGGCGCGCGAGCCGGTCACGCGGGATGATCCGGCGTGCTTCTGTTTCCACGATTCGTAAATCGCCGTGGTCTCCGGGCCGCTGTTCGTACCGTTGAAGGCAATGACCCCTCCGGCATAGCCGTTTGCTTCTAAGTATGCTTTCAGATAATCCTGAGTTCGGCGGCTCTCCGTGAAGATGAGGGCCTTGCGCTCGGCGCCCATCCCTTCCATCTGTTCAAAGCCAACATCGAGCGCGCTGAGTAAAGCCTTCGTCTTGGCGTCGACCTTGATGCCGCGTGCCCAGCGTGCAAGCCGATCGAGCGTGGCGATCTCCTCCTTGAGTCTGAGGGGATCGATGCGGGGCTCCTCTTCTTCGACCTGTTCTTGTTCGTCGAGGATGTCATCGAGCATTTCATCCAGAAGATCTTCCTCGATATCCTCCGACTCGATGAGCGCTTCCGCAAAGGCCGGGTCGTTCTGAAGCTGGTCTTCTCGCAGGGCTTCGAGACGAGCCTTCATGGCTTCGAGCGTGCCCGCAATGGCATTCGTCGATGAAGCCAGCAGCTTGCGCAGAATGAGGACGGTCAGGTGCCGCTGCCGGTATGGGATGGCGTACGATTCATCCCGCTGAAGGAAGGCAGAGACGGCTTCATAAAGTTGGTGCTCGTCATTGCTCGGCACAAAGGGACGTGTAATGGCGCGTCGTTCCGTGTACGGCACGTACTCCGTGACCTCTTTTCGAAGCGTACGCTTCGTGAACCCTACCAGGCGCTCTCGTAATCCTGCGAGGTCTGCCCCGGCGCCGGTGTAGCGAGCGCGGAATGCGTCGATGTCACCGAACAGCTGTTCGTCGATGAGCGTCGAAAGGCCGTAGAGTTCCAGTAGCGAGTTCTGCAGCGGCGTCGCCGTCAGGAGCAATTTGCGAGTGTCCTCGAGTGCCCATCGAATACCCTGGCCCACGCGGTTACTCGGCCGGTAGGCATTCCGCAGCTTGTGCGCCTCGTCGATCACCGCCAGATCCCAATCGATGAGCGCCAACTCCTCGCGCATGCGGTTGGCATAGTTGAACGACATGATGACGACTTCGCCGCTGCCGAACGGTGCACGGCCATCGCGCTCGGCCAGACGATAGGCTCTTGCATCCAGAACCCGTGACGGCAGATTGAACTTCTCCTCTAATTCCGCCGCCCACTGCTTTCTCAGAGACGCGGGGCAGATGACGAGAAGCCGTCGTTTCCGCTCGGCCCAGAACTGGCACAGCACGATCCCCGCCTCGATCGTCTTACCCAGGCCCAGCTCATCCGCCAGGATCACCCCTTTCGACAGCGGCGACTTGAGGGCAAACAGCGCCGCTTCGATCTGGTGAGGGTTCAGGTCGACGGACGCATTGTAGAGCGCCATCGAGAGTCGGTCGAGGCCCTCACCACCCCGACGGGTGAGATCGTGGGCGAAGTAGCGGGCGTGGTGGGAGGTGATGTTCATTTAGCAGGTGAGTACCGCTGAGGCAGATGCTGTCGTGAGTAAGATCCGATTATTCAGTACATCCTGCCAAAGTCACGCATAATGATCTGGACGGTCGGAACTGGGCGTGGTTTGAACGTAGTCGCCAGCGGACGAAGACGGCTCCCTGTTGAGCAATTGATCCCGGTAGATCAAGTTGTCTAGTCACATCCTAACCAGTGACGCGCCGAGGCAACGGCCGTTTTCGAGTTCTACAGCGGCCATCTTTAATTCAGCAACGGCACTAGGAGGCGGCTGGATCGTTAAATCTCAACACTCCCCAGACACAGCAACGCCCCGGGCGGTGAGCCACCCGAGGCGTTGTCGT
>CAZKDQ010000156.1:0-6562 GCA_964551345.1 uncultured Rhodothermales bacterium
TTGATGGTGATGATGATGATCGGTTGACGAGACCGTGCGACGGCGGCAAGCGAGTTCAGATCGTGCAGCAATGTCAGATCACCGCAAAGGAGGGTGACCGGGCTGCCGGATGCCTCGGCGGCTCCGACAGCCGTTGCAACCGTGCCGTCGATGCCGCTCGCGCCGCGGTTCGCGATGACCATCACAGGCGCGCTGTCGGAAGCCGCGAACATGTCGACATCCCGGATCGGCATCGAGCTCCCCAGAACCAGCAGATGATCAGCCGGGATTATCTTTGAAAGATGATGAGCCGTTGCGGGCTCGGTCAGCCGATCGTCTTCCTCGAATGCGGCTTCAAGCCGCTTCGTCGCGTCATTTGTTATGGATGATAACGAGTCGAGGTGATCGCGATGTGGCTGCGACACGTGCCTGCGCAGCGACTCCGCGAACGCACCGGGTGCTGCCTGGATACGGATATCAAATTGATGGAAGGGATCGAGGCGCGATGACTCGGCTCGGACTGAAACTCTTTGCGCAGACGCTGCATCGGCGAGCCATCGAGAGATGCGTTTCGAGACGAGGCCGGATCCGAAATGGATGAGCACGTCCGGATGCGGCAGCGCCCGGCCAGAAGCGAGCAATGGGTCAAGAGATGAAAGCCGGTTCGATGCCGCCCCTTCTCCGAGGCGAAGCTGCGATCCAATGTCGGCGATGAGCGGCCATCCCAGCGCCTCCGCGAGCGCCGCGACGTGATGCGACTGATCACGCAGGGCCATCCTGCCCGCCACAATAACACCGCGTCGGGCTTCTTCGGCAATCTGCGCGACTTCAATCACCGCCTGCTCATCCGGCGCACAGATTTTGTTTGGGATGTGGAAAAACCTGACCGCGTCGACCTTCTCATCCGTGATTGACGCCGACGACACCAGTGGTTCGCGGAACATGCAGTTGAGATGCACCGGTCCGGCATCGGGGAAAGTCGAACGAGCGACGGCGTGCGCGGCCGTTGATCGGACGAAGTCTAAGCCGACATTCGGATCCGGCACAGGCAGATCGGCGAACCACCGCACACTATCCCCAAAAATCTTGACCTGATCGATGGTCTGATTCGCGCCCGTCTGCCGAAGCTCGGGTGGGCGGTCGGCCGTCAGCAGAATCATCGGCGCGGCATCGACGGATGCCTCGATCACGGCCGGAAAACCGTTTGCGACCGCGGTGCCGGAGGTCGTGATCCACGCGGCAGGCATCGAAGTCGCGCGGGCAGCGCCGAGTGCCATGAAGGCGGTGCCGCGTTCGTCGAAATGGATGACCGTCTTCGCATCCGGGTGGCGCGCGGCGGCCATCGTGAGCGGTGTGCTGCGCGATCCGGGTGCGATGAAGAAGTGCCTCACGCCCGACGCCACGAGCTGATCTACGAGCGCGTAGGCCCATCGATGGGCAAGGCGGGCGGATTCCTCGGGCGTCATCAGCCTGGGATGCGAAGCACCTTCAGGAAGCCGTCGAGCTTCTGCTCGATCTCGTCCCACTCGGCCTCCGGCTGCGATCCCTCGACGATTCCCGCTCCCGAATAGAGGCGAACATCTCGCCCTTGAACGAGCGCCGAGCGAATTCCCACAGCCAGCTCCGCCTCATCATCACCGATCCATCCTACCGCGCCCGCATACCAGCCTCGATCGAATGGCTCCGTGTCACGAAGCCACTGTCTTGCAGCTTCAGTGGGATAGCCGCCGACGGCAGGCGTCGGGTGAATGGCCGTAATGATCTCGGCCGTCGAGGCAGTCGGCAGCAACTCGGCACGAATGCCCGACTTCAGATGGCGGCCGGTGGCGAGGCGCATCTCCGACGGACGGCGTGCGATGTCGATGTGGCTCGCATAACGTCCGAGTGCTTCGACGATGCTTCTTCCCACGACTTCGTGTTCGCGGCGATCCTTATCGCTCGTCAGCAGGTCGTCGAGCAGCCGCGCGTCATCCTCAACTGAAACACTGAGTGGACGCGTTCCGGCCACTGCTTCGCTTCGCAGTTGCCGTCCGCGGCGACGGATCAGCCGTTCGGGTGTAGCACAGACGAACGCCGTCCCCGGCTCCGGGCGAAACAGCATGTGGTAACAGAATGGTGCGGTGTCGATGAGCTTCCCGAGCAAATCGACGGCATCAACATCGTGCGCGGCTTGAAGATCGACAGCTCGCGCAAGAACGGCCTTCTCCACATCGCCGCGGCGGATCGTGCAAAGCGTCTCTTCGACCGCCTCGATCCAATCCTCCCGATCCGGATATTCGGCTCCGCGCGTGACGCTCAATGCGTGGCCATTGGAGCGTCGATCATCAAACGACCAGCCAACCATGGCGCGCGCCAGCTCATCCGACGAGCCTCCATTCACCAGCATCACCGCCGATTCTCGCCCGATCCGAACCTCGAAACGCGGCTTGAAAAAACTGACGGTGCCGTATGGCTTCCACTCGGCATCGCTTTCGACGAATGGGTCGAATCGCAATCCGCCATAGTAGCGCTCGCCATGGGCGGCGCGACCCTCCACCTCCGTAAGCGCCTCGACTATATCAGCCTCAGTGCGGGCACCATCCACAAAAAAGCGATCGGCGATTCCGGTGGCGACGACGATTTCCGACTGACTTCGCGAGGCCCAGTAGAAGAGGACATCAGCCTTACGCCAGGCAGACAAAACGCCATGGGCATCTCGGATGTCGAGTGGGATCTCGATTCGCCCGGCACCATCGGCGCGCCGGCGAAGAACCTCATCACGGAGATCCGGCGCCCAGGCAGCGGCCTGTTCATCAACGGCAGGAACGGTTCGCTCGTACATCAGGCTGCTTTCTGATAGGCGCTGAGGTGGCGGACGCAGTTGAGCGTAACCGGGCTACAGGTTCCGTTTTCGACGACGAGTTCGTTCACGCAGGTGTTATGATGACGGAGCTCTTGCATGCGCGGAAGGCCGAACTCGGGAAGGAGGCTGGCAAGCAGCACCCGCAGCAGCCGACCGTGAGCAACGATCAGGACCGTGCCGCCCTCGTGCCGCTCAATCACACCATTGAAGCCATCGACGGCTCGCTTCTGGACGTCGAGAATCGACTCTCCACCTTCCACTTCGTATTCAAAATTCCCGGCCTGCCATTCCGAAAAAACGCGGTCGAGCATATTCTGGAGTTCGGGGGATGATCCCATGCCCTCGAATCGTCCCCAGCTCATCTCATCGAACGCCGTTCGGCACCTCACATTGAGCCGATCCGGCTGGCGATCCATGATTGCGGATGCCGTTTCGATGGCGCGGTTCAGGGAGCTGGCGTAGATCGCGTCGAAGCGTAAATCGGCAAAGCGATCGCCCAGCGCCTCCGCCTGGCTACGGCCCATCTCGTTCAAAGACGCGTTGATGCGCCGCCCTTGCATGATGCGCCGGCGGTTATACTCGGTCTGGCCGTGCCGAACCAGAAATACGCGGGTAGGCACTGATTCCCGCTTAAAACCTACGTCCATTTATCTCTGATACCTCGTTCAATCTCTCGTATTTGTGGAACGTCGAGCCCGTGCTTTAGCGCAATTCGAACGATGAACGCTCGCAGAACCTGATCGGGTACCGGTAATTCGTAAAGAGAGCGTTGAATCGGCCGAAGCAGAGGATCGATCAACCGCTGAATGATACCCCAACGATAGACGATGAACCCGCCGAGGCCGATCCACACGGCTGCCATCGATCCGGCGCTCGCAAGCAGGCTTAGCAGAATGACGAACGCGAGCCCCTGCAGCAGCACATTATCTGCGACGCGTAAGAGCCTCGCACCTACTCGGCTCACAAACGACGGGCCGATGATGCTCCACGCGGCGTACAGCGTCAAAGACGCAATCGACGCCACGACCGGTGGCAGCAGTAGAAGAAAGATGCCCAGCGACCACAGCGCGACGATCGTCGATCCGCGAAGCCAGACATCGGCGTCGGCCAGCAGGCGCGGCAGCGGTCGCATAGCAAGCACGCCGGCGGCGTACTGCTCGATCGACTCTTCGGTTGCCGCGAACCACGTTCCCGTCTCCGTGAAGATGCCGTTGCGCGTAGCGACGTAAGCAATCTCAGGCGGGGACGATCCGACAACCATTTTCGACATCACTAAGATTTCCGGGGCCGCTTAAGACAAACATCATTCCGAATCCGGCACCCACAAAGGCCCGCGCAGGGTACGTACGCGCCGATGGGGGGTTTCCCCGAGCGATGTGGCGGCGGTTCAGAAGAAACGTCGTGAACGGCGCGGTGACTGGGAGTCATACGATCACTCGCGCGCGCGTGCGCGAAGTCATCCTATCACTAAGTCATACGATCACTTCGCGTCAGGCGAGACGGCCTTCTTGCCTGATGAAGAGGAAGCGCAGCACCGCCTCAATCACGATCACCGTCTTGTTCGCGAAGAAGTCGAGGGGCGGGGGCGCTCGCCCTCACCACGGCGGGGTGTGTCCGGTCTGTAAACCGCTCTGCCTGCGAGTCCTTACTCGAGGCGCTGGAAGTACCGCAAACTCGGCGGAATCATTTCGACGTCGCGAAGGATGATGCCTTCGGGAAGATGGAGCGTTGGGACGATCCGTCCTGTCGTGTCGTTCAGGATGTCGTCGAACGAGACTGTGGCGAAGAAATCCGGCGCGGTCTGCGCTTCGTCATGGTCCTCGAACAGCACCCGGTAGCGTACGACGATGATGGCGGGTTCGAGCGTCACCGCAGCCTGCGGACCTCCGACAACGTTGACGCCAATCTCGCGAAATCCGTCGGTAAACCTGCCTGCGTGTGCTTTCACGTTGACGGCCTGCACGGATTTCTCGACCAGCCCATCCAGCGAATCGGCAAGCTGAACCGTCGTCACGAGCGAGTCGCGCAGGTCGCGGTACGTCCGTTCGACGGTTGGCCACGCATCGAGCTGCGATATGATGGACACCGCGCCCCTCACCTGAACCGAGTCTGGGCTGATCTCCGGCGCGTCGAGCAGTTCGAAGGTGTTCGGCGTGCGTATGTCCAGGCGCGAGCGAACAGGCACGACGCGCGTCATGACCGGCTCCTTCTGCAGATTGAACGTGGCCGGGCTCACGCTCGTGATGCGGACGTTCTGTGGAACGCCCCGCACGGCTTCCTCCAGATTCACGATGTCGTTCACGGCATCGATGGGAATCACCGGCGGGTTATAGTTCATCCGGATGAGCGAAAACCCTTCGCCCTCCACCTGCACCCGCACGTGTTCCGGAGGGAGTGAAGCGAGCGCCTCGTTATCCGGCACGTTCCGCACCTGAGTCGGCATCGTGATGGTGGCCGTGTAGGTGCCCTGGATCGTGAAGGTGAACCAGAGGAAGGCTGAGACGAGCAGGCAGACGGTAATGACCAGCCCGCGCCGCGGTGGCGGTTCACTGGTTGATCCACCTGCGTTGTTGCCGGATGAGAAGATGCCCTGGATCCGGTCCCAGAGCGATGCTTGTGAGTTGGTCCCGTTCGTTGCCAAGGCCAGTAGCGATCTGGGGAGTGAATGTGCCGATACACGCCGCGCGGGACGCGATGTTCGGGCTGAACATCCTGATCAGTGATGGAAGTTACTTGCCATCGAGCATCCTACTCTATCTCTCCTTCTGCCCGTTCGCGCCTCAGATATCGGGCCCGCAGCGTCTGCGTGAAGGATTTCACTTCCTCCAGCCGGTATAAACGCGTTCCAAAAATGAGAACAGGATAGAGCAAGATGATGCCGATTCGAGCGATGAGGCGAGACATCGTCGGAAGGTCGATGGTCGTCAGGGCGAGTAGGTAGAGTGCCACGAGAATCACCAGCAGCACGGTGAGCGGAGCAAATGGATACCGAATCCCACGATGCTGATTCGCGACGCGCGCCGACCACATCATAAGCAACGCGTAGGACAACGCGGTCGAAGCCGCCGCGCCGAGTGCTCCGAGCCACGGGATCATGACGATGTTGAGAGCGGCGTTTGCGAGAGCGGATCCGATGACCATGTACGCGACGGATCGCGTTCGGCCGTGCGCAATCACCACGTTGATGATGACGGTGTAGAGGCCGTAGAACATGAAGCCGAGAGCGATGGGAAAAACGAGAACCTCGGCTTCGAGATATGACGCCCGCGACGACAGCAGGAGCGTGACGTCGTACGAAAACACTGAAATCCCCAGCACAGCCCACCCCGCCCAGACTGAAAAATGCCGAAACGTCCGCCGATAGATTGGAGCAGCTTCGCTCGATCGTGCCAGCACCTTCAGCCCGACGACGCTGAAGGCAAGCTGGAAGCTCTGGACGAACAGCATGTTCAGCACGCCACCGAGGCGCGCCGACCAGTCGTACACACCCACTACCTCCGTGTCGGCAAGCCATTGCAGGAGATAGCGGTCGCCGATGTTCATGAAGAGCCCGGCCAGCGCCGCGAGCACCAGTGGCGTGCCGAACTGAACGAGCGGCATGATCTGCGCGACGTCCACCTTTCGCGTGATGCGCGGCAGCGTCATCCCCACGAGCAACAGCATCGTCGCTCCGGCAGAGATTGCGTAAGCTTCCATGATGCCGCTGAGGCCACGCTCCATCTGCACGACGAGAACCAGCAC
>CAZKDQ010000157.1:0-6487 GCA_964551345.1 uncultured Rhodothermales bacterium
AACCAAAAACCAAAAACCGACCTTTTAGTACCGAGGGCGGGGCTCGAACCCGCACGGAGCTATCGCTCCAACGGATTTTAAGTCCGTTGCGTCTACCTATTCCGCCACCCCGGCACGAATGCGTGCAAGACCGCTCTACGAACAATCGCTCACGCTGCGGCTGCCAAACTATCCAGCCGCACTGTACAGGTCAAGATAATACATGGGCGGGTGTAACTGTTGCAGGGAGCCACGTCAAGCTCTCGCAGATTTCGTTTATTCTGAGCCTTCACCCGCTCTGACCACAAGGATGCCGCGTCCCGACGAACTTCAGCATGCGCTTCAAGGCGTCTTGGCCGAAATCAAAGCTCGGGCGCACGTGCCGTACTCAAACGAGCCGCGTGCGTGTGTTCTCGTGCTGTCCGACGGCGCCTTGATCCCCGGGGCGCGCGTTGAAAGCGCCTCATTCTCGCTGACGATCCCCGAGCTGATCAATGCATTCTCGACGGCGGCAGCGCTTGGTCGCCACGATGTCGTCGCCGTGGTTTCGTCGTGTGATTTCCGGGATGAAGATACAGCCTTTCTCGCGCATACGTTCGCAGGCAGCCTCGATCTGATCGGTGCAAAAATCGCTGTGCTGCCAGGTGCCTCGCTTCCTGACCCCGGCGACTTCCTGGAGCCGTTCCTGACCATCGAATCGGGTATGCCGCCGATGGAAGCCGCGCGCCGTCTTGCCAACCGGGCGGTCGTACCCCAGTCGGACTTCCCCGTTGCCTGCGTCGCCGTGATGCCGGATAGGCGTGCTGTTCCCGGCGTAAATGTGGAACACACGGACTGGAGCCGGATCATCTGCGCCGAACGAAACACGCTGGGCACGTTGATATCGTACGGTCTTGGCCTGCCGGATTCCATCTATCTGACGTGCCCGCGGGATCACGGCTGCACGCCGTGCGGCGCCTGTCGCCAGCTCCTGGCCGAGCTGGCACCGAACGTCAACATCGTCATGGATCGCGGGGAAGCACCGCCGTTGCGTTCGACGCCTGCCGACCTCCTCCCTCACTTCTTTAGCGGTCGTTCGGTAGAGCGCCGCTCCTGACGGGCCGTTGGATAGGCATCCGTCGACCATCAGATGCTTGATCGTACATTCCGGAAAACACCGTCACTCGGCCGGCATCATCCGTAGGCGAATCCGTGAGCGTCTACACCACACATTCCCCATGAAGGTGCCACGGTTACGATTATTCATCGTCCCTGTCGTCCTTGCTCTGTATCTGACGGCGCCGCCGATGATCACGGCGCAGGATTTAGTGGAGGATGTTTACTGGGTTTTCTTCCGCGGCAGTCACTCAGCCGATCACGCGGCATCACGTGAGGTCTCGGCGCGTGCGTTCGAGCGCCGGGTCCGGCGTGGAGAGCCATCGCGCGAGACTCCGGTCGCTCAGCATTATGTGGATGAAATTGCGAGGCTCGGGGCAGACGTCCGGCTGCAATCGGATTTACTCGGCGCGGTAAGCGCGCAAATGACGAAGGACGTTCTTCGCAGGGTTGAAACCCTGCCGTTTGTAGAACGCATCGTGCCGCTAAGACCTTCTCGAAAGTTGATTCGCGAGCCGGCTCGAGAAGAGGCGTCCGTATTCAAGCGTGGATCAAGTGATGAAGCCGGACCATCTGCGGAGGTGTTGAGACGCATCAACGCGCTCGCGCCACTCGCTCGCGGGATCAACGGCCGGGGCATCATCCTCGGCTTTCTCGACACTCAGTACGACGGATTTCAGCATCCGGCGTTTGCGGTCCACCAACTGCAAAGCCGAATCCTCGGCGAGGAAGATTTTGTGGGATTAACGCAGCATAATTTACACGGCTTGAGTGTGGCCTCCGTCGCCGCCGGCCGGTACGAGGGCCGCCTGCTCGGCCCGGGTCATGGCGCATACATTCTCGCAGCGACAACTGAGTACGTCCCCACCGAAACGCGCGCCGAGGAAGAGTACTTCGTCGCCGGACTCGAATGGCTGGAGGCGAGCGGCGTTGATGTCGTGAACATCTCGCTCGGTTACACGACGTTCGAGGATTTCGAATACGACTACGCCGATCTCGATGGAGCAACGGCTGTCACCACGCTCGCGGTACAGCGCGCGGTTGAACTCGGCGTGGTGGTCGTTACGAGCGCGGGCAACGAAGGCCAAAGCGATTGGCGCTATATCAGCACCCCGGCGGACGCCCCCGGCGCAATCACAGTCGCCGCCGTCAATGCAGACTCCTCGCGCGCAACGTTTAGCTCCGTCGGTCCCACCGCCGACGGCCGGATCAAGCCCGATGTTGCGGCACCCGGAGTCAATGTGCCTATCGCCACAGGGGCATCGGCCTTTGGCCTCGGCCGTGGCACGTCCTTCTCGGCACCGCTCGTCGCCGGCGTCGTCACACAGATGCTGCAAGTTAACGGAGACCTGACGCCCGCTGTCGTGCAACGTATCCTCCGCGAAACGAGCCATCAGTCGGCAGAGCCGGACACGCTTCTCGGATGGGGCATCATCAATGCCGACGCAGCGATCAGAGCTGCCGAAGCGCATCGTACATCCACGGAGCCGGCAGCTCACTCTTTTGACCACGAGGCCGCCGTTACCGCCGTCTATCCCAATCCATCCACTCGATACACCACGTTTTCGTTAAGCGTTTACGCGCCGCACGTGGACACCCGCCTCGAGATTCTCGACGTGACGGGTCGCCTCGTTACCACCGCCGTTAACGGAACCCTGGGCCCGGGCCACCATACGCTCCCCGTCTTCGTGGGCGGCCTCCCTCCCGGCATGTACCTCTACCGGTTCACCGGTGGTGGCGCTCATCAGCACGGCTCGTTCATCGTGATTCGCTAACCGAATCACGATCGCATTCTCCCTCCATGCCCCTCAGCTTTTCGGTCCACCCCCTTCTCGTCATCACCGGCATCGCGGCGGCGGCTACGTTTGCGTACTGGTCGTACAGCCGCACCACGCCGACGATACCGACCAGTCGCCGTGTTTTACTTGGCGGATTGCGAGGGCTCACGCTCGTGATCGTGCTCTTCCTGCTGTTCGACCCTGTATTCCGCCGAGTGGAAGTCCGGCAAGAGCCACCGATTGTTGCAATTCTGGCCGATAACAGCGCGAGCGTGGGTATCACCTCAGACAGCCTCGCCATTCGGAATGCGCTGAACACGGTCGACTGGGCATCGCTGGATGGCGAGTACCGCCTGTTCCGTTTTGGGGAGGAGGTCCACGATATCGGCGATGCGCATTCATCGGCCGATTCACTGACGGCATCTGACGTCCGGACGAACGTCTCGGAGGGAATCCAGCGGGTGTCTGAATTACTTTCTCGCCAGAATCATCACGCCACCGTTCTCATCTCCGACGGCGTGGCAAATGCAGGGCGCAATCCGGCCTATGCCGCAGAGGAAACGTCGGCACCGGTTCACGCGGTCATTGTTGGCGACACCGCCCAGGCTCGCGATGTCCGCATCCAGGATGTACTGGCTAACGAGACGGCTTACTCAAATACCAGCCTGCCCTTTTCCGCGCGGATTATCGCAGAGGGATTCTCCGGAGAGCAAGTCAACGTCACTTTGTCGACAGACGGGCAGTTGCTGGACGAACAGGCTGTCACACTCGGGGATTCGGGAACTGAGCAGCGCGTTGACCTGACTGCACCGCCGGTCGAAGCCGGCCTCCGGCAATTCGTGGTGTCGGTTTCGCAGCTTGATGGCGAAATCACCTACCGCAATAACACGCGCGTCGTGGATGTGCAGGTTGTCGACTCGCGCCGAAATGTGCTGATGATCGCCGGCTCTCCGCACCCTGATGTTGGCGCGCTACGCTCTGCGATCGAGAGCGATCCTTCCTCCGAACTCACGACACGTATCCAGATTTCCGACGATCGTTTTGTCGAAGGGGCGCTTCCCGCATCGTTCGATGACGTCGATCTCGTCGTTCTCGTCGACTTCCCCAACGCAGCGACGGCGGCGCAAACGGCCGATCGCATGGGTGAGCTTCTCCGCGCGTCGAATGCTGCGGTGCTCTACGTATCCGGGCGTGATCCGCGGCCGGATCGACTGAATCGTCTCGGCGACGCGGCGTTACCTGCCCTGCCTTCCCGCGCGGCTGCGACCAGTTTTGAAGCTCAGCCAACGCTTACCTCCCGGGGATCGAGCCATCCGGTAGCGGCTGCCGCATCGCAGGCAGACTGGCATCGCCTCCCTCCGCTCCACTATGCCGATGCCGGTTGGCAGCCGAGCGCCGACGCCGTTACGCTGGCGACGCTCCGGTCGAGGGGCGTTGATCTGGCGGATCCGCTCATCGTTGTTCGTGCTCGTGGCGGGCGCCGAAGCGCGTCCATCCTCGGCACGAACATGTGGATGTGGCGCACGACCTCACCGACCATCGGCGTGAGATCGGACGTCTTTGACGATTTCGTCGATGGCCTCATCCGATGGCTGACCGCACCCGAGGATGACCGCCGCGTGCGGGTTCGCCCTGTGGAGAATCGATTTGAGGGCACCCAGTTCGTGCGGTTCACAGGCGAGGTGTACGACGAGAGTATGGAGCCGGTAGACGATGCCATGGTGCAACTCGACCTCGAGTCATCGGATGGAAGCAGCTACAAGCTGACGATGGAAACCGAAGGTCGAGGCCGGTACAAACTCGACGTCGGTGCGCTGCCGGAAGGCACCTATCAGTACAATGCACGAGCGCTTCGAGACGACGTCGGCCTCGGAACGGATGCCGGCTCGTTTTCGGTCGGTCCATCCAGCCTCGAATACCTTGCGACACGTGCCGACGCGGCCCTGATGCGCCAGATCGCGGCTCGCTCCGGCGGGACGGCAACCACGCTCGCCGGACTGCAGGAGCTTCTGCAAAACATTGCATCGGCGCCGGATTTCCTGCCCCGAACCGAGCAGACCGTGAACGAGGCATCCCTACGTCACGTTTATTTTTTGCTTGCCATCGTGATCGCGCTTCTCGCATCAGAATGGATATTGCGGAAACGAAGCGGCATGGTATAGTTGTGGTCGCTCAGGCTGATCACGTAGGAATACCCAAGCGGGCTGATTACGGATCGGCGCCAGGTGCGTCTTTCGAAAAAGCACCTGCGCCATGCTTGCACGCTTGCACCTTCTCAAACGGTCTTCCTACTTCTGCATCGTCCTTGCCGGCCTGCTGCTGATTGCCGGCCGGCAGCCATCTCTCTCCCAGGTTGTTGATGATTTTGAGGATGGCGATTTCACCTCGGCTCCGGCGTGGGTCGGCACGTCCGACCGCTGGCAAATTGTCGATGTCGATGGAACGCGGATGCTCAATTCCGCCGGACGCACCTCGGCCGACACGCTCCACCTGGCGACGAGATCGGAGACGGCCTACGGCACGTGGGAATTCCGTTTTTCGCGAAGCGGCGTCAACCTCAGCAACTTCAACGGTACGCGCGTCTTCCTCGTGGCGGATGTCCCCAACCTGGCCGGAAACGTTCGGGGCTACTTCCTGCAGATCGGCACCAACAATGCCAAGGATATCCGGCTCGTCCGCATCGATGGCGACCCTTCGAGCCGACGCGTCGAGATCGGCCGCTCAGAAGCAGGCATTGCCGAGGGAGATACCGCCGACGTCCGGTTTCGCGTCGAACGAGATGAGCTCAGCCGATGGACTGTTTTCGCGGATGACGAATTGATCATTCAGGCGGAGGACGACCGGTACCAGGCCTCAAACTGGTTCGGTTTCTGGGTAAAGCACACCTCGACGACGGGAAGCGGATATTTTTTCGACGACGTCGGCGTAACGCCCGGCGCGACGCCTGCGCCGCCGTCGACGGAAGCTACCGCCGAAGCGATCGCGCCCCAACGCATACGCGTGCAATTTTCTGAGCCGATTCTGGCGATCTCCGCGTGCATGCCGGTTCACTACTCGCTATCGCCACCCCTGACAATTGCCAATGTCACGTGTGAGCCGGCCGACGTCATCGATCGCGTAGAACTACACCTCGACCGCGGCCTGGACGTGCGCGGATACGACCTCACGATTGACGGCCTCGTGCATGCGAACGGCCTCCCTCTACCACCGCTTCACGTATCGATCGATGTAAAAGAGGAACAGGTGCGAGCGTTCGCCCCTGTGGCGGCCATCTACAATCACCGCTTCGGCCGCGTCCTCCAGGTGCGGTTCAACCGCGCAGTTGACGCCGCGACGGTCCTACTCGACAAGTTCTCGCTTAATACCACCCGCGTTCATGTTGTGGACGTCTCCCTGGCCGGCGCGACCGTTATCGACCTTACGCTATCCGATCCGCTTGAACCAGGCGAGTACTCGCTTACTATCGGCAACATCTGGTCAAGTGATGGGCAGTCATGGCGCGGCGAACTCGACTTCGTCGTCATGCATTTGCCGGACGTGCGCGACCTCGTCGTCAACGAGATCCACTTCGCGCCTCCCGACCAGAAGCTCGAGTTCATCGAGATCTACAACCGATCGGATATCGAAATCGATCT